>JBIKWU010000067.1:0-16748 GCA_044356115.1 Burkholderiaceae bacterium
GGTCCTGCGGATCCTTCACGCCCAGGAAGTGATGCACCTGCCCGGGCATGGGCCCGAAGCCGCCCATCTGCCACATCAGCCACTCCAGCACCGGCACCCGCGCGCGCATGTCGGCTGGCAGGAAGCGGCCGGTCTTCTCGGCCAGGTAGAGCAGGATGGCGCCCGACTCGAACACGCTGATCGGCGCGCCGCCCGGGCCGTCGGGATCGACGATGGCCGGAATGCGGTTGTTGGGGCTGATCTTCAGGAAGGCCTCGCCGAACTGCTCGCCCTTGCCGATGTCGATGGGATGGGCCGCGTAGGGAAGTTCCATCTCTTCGAGGGCCACGCTGATCTTGCGGCCGTTGGGGGTGTTCCAGGTGTAGAAATCGATCGGCATCGCCTCTCCTCGGGTTGGTCGGGCGATACGATACCCCGATCGCATGGGCATACAGGGAGTGGTCAGATGAGCCGTTTCTTCGGGGAGTTCCGTCAGGTGGGCATCGTGGTGCGCGACATCGAGGCGGCCATGAAGCACTGGGTGAACGTGTGCGGCGTGGGGCCGTGGTTCTACACCGATCGGCTGGCCGTCACCGAGTTCAGCTATCGCGGCCAGCGCCATGACGATGTGCACATCTCCATCGCCCTGGCCAACTCGGGCGATGTGCAGGTGGAGCTCATCGAGCAGCGCTGCGACACGCCCAGCATGTATCGCGACTTCCTGCGCGCGGGCCACGAGGGCATGCAGCACTGGTCGAGCTGGCCGGCCGACTACGACGCGCGCCTGGGCTGGGCGCTGGCCAACGGCTACACCATCGGCCAGCAGGGCGACAGCGCGCGCGGCCGCTTCGTGTACCTCTGGAACGAGGGCCACCCCGGCACCGTCATCGAGATGGCCGACCTCACCCCGGCGCGCGAGCGCATCTTCCGGGGCATTCGCGAGGCCGCGCAGGGCTGGGACGGCAGCGATCCGGTGCGACTGACCTGGCCGGGCTGAGCGCGGCGGCGCGTCTGCCGGATAATCACGGGCCATGTCCGCCCACGGCCCGTCCCTGACCCCCAGCCCCGCCCCCGGCCCTGATGGCGAGCTCGGGGCGCACACCCCCATGATGCAGCAGTACCTGCGCATCAAGGCCGAGCACCCCGAGCGGCTGCTGTTCTACCGCATGGGTGACTTCTACGAGCTGTTCTTCGACGACGCGCAGCGCGCGGCGCGGCTGCTGGGCATCACCCTCACCCGGCGCGGCGTCTCGGCCGGTCAGCCCATCCCGATGGCCGGCGTGCCCTTCCACTCGGCCGAGCAGTATCTGGCCCGCCTGGTGCGGCTGGGCGAGTCGGTGGCCATCTGCGAGCAGATCGGCGACCCCGCCACCAGCAAGGGGCCGGTGGAGCGGCGGGTGCTCCGCATCGTCACCCCGGGCACGCTCACCGATGCCTCGCTGCTGCCCGAGCGCGAGGAGCGCATGCTGATGGCCGCCTGCCCCCAGGGGCGGGTGATGGGCCTGGCCTGGCTGTCGCTGGCCAGCGGCGAGTGCTGGCTCGCGCAGACCGATCCGGCCGGTCTTGCCGCCGAGATCGAGCGGCTGCGGCCCGCCGAGCTGCTCTGCCCCGAATCCTTCGACCCGACCCAGGCGCTCACCGCGCTGGGTGCGGCCGACACGCTGCGCGGCCTGGCCCTGGCGCGCGCGCCCGACTGGCAGTTCGACGAGACCCGTGCGCGCCGGCAGCTCACCGAGCTGCTGCAGGTGGCCGATCTGGCCGGCTTCGGCGCCGACGAGGCGCCCGCGGCGATCGGCGCGGCCGGCGCGCTGGTGGCCTATGCCGCGCGCACGCAGGGCCGCGATCCCTCGCATCTGCAGGGCCTGCGGGTGCATCACGGCGACGCGCTGCTGGTGCTTGACCCCGCCGCGCGGCGCAACCTCGAGATCATCGAGACCCTGCGCGGCGAGCCCGCGCCCACCCTGCTCTCGCTGCTCGATCACTGCGCCACCAGCGCCGGCGCGCGCCGGCTGCGCGCCTGGCTGCAGGCGCCGCTGCGCTCGCAGGCGGCGGCCGCGCAGCGGCATCAGCGCATCGGCGAGCTGGCCGGCGGGCTGGCCGATGCGCTCGCGCCGGTGCTTTCGCGCTGCGTGGACTTCGAGCGCGTGGCCGCGCGCATCGCGCTGCGCAACGCGCGCCCGCGCGAACTCGCGGCATTGCGCGATGCTGGCGACACCGTGCGCGAGCTGGCCGCGCTGCTCGCCCCCGTGCCCGGCTTTGCCGACGCGGTGAACGCGCTGCAGCCGCCCGAGCCGGCGCTGGCGCTGCTGCGGGCCGCGCTGCTCGACGAGCCGGCTGCGCTGGCCCGCGACGGCGGCGTGTTCCGCGACGGCCATGACCCGCTGCTCGACGAGCTGCGCGGCATCGACGCCGGCTGCGACGACTTCCTCGCCGCCATGGAGCAGCGCGAGCGCGCCCGCACCGGCATCGCCAACCTGCGGGTGGGCTTCAACAGCGTGCAGGGCTTCTTCATCGAGATCACCCACGGCCAGGCCGACAAGGTGCCCGCCGACTACCGGCGCCGCCAGACCCTGAAGAACGCCGAGCGCTACATCACCCCCGAGCTCAAGGCCTTCGAGGACAAGGCGCTCTCGGCCCGCGAACGGGCGCTCGCCCGCGAGCGCGAGCTCTACGAGGGCCTGCTCGAGGCGCTGTCGGCCTGGGTGCCGGCCTGGCAGGCGATCGGCCGCGCGGTGGCCGAGGTGGACGTGCTGGCCACGCTCGCGCGGCGTGCGCAGGCGCTGGGCTGGGTGGCGCCGCAGTTCCAGACCCTGCCCGGCATCGAGATCCGCGCCGGTCGCCATCCGGTGGTGCAGGCCGGGGTCGAGCGTTTCGTGCCCAACGACTGCGTGCTCGACGAGCGCCAGCGCATGGTGGTGCTCACCGGCCCGAACATGGGCGGCAAGTCCACCTACATGCGCCAGACCGCGCTGATCGTGCTGCTCGCCTATTGCGGCAGCTGGGTGCCGGCCGATGTCTGCCGCCTGGGCCCGATCGACCGCATCTTCACCCGCATCGGCGCCTCCGACGACCTCGCCGGGGGCCGCTCCACCTTCATGGTCGAGATGACCGAGGCCGCGGCCATCCTGAACGCCGCCACCGACCAGTCGCTGGTGCTCATGGACGAGATCGGCCGCGGCACCTCCACCTTCGACGGCCTGTCGCTCGCGCAGGCGATCGCCTCGCGGCTGATCACCCACAACCGGGCGTTCACGCTCTTTGCCACCCACTACTTCGAGCTCACGCGACTGGCCCAGCGCCATGCCGGCGTGATCAACCGGCACCTGTCGGCGGTGGAGCACCGCGGCGGCATCGCCTTCCTGCACGAGGTGAAGGACGGCCCGGCCAGCCGCAGCCACGGCCTGCAGGTGGCCCGCCTCGCGGGCCTGCCGGCGCCGGTGGTGCGCGCCGCCTCGCAGGTGCTCGAGGCGCTCGAGAGCCAGTCACGGGCCGATGACGCGCAGATAGACCTTTTCGCCGACACGAGCCCCGCCGCCGACCTGAGCCAGACCAGCGAGCCCGCCGCCGCGCAGCCAGCGCCCGACCCCGCGCTGCAGGCCGTGGCCGATGCCCTGCAGGCGCTGCGGCCCGACGAGCTCAGCCCGCGTGAAGCGCTCGATCTGATCTACCGCTGGCGAGAGACGCTCGCCGCAGGCGCGTCTGGCGGCTAGTGCAGGCGTGACCGGTCGCGTGGCGCGCCGGCATCGGTTTCATCGAGCAGGCTGCCCAGATCAAGGCCGCCATCGCTGTCGAGCGCCATGCGGCGCTCCTGCTCGATCTCTTCCTCGGAGGCCTCGCGCACCTCGGTGATGCGAAGGTCAAAGCGCAGCGACATGCCGGCCAGCGGATGGTTGCCATCGAGCACCACCGACTCTTCGTTGAAGTCGGTGACGGTGAAGATGCCGTTGCGCTCGTCCTCACCCTCACCCAGGCTCTCGAAGGTCATGCCCACCTCGAGCTGCTCGGGGAATTCACTGCGCGGCGCGAGATTGACCAGCTCGGCGTCATAATCGCCAAAGCCGTCTTCGGGCTGCAGATACACCGAGGTGGCATAGCCCGCGTCATGGCCGACCAGCGCGGCCTCGATCTTGGGGAACACCGACCCGAAGCCGCCGTGCAGATACGTGAGCTCACGCTCGGCGTCTTCCACCGCTTCGCCCTGGGAATCGAACAGCCGATAGCGCACCGTGACCCACATGCCATCACCCACGCCCATGCCCTGCTCCCTGTATTCGAGATCGATGCGCAACCACCCACCGCCGCTGGGCGAAGTCAGTGTAGACCAGTTCATGCGCCGGCAGTGGCAACGTCGCCCCCTGCTGGTGAGAAACGCCATTCCGGGAATCACCCCGCCCGTCTCGCGCGAGGCGCTCTTCGAGATGGCGGGACGCGATGATGTCGAGTCGCGGCTGGTGAGTCGCCGTGGCCGGCGCTGGCAGGTCAGCCACGGCCCGATCGAGGCGGCCGCGCTGCCCGACACGCGGCAACGGCAGTGGACCCTGCTGGTGCAGGGCATGGACCTGCACGCGCCCGCGGCCCGCGCCCTGCTCGACCGCTTCCGCTTCCTGCCCGATGCACGGCTCGATGACCTGATGATCAGCTGGGCGTCCGATGGCGGCGGCGTGGGCCCGCACACCGACTCCTACGATGTGTTCCTGGTGCAGGTGCAGGGCCGGCGCCGCTGGCGCATCGCGCCGCCGGGCGCGTCAGCACTGCTGCCCGACGCGCCGCTGCGCATCCTCGCGCAGTTCGAGCCCACCGAGAGCTGGGTGCTCGAACCCGGCGACATGCTCTACCTGCCGCCGCAGTGGGCGCATGAAGGCACCGCCGAGGGCGAGTGCATGACCTGCTCGGTGGGCTTTCGGGCGCCCTCCAGGCATGAACTGCTGCGCGGCTTTCTGGCCGACTGCGCCGACCAGCCCGGCGGCCCCGACCCGCGACACACGGACCCCGGCCTCGCGCCCACCGCGCAGCCGGGACGCATCCCGGAGCCGCTCGCGGCCTCGATGTCGCGCTGGCTCGCGGGCTGGCGGCCCAGTCAGGCGCAGATCGACGATTACCTGGGGCGCTTTCTCACCGAGCCCAAGCCGCAGGTCTGGTTCGAGCCTCCCGCTCGGGTGCCGCCGCTGCCGCGCTGGTGGGGCCAGGCCCAGGCGGCAGGCGTGATCGCCGACCGGCGCACCCGGCTGGCATGGCGGGGCAGCCATCTGTTCATCAACGGCGAATCGCTGCACCCGCCGGGCACCGCCCGCGCCCTGCTGCGCCGTCTGGCCGACCAGCGCCGGCTCGAGCCCGCCACACTGGCCCGGGTGAGCGCGGATTCGGCGCTCGCCCAGGTGCTGCACGACTGGTTCGCGGCAGGCTGGCTGCAGGTGCCGGCGCGCCGCGAACGGAGCGTGGGTCAGTCGGCGTAGGCGCCGGCGGCCCGGATGATCGGCGTCCAGCGATCGATCTCGGCCTTGAGCCAGCTGCGCAGCGCCTCGGGGGTCTGCTTCTCGGGCGGCACGATCTCGGCGCCGAGCTCGACCAGCTTGCGCCGCACCTCCGGATCCTTGAGCGCGGCCTGCAGCGCCGCATTCAGGCGATCGATCACCGGCTTGGGGGTGCCCTTGGGCAGATACACCCCGTGCCAGACCACCACCTGGAAGTCCTTGAGGCCGCTCTCGGCCAGCGTGGGGACGTTGGGCAGCGAGCCGATGCGCGCGGGCGCGGTCACCCCGTAGAGCTTGACGGTGCCAGCCGCGATCTGCGGCAGGGTCTGGGTGGTCTGGTCGCAGAGCACGTCCACCTGGCCCCCGAGCAGGTCGGTCATGGCCGGCGCCGTGCCCTTGTAGGGCACCGTCACCAGATCGACGCCGATGGCCTTCTGGAACAGCATGCCGCACAGGTGCGAGACCGCGCCCAGGCCGGCGTTGGCCAGCGTGACCTTGTCGCGGTTGGCCCGCAGGTAGGTGATGAGTTCAGCCAGGTTGTTGGGCGGCAGGGTCTTGCGCCCGAGCAGGGTCATGGGCACATCGGCCACCTGGCCCACGAACTCGAAGTCTTCCAGCGGGTTGTAGGCGAGCTTGCGGTACAGGCCCACCGCCGTGGCCATGCCGTTGTGGTGAATGAACACCGTGTAGCCATCCGGCGCAGCCTTGGCCACGCGGTTGGCGCCGATGGTGCCGCCGGCGCCGGTGGTGTTCTCGACCACGACCGACTGCCCCAGTTGCCGGGTGAGGCTCACGGCCAGGGTGCGGGCCAGGACGTCGGTGGGACCGCCGGCCGCGAAGGGCACGACCAGCGAGATCGGCTTGGTGGGATAGGACTGGGCCTGGGCCGCCAGGGGCATGGCGAGGCTGCTCGCCACCGCGAGCAGTGCGCTGGCGCGCATGAGGGAACGGATCATCACGGGTCTCCTCCGGTTGGGTAACCCCTTATTATGTCGGGCCGATGACCCGATCGGGCCGGCATCCCTGACTGGAGCACCGCCTTTGTCCCAGCCCATCGTTCACCTGCCCGACCTGCCGCCCGCCGCCGCCGACCTCTCGGTCTACCTCCAGCCCACCCGGTTCCTCGACACGCAGCACCCCGCCGTGCAGGCCTTCGTGGCCAGCGCCATCGCCGGCGCTGGCGACCAGCGCGCCCGCGCGGTGGCACTCTTCTATGCCGTGCGCGACCGCATCCGCTACGACCCCTATGGCCTGGTGTTCGAGCCTGCCGCCTACGAGGCCAGCGCGGTCATCGCCGCGGCGCGCGGCTGGTGCGTGCCCAAGGCCGGGCTGCTCGCGGCCTGCGCCCGGGTCGCCGGCATTCCTTCGGCCATCGGGCTGGCCGACGTGGTCAACCACCTGAACACCGAGAAGCTGCGCGAGACCATGGGCACCGACGTGTTCTACGACCACGGCTACACCGCGATGTTCATCGAGGGGCGCTGGGTCAAGGCGGTGCCCGCCTTCAACATCGAGCTGTGCACGCGCTTTGGCGTGCAGCCCACCGAGTTCGACGGCCGCGAAGACGCGCTCTACCAGGAGCACGACGCCCACGGGCGCCGGCACATGCAGTACCTGGCCGATCACGGCACCTGGTCTGACCTGCCGCTGTCGCAGATCGTCAGCGACTTCCAGCGTCACTATCCGGGCATTCTGGCCCGCGCCCAGGCCCGCAGCGCGGGCGCCGCGCCGGCCGACGATGCCTTCGCCTGACGCCTGCGCGGAGCCCCCCGTGTCCTTCATCGACAAGCTGAATGCCGCCTGGCGCGGTTCGGACTCGCTGCTCTGCGTCGGGCTGGACCCCGATCTTTCGCGCCTGCCCCTCGCGCTGCAGGCCCGCCCCGACGGCATCCTCGCCTTCTGCCGCGCCATCGTCGACGCCACCGCCGACCTGGTCTGCGCGTTCAAGCCGCAGATCGCCTACTTCGCCGCGCATCAGGCCGAAGACCAGTTGCAGGCCCTGATCACCCACATCCACAGCCGGCATCCCGGCATCCCCGTGGTGCTCGACGCCAAGCGCGGCGACATCGGCTCCACGGCAGAGCGCTATGCCCGCGAGGCCTTCGAGCGCTACCGGGCCGACGCGGTCACGCTCAGCCCCTACATGGGCACCGACTCGATCGAGCCCTGGCTGCAATGGCCCGATCGTGGCGTGATCCTCCTGTGCCGCACCTCCAACAGCGGCGGCGCCGACCTCCAGTCGCTGGAGGTCGCGCCTGGCGAGCGGCTCTACGAGCGCGTGGCCCGCCTCGCCGCGCAGCGCTGGAACCCGCACGGCCAGACCGGGCTGGTGGTCGGCGCCACCGCGCCGGACGAGCTGCGCCGCGTGCGCGCGCTGGTGGGCGACATGCCGCTGCTGGTGCCGGGCATCGGCGCGCAGGGCGGCGACATCGACGCCACCGTGATGGCCGGGTGCCGCGCCGACGGGCTTGGCATGATGGTGAACTCCTCGCGCGCCATCCTCTATGCGGGCAGCGGCGAGGACTTCGCCGACGCCGCCCGCCAGGCCGCCCGCGACACGCGCGATGCGCTTCGGCTGGCGGTCGCCAGGCGCGTTCGTGGCACCGGGAGAGATTGACCGCCCGCGCGGCGTCTTCCTACACTCCTCACGCCCCGCAACGCCCTCGCCGGCCGGGCCCGCCGGCAGCCAGTCCTGCGCGGAGGAAACATGCGAATCCTGCTGGCTGAAGACGACGCCGTGCTCGCCGATGGTCTGTGCCGATCGCTGCGCGGGTCGGGCAATGCCGTCGACCACGTGCCCGACGGCAACCAGGCCGACGCCGCCCTGGCCCTGCATGACTATGACCTGCTCATCCTGGACATCGGGCTGCCGATCATGAGCGGCCTCGAGGTGCTGCGCCGTCTGCGGGCCCGCAACCAGGGAGTGCCGGTGCTGATCCTCACCGCGGCCGACTCGGTGGCGCAGCGGGTGCAGGGGCTCGACCTCGGCGCGGACGACTACATGGCCAAGCCCTTTGCGCTGAGCGAGCTCGAGGCCCGGGTCCGTGCGCTGGCCCGTCGCCGCGCCGGCGCCAGCAGCTCGCAGCTGCGCTGCGGCGCGCTGCTCTACGACCAGACCGGTCGCATGGCCTTCCTGAACGAGCAGCCCCTGGAGCTCTCGGCGCGCGAGGTCGGGCTGCTGGAGATCCTCCTGCAGCGCACCGGGCGTCTGGTCAGCAAGGAGCAGATCGTGAGCCACCTCTGCGAGTGGGGCGAGGAGGTCAGCCACAACGCGATCGAGGTCTACATGCACCGGCTGCGCCGCAAGATCGAAGGCGGCGGCGTGCGCATCGCCACGGTGCGCGGGCTGGGCTACTGTCTGGAGCGCCCCGCCGACGGCAAGCCTGCCGGATGAACCTGCTGCCGCCGGGCGAGGCGCACCCGGGCCCTGCCGCCGGCGCCAGGCCCTCCTCGGATACCGGGTCGGTGCTCCGGGACCTGCTGGCCACGCATGAATCGACCCCGCGCGGCGTGTCGCGGGTGCCGGTCGATGCCATCGGCACCCGGACAGGCACCATGCCCGCCGATCCGCTGGACGCCAGCGGCCAGCGCTCGCTCTTCGGCGAGATCCTCGACTGGATGCTCGCGCCACTGCTGCTGCTGTGGCCACTGTCGGTGGCGGTCACCTTCGTGGTCGCGCGATCGCTGGCCGACGCGCCCTTCGATCGCGCGCTGATCGACCACGCCACGGTGCTCGGACAACAGGCCCGCGCCTACATGGAGGGCGGGCCTTTGCCGCAGGCGCAGCAACTGCGCGGCCTGCTGCCGGTCGACGGCGAGGGGCATGTCTGGTTCCAGATCATCGCGAGCGACGGCGAGATGCTGCGCGGCGAGGCCGATCTGCCGCCGCCCTCGCTCTACGACTTCCCCGAGATCGGCGTGATCAAGCTGCGCAACGACACCTTCAATGGCGAGGAGGTGCGCATCGCCTACTCCCACGTCCAGGTGGAGGAAACCGAGGGCGCCGCGCCCACGCTCCTGGTGCAGGTGGCCGAGACCGAGCAGGCCCGCGACCGGCTCGCCAACGAGATCATCAAGGGCGTGATCTTCCCGCAGTTCGTCATCCTGCCCCTGGCCGTGGGGCTGGTCTGGTTCGGTCTGTCACGCGGGCTCTCCCCGTTGCAGCGGGTGCGACGGCGACTGCACGACCGGCGGCCCGACGACCTTTCCCCCATCGACCGCAGCGGCGTGCCGGCCGAGATCGCCCCGCTGGTCGATGCCTTCAACCAACTGCTCACGCGGCTCGATGACCGTGTCGGCGCGCAGCAGCGCTTCATCGCCGACGCGGCGCATCAGATGAAGACACCGCTCGCCGGCCTGCGCACCCAGGCCGAGCTCGCGCTGCGCGAGACCGACCCTGCCCAGTTGCGCCGCAGTCTCGAACAACTGGCCATCTCGTCCGAACGCGCGGCGCACCTGATCAGCCAGTTGCTCGCGCTCGCCCGCACCGAGAACCAGGGGGTGGCCGGGGGGCTGCAGCCGATCGATCTTGCGCCGCTGCTGCGCGAGGTGGTCACCGGCTGGGCCGATGCCGCGCTCGACCGCGGGATCGACTTCGGTCTGGAGGAGGATGACCTGCCCAGCCCGATCCATGGTCACCCCATCCTGCTGCGCGAACTCTTCGGCAACCTGATCGACAACGCCCTGCGCTACACGCCCGCTGGCGGCCGCGTGACGGTGCGTCGGCGCCATGACGGCGGTGACATCATGGTCGAGGTGGAGGACAGCGGCCCGGGCATCGCGCTCGCCGAGCGCGAGATGGTGTTCGAGCGCTTCTATCGGGTGCTCGGGTCGGGCATCGAGGGCAGCGGCCTGGGCCTGGCCATCGTGCGCGAGATTGCCCGCCAGCATGCCGCGCAGGTGAGCGTGGGGGGCGCCGAGCCGCCCGTCCCCGGCGCGCAGACACCGGCCGCGCACGCTGGCGTGGGCGCGGTCTTCACGGTGCGATTTCCCGCGGACGCGCAGCCGCCGTCACTTTGACAAGCCGGATACCGCTCCGATAGACTCCGGTCCCTTCGGCGCATTAGCTCAGTTGGTTAGAGCGACGGAATCATAATCCGCAGGTCCGGGGTTCGAGTCCCTGATGCGCCACCAACAACGAACAAGCCCGCGGAACCCCGGTCCCGCGGGCTTTTTCTTGGTGTGGCCCGCGCGAACTCCTCGCGGCGTGCCTCGCGCCATGCGCTCGCGTGCAGGTGCGCGTGCGCAACCGCGCAACGACGGATCCGCTCAGGCAGGCGGCTTGTGCAGCAGCACCAGCGAATGCCGGTACGGACGCGCCATCCAGGTCATGCGGTGCGCGTGCGAGAGCCAGCGGCGCGGGCGCACGAAGGGCACCAGCAGGCGCAGCACGCGACGCACCTGGCGCGACAGCCCGCCGCGGCGAAACTCCGCGCCATAGCTCTCGCTGTCGACGATCTCGGCGGCCACCACGCGATAGGCCGGAAACAGCGCCGCGATCTGCGTGGGTGAGGGCCGGTAGAGGTTGTCGATCGGGTCGGCGTGATAGGGGTAGGAGTGCGGCGCGGCCACCAGCAGGAGGCTGCCCGGCGGCAGCAGGGCATCGAGCGCGGCCGGCAGGCCCGCCAGCAACCGGCGCGGCAGGTGCTCGATCACGTTGCAGAACATCACCAGACCCGGGGCCATGGCGCGCAGGCGGGCCTGCAGCGCGGGGTCGAACAGGTCGCCCGCGATGTCCACCCCATCGGCCGCCTCGAGGTCGCTGTGCACCACCTGCCAGCCGGCCTGCAGCAACGGCAGGATGGTCTGGCGATGCACATGAGGCTTGTTCACCTCGCGCATGCGGCGCGGCCCGCTGCCCAGGTTGATGGCCAGCGCGGCCGCGCCCGACGGCGCCGCGCCCAGCACATGACGGTGCAGGGCCTGTTCGATCCAGCGGGCTTCCTCGAGACGCATCCGGGGCGACGGTGAGTGACGGTGCAGGCGCAACGATACCCGAGCGCTCGCGCATCAAGCGGGATCGTTGACCCGGCTCATCACCCCACAGGCGTCCCCTGCCGACAATGGACTGCGCGCCGGCAATCCGTCGGCGCCGTGCCCGCCAAGGAGAAACAGCATGCGCAAGATGGGACGCAGCGTCATCGCGGCAGCGATCTGCACCCTGGGGCTGATCGGCCCCGTTGGTGCCCAGACCAGCGACGCCCAGCCCGCCCCCAAGACCCGCGCCGAAGTGCGCATCGAGCAGAAGGAATTCATCCGGACCCACATGTGGGACGAGGAAGCCGGCAACTGGGTGCTCAAGCCCGGCTTTCACCCGCCTGAGGGTGTGAAGTCACGCGAGGAGATCCGCGCCGCGCGCAACAGCTTCATGAAGGGCAACCGCTGGAACGAGGAGTACAGCCGCTGGGAGCCGATCTCGGGCCCGCCACGCGACATCTCCAAGCTCTCGCGCGCGGAAATGCGGCGCGAGACCGCCGCCTTCCTGAAGACCCATCGCTGGGACCTCGAGAAGGATGCCTACGTGGATGTCAAGCCGCGATGAGCCGGTGGCGGCGTCTCGCCGTCTCGCGCCCCGACGCACACCCGCGTCGGGGCCGAGGGCCATCGGCTCCGGCAGACAGCGGCCCGCCACGGTCGGCGGCGAGCGCGGATGAACCGACACCCTCTGCGCTCGTCGCCGACGCGCCCGACGCGGTGACCGGCAGCGATGCGCAAGCCCCCGGGGCGGCGCGCGACGGCGCTGACGATGACCAGGAGCGGGTTTCAGCCGACGCCACCCGACCGTCCGCACGCGTCTCGATCCAGGCAGCTTCGACCGCCTCCCAAGGCCCGCTTTCCGAGTGATCGGGGCGTTCGACATGGTGAGTTCGGCGAATGAAATGAGGCGCTGTCCAGCTCGCTTGACGCTCCATGGCCCCAAACCTAGGATCGGCCGCATTCCCGTTCACGCACAGTCATTCCAACCATGCCCAGGGGTGTCCGATCCAGCGGTCCCGAAGGCGGCGGTGCACCCTCGTCGGTGCAGAAAGCCTGCCTGATCCTGCGGGCCATGTCCGACGCCCGCAATGCCCGGTTGACCGACATCGCGCATGCCGCCGGGCAGGACAAGGCGACCACCCTGCGCCTGCTCGATGTGCTCACGCGGCATGGCTTCGTCAACCGTGACCCCGAGAACAAGCGCTACAGCCTGGGCCCCGAGATCTTCGCCCTGGGGGCGGCCGCCATGTCGCGCAGCGACCCGCGCGCCAAGGTCAGGCCCAGTCTCATCCAGCTGGTGCGCACCTTCGAGGACACCGCCATCCTGTCGGTACCCCGCGGCGCCGAGTCGGTCGCCGTCGACGTGCACCAGGGCAGCTTCGCCATTCGTGCCAACTACCTCGAGGTGGGCAGCCGGCGTCCGCTTGGCGTGGGGGCCGGCAGTCTCGCGCTGCTGGCCTGGCTTCCCGACGAAGAGATCGACGCCCTGATGCCCTTCATCGCCGATCGGCTGGTGAACTACCCCCTGCTCAGCCCGGCGCTGCTGCGCCGTTCCATCGACGAAGCCCGACGCCGCGGCTACGTGATGCTGCTCGACGTGGTGGTGCCGCGCATGGGCGGCATCGCGGTGCCCATCCTCTCCGAAGACGGCCGGCCCAGCGCGGCCATCAGCATCGCCGCGCTGAGCGAACGCATCAGTGGACGCGAGGCCGCGCTCTCCGACGCATTGCTGCGCGAGGCCGCGGCCTGCCGCACCTACCTTCGCCAGAGCAGCCTGTGAGCGCGCGCCTGCCAGGCGGCACACGCGCGCGGAGCATCTCCTGAACGCTGCCTACATCGCCGGCGCCGGCAACACCCGCTTCGGTCGCCACGAGGGCCTGGGCGCGATCGACCTCATGGCCCAGGCCGCCGACGGCGCGCTGCGCGAGGCCGGCCTCGCCCGTGGCGAGATCGATGCCGTGCTCTGCGGCTACGCCACCACCCTGCCGCACCTGATGCTCGCCAGCCTGGTGAGCGAGCGTCTTGGCATCCGGCCCGCCTATGCCCATGGCATGCAGATGGGTGGCGCCACCGGTGCGGGCATGGTCATGCTCGCCAGCGATCTGGTTCGCGCCGGTCGCGTGCGCCGGGTGCTGGTGGTGGCCGGCGAGAACCGCGCCAGCGGCCAGACGCGCGACGACGCGATCCAGACCCTGGCCCAGGTCGGTGATGCCGACTTCGAGGTGCCCAATGGCGGCTCGGTGCCGGCCTACTACGCGCTGCTCGCCTCGCAGTACATGCACCGCTGGGGGCTCACCGAGCCCGATCTCGCCGAGTTCGCGGTGCTGATGCGCCGCCATGCGGCCAGCCATCCCGATGCGCAGCTCACCGCGCCGATCAGCGTGGCCGACGTGCTCGCCTCCAAGCCGATCGCCTCGCCCCTGAAGCTGCTCGACTGCTGCCCGATCTCCGATGGCGCGGTGGCGCTGGTGGTCAGCGCCGACCCGGGGCGCGGCGATGGCGTGCCGGTGGCGATCACCGGCGCCGGGCAGGCGCACCACCATCAGCACCTCAGCGCGGTCGATCAGCTCGACGACCTCGGCGCGGCGGCCTCGGCGCGGCGCGCGCTCGGGCAGGCCGGCGTGGGGCTGGCCGATCTCGACCTGCTCGCCATCTACGACTCCTTCACGATCACCCTGGCCATCCTGCTCGAGGAGATCGGCCTGTGCCCGCGCGGCGCCAGCGCGCAGCGGGCCCGCGAGGGCGTCTTCGGCGCCGAGGGCGCGCTGCCCCTGAACACCCACGGCGGCCTGCTCTCCTTTGGCCACTCCGGTGCCGCCGGGGGCATGGCGCACATCGCCGAGGCCTGGCGACAACTGGCCCGGCGCGCCGGCGCCCGCCAGATCTCGCCGCGCCGACGCTGCCTGCTCCACGCCGACGGCGGCGTGCTCTCGGCCCACGTCAGCCTGGTGCTCGAGGCACGCGCATGAACGTCTCCCGCCTGTCGCGCCCCTATGCCGAGGGTCTGGCCGCCGGCGTGCTGCGCTACCAGCGTTGCGCGGGCTGCGGACTGGCCCAGCGCCTCGCCCGCCACGCCTGCCCCGGCTGCGGCAGCACCGACCTGCGCTGGCACGACTGCGCCGGCACCGGCACGGTGGTGGCGGTCACCGAGGTGCGCCGCGCACCGGCCGATGCCTGGAGAGCGCTGGTGCCCTACACCCTGGTGCTGGTCGATCTCGACGAGGGTGCCCGCCTGATGGGCCACGGCGTTGCCGGCCTGGCCATCGGCCAGCGGGTCAGCGCCCGGGTGGCCGAGGCCGCCGGCCAGCGCGTGCCGCACTTCGCGCCGATCGCATCGGCCTGAGGCCGGGTTGCCCTGGCGCCGGGCCGGCCTGAACCGGGCCGGCCTGCACCCGAGCCGGCCCGCAGGCCGGCGGCAGGCACGCGCGGCCCGCCCGATATACTGCGGCGCATCCGAATCCCTCCGGGCCGCGGCCCCGCCATGACGCGCAAGCTCTACATCAAGACCTTCGGTTGCCAGATGAACGAGTACGACTCGGCCCGCATGGCCGACGTGCTCGGCGAACAGGAGCCGCTCGAGCCCACCGATGATCCCGAGCAGGCCGACATCATCCTGTTCAACACCTGCTCGGTGCGCGAGAAGGCCGAGGAAAAGGTGTTCTCCGACCTGGGCCGGGTGCGCGCGCTCAAGCGCGAGCGCCCCGGGCTGATCGTGGGCGTGGGCGGCTGCGTGGCCAGCCAGGAGGGCGCGGCCATCGTCGCGCGCGCCCCGTACGTGGACGTGGTCTTCGGCCCGCAGACCCTGCACCGGCTGCCGGCGCTGATCGAGGCCCGTCGCCGCTCCGGCCAGCCGCAGGTTGACATCAGCTTCCCCGAGATCGAGAAGTTCGACCACCTGCCGCCGCCGCGCGTGGAAGGGGCGAGCGCCTTCGTGTCCATCATGGAAGGCTGCAGCAAGTACTGCAGTTTCTGCGTGGTGCCCTACACCCGCGGCGAGGAGGTCTCGCGCCCGCTCGACGACGTCCTGGTGGAGGTGGCCAGCCTGGCCGCGCAGGGCGTGCGCGAGGTGACCCTGCTCGGCCAGAACGTGAATGCCTGGCGCGGCCTGATGGACGACGGCGAGCCCGCCGACTTCGCGCTGCTGCTCGATTGCGTGGCCGGCGTGCCGGGCATCGGACGCATCCGCTACACCACCTCGCACCCGCGCGAATTCTCGCCCCGACTGATCGAGGCCCACGGCCGGATCGGCGCGCTGGCCGACCACGTCCATCTGCCGGTGCAGTCAGGCTCCGACCGCATTCTCGCGGCCATGAAGCGCGGCTACACCGCGCTCGAGTACAAGTCGATCATCCGCCGGCTGCGGGCCGCGCGCCCGCAGGTCTCGATCAGCACCGACTTCATCGTCGGCTTTCCCGGCGAGACCGACGACGATTTCGCCCGTACCCTGGCCCTGATCGACGAGGTGGGCTTCGATGCCTCGTTCTCGTTCATCTACAGCCCGCGCCCGGGCACGCCGGCGGCCGATCTTGCCGATGACACCCCGGCGCAGGTCAAGCTGCAGCGGCTGCAGACCCTGCAGGCGCGCATCGAGGCCAACGCCCGCGCGATCAGCCAGGCCATGGTCGGCACCCGCCAGCGGGTGCTGGTGGAAGGCCATGCCCGCAAGGATGCCAGCGAGCTTTCCGGACGCACCGCCAACAACCGCGTGGTCAACTTCCCGGGCAACCCCCGGCTGATCGGCCAGTTCATCGACCTCGACATCGTTGCCGCCCTGCCCCATTCCCTGCGCGGCGACGCCGCGCGACTGCCGGCATGAGCGGCACCGCGGGCGCGCGCGGCAAGGCGCTGGAATACCGCCCGTCCGAGTCCGACACCCAGCGGCTGGCCAATCTCTGCGGGCCGCTCGATGCCCACCTGCGCCAGATCGCCGAGGCCTTCGACACCCGCATCCAGCGGCGCGGCGAGCTGTTCCTCATCGAGGGCGCGCCGGCCTCGGCGCGCGCCGCGCGGGCCGCGCTCGAGCACTTCCATGATCTGGCGCAGCGCGCGCTGTCGATCGACGAGATCCAGCTCGGCCTGGTCGAACTGCGGGCCGGCGCCCGCGCCGACACCGCCATCGCGCCGGCCACCGCGACACCCGACGAGCCGGACACGCCGGTGCTGCATACCCGCCGCGCCGACCTGCAGGGCCGCACGCCCCGCCAGCGCGAGTACCTGCGGCACATCCTGTCGCACGACATCACCTTCGGCATCGGTCCGGCCGGCACCGGCAAGACCTACCTGGCGGTGGCCTGCGCCGTCGACGCGCTCGAGCGCGACGCG
>JBIKWU010000284.1:0-4980 GCA_044356115.1 Burkholderiaceae bacterium
CCGGCGTGTCCACCCCGGTGTCGAAGCCCGGCAGATCCGCGCCGAGCAGCACGCTCGAGACCGCCGGGCTGATCAGCGCCCCGCCGAGCACCGTGCCCAGGATGATCGACCCCACGGTGGTGCCCTCGATCCAGCCGTTGGCGGCCACGAGTTTCTCGGGCGGAAGCAGTTCGGTGAGGATGCCGTATTTGGCCGGCGAATACGCCGCTGCCCCGAAGCCCACCACCGCGTAGGCGAGCAGCGGGTGGATCGCGAAGAACATCATGATGCAGCCGAGCACCTTGATGGTGTTCGTGACGAACATCACCCGGCCCTTGGCCATGGAATCGGCAAATGCGCCCACGAACGGCGCGAGCAGCACGTACGAGATGGTGAAGAACAGCTTGAGCAGCGGCTTCATCCAGTCGGGCGCGTGCAGCTCGACCAGCAAGGCGATCGCGGCGATCAGGAGCGCGTTATCGGCGAGCGACGAGAAGAACTGCGCCGCCATGATCGTGTAGAAGCCGCGTTTCATGAGATCCCGGAAGTCGGCCGCGGTAGCGGGCGCGGCGGTTATACCATGAAGGGATTGCCACTCCCGGACGCGGGCCTGCCGGCACGCGGGACATGTGCCCGTTGGGCTGTGGTAGCGTCCCCACCCTTACATGAGCCGTCCTGCCCGCGTCCGGATCCTGCCCGCCGCCATGCGCCACAACCTCGCCCGGGCGCGCGCGCTGGCCCCCGGCTGTCCGGTGTGGGCGGTGGTCAAGGCCGACGCTTACGGTCACGGCCTGACGGCCGCGCTGGCTGGTTTCGCCCAGGCCGACGGCCTCGCGCTGGTCGAGTTCGATCGCGCGCTCGCGCTGCGGCATGCCGGCTGGCAAGGGCCCCTGCTCCTGCTCGAGGGCGCCTTCTCGGCCGACGATGTCGCGCAGGCCGCGCGGCTGAATCTGTCGCTGGTGATCCACCAGCCCGAGCAACTCGTCTGGCTGGCGCAACTGCCGCCCGGGGCCGGGCTGGAGGTCTTCGTCAAGCTCAACACCGGCATGAACCGGCTGGGCTTTGCACCCGCGGCGCTGCCCGAGCTGATCGCCGCGCTGCGCGCGCGGCCGGGCGTCGGGCGGGTGCATGCCATGACCCATTTCGCGAACGCCGATCAGCGCGGCGGCACCGAGGCACCCCTGGCGCGGTTCCTCGCCGCGCTGCCTGACCCCGCCATCGGCGTGTCGCTGGCCAATTCGGCGGCCCTCTTCGAGGTGCCCGCCGCGCGTCGCGGCTGGGTGCGGCCAGGGATCATGCTCTACGGCGCCTCGCCCTTTGCCGATCGCCCGGCAGCCTCGCTCGGTCTGCGCGCGGCCATGCACTTCGAGAGCCGTCTGATCGCGGTGCAGCCGCTCGCGCCCGGTGATGCCGTGGGCTACGGCGGCGGCTTCGTCGCTCCCTCGGCCATGCGCATCGGGGTGGTGGCTGCCGGCTATGCCGATGGCTATCCGCGCCACGCGCCCACCGGCACGCCGGTGGCGGTCGCCGGAGTACGCACGCGGGTGGTCGGCCGGGTCTCGATGGACATGCTCACGGTTGACCTCGGCCCTGTGGCCACGGCCCGGCCCGGTGATCCGGTGGAGCTCTGGGGCGAGCAGGTCCCGGTCGATGAGGTGGCTGCCCACGCCGGCACCATCGGGTACGAGCTGCTGTGCGCGATCGCGCCGCGGGTGGCGCGCGTCATCCAGGACTGACCGCAATGGCCAAGACCCGAACCCATCACGTCTGCTCGGCCTGCGGCGGCACCGCGCCCAAATGGTCGGGCCAATGCCCGCACTGCGGTGAATGGAACACCCTCCAGGAATCGGTGATCGACGAGCGGCCGGCGGCCCGCAACCGCTTTGCCGGCCTTGCTCCGGCCAGCGGCGTGCGCGAGCTCGGCGCGGTGGCGGCCGAGACCATCGATCGGCTGCCCACCGGCAGCGAGGAGTTCGACCGGGTCCTGGGCGGCGGCCTGGTGGCGGGCTCGGTGGTGCTGATCGGCGGCGATCCCGGCATCGGCAAGTCCACGTTGCTGCTGCAGGCACTCGCCCATCTCTGCGCGGCGCATCCCGTGCTGTATGTCTCGGGCGAGGAGTCGGCCAGCCAGGTGGCGATGCGGGCACGGCGCCTGGGCCTGGCCGCCGAACGCATGCCGCTGCTGGCCGAGATCGCGCTCGAGCGCATCGTGCCGGTGCTCGAGGCCGACCGGCCGGCCGTGGTGGTGATCGACTCCATCCAGACGCTGTACTCGGAGCAACTCACCGCCGCGCCGGGCTCGGTGTCGCAGGTGCGCGAGTGCGCGGCGCAACTCACCCGGCTGTCCAAGCACCTGGGCTGCGCGATCGTGATGATCGGTCATGTCACCAAGGAGGGCACCCTGGCCGGGCCGCGCGTGCTCGAGCACATGGTCGACAGCGTGCTCTACTTCGAGGGCGATACCCACTCCTCCTACCGGCTGGTGCGGGCCTTCAAGAACCGCTTCGGCGCGGTCAACGAACTCGGCGTGTTCGCCATGACCGATCGCGGCCTGCGCGGCGTGTCCAATCCCTCGGCGCTGTTCCTGTCCCAGCACGAGCAGCCGGTGGCCGGCGCTTGCGTGCTGGTCACCCAGGAAGGCACCCGACCGCTGCTGGTCGAGATCCAGGCGCTGGTCGACACCGCCCATGTGCCCAATCCACGGCGCCTGTCGGTCGGCCTCGAGCACAACCGTCTCGCCCTGCTGCTGGCGGTGCTGCACCGCCATGCCGGCATCGCGCTCTACGACCAGGACGTGTTCGTCAACGCGGTGGGCGGCGTGCGCATCGGCGAGCCGGCGGCTGATCTCGCGGTGATGCTCGCGGTGAGCTCCTCGCTCAAGGGGCGGCCGCTGCCGCGCGGGCTCGCGGTGTTCGGCGAGGTCGGTCTCACCGGCGAGATCCGCCCCGCGCCGCGCGGCCAGGAGCGGCTGCGCGAGGCCGCCAAGCTCGGCTTTTCGCGGGCCCTGGTGCCCCGCGCCAACCTGCCGCGCAAGCCCATCGAGGGGCTGAGCGTGGTCGGACTCGATCGCATCGACGCGGCCCTGCAGGCCGCCTGGGAGGAATGACACTCATGGCTCTGTCCGCTCCGGCGCCCCGGCGCCCCATGCACACCCGCCGCATCGTCTGCGAAGGCTGGCTGCGCGACGACGGCCTCTGGGACATCGAGGCCAGCATCGTCGACACCAAGGCCTATGCCTACCGCGAGCCCGAGCGCGGCCGGCGCGAGATCGGCAGCCCGGTGCACGACATGAGCGTGCGGCTGACCATCGATACCGCCATGGTGGTCCGGGCGATCGAGGTGTCCATGAACCAGCATCCCTATGAGGTGTGCCTCGGCGCGCCGCCGGCCTTCCAGGGGCTGGTGGGCCAGCGGGTGGGGCCGGGCTGGCGCAAGGCGGTGCAGGCCTGCGTGGGTGGCGTGCGCGGTTGCACGCATGTGCGCGAGCTGCTCTTTCCGATGGCTACCGTCGCCTTCCAGACATTGTCGGGCTGGCCGGTGGATGACGGCACCGACCAGCCGGTGCGGGTCGATGGCGAGTCCACCGGCTTTCTCGATGGCTGCACCGCCTGGGACCGGCGCGGCGAGATGGTCGCGCGCCTGTACCCGCACTGGGCGCTGCCCCCGCGGGGCGAGGCCGAGGGCTGAGACAGGCTCGGCGCTTAGGGCTCAGCCCTTGCCCGTGCCCGCGTGGCGGGCCGCCTTGTCGGCGGCGGCCAGGCCGCTGCGCACCGCGGCCTCCAGCGTCCCGGGATAGTCCGGCCAGGCCTGCTCGCCGGCCAGCCACAGGCCAGGCCAGGGCAGGGCCAGGGCGTCCACCCGATCGGCGTGCACGCGCGGCCGGTCCGGCGTGCAGCGCAGGGTGGCGCGTCGCTCCACCACCAGTCGGGTGTCCAGCGGCGCGGGCAGCGCGAGCTGGGCCCGCAGCTGAGCCACGATGCCGGCGATCAGCGCCTCGCGCGAGCGGCTCGCCTCGGCGGCGGCGCTGACCACCACTGCCGCCACACGCAGCTCCTGCTGCTCGCCACGGTCGAAGAGCCACTGGCCATGGGCTTCGCGCGCCGGGTCTTCGGTGAGCATGCACAGCTCGGGCAGGGGCGGGCACAGGCCGGCCGGCCAGGCCAGATAGAGCGTGGCGATCGGCTCGTGCGCGATGTCGGCCAGACGGCGGGCGAGCGCCTCGGCCGGCGCGCCGGGCAGGCCGGCCACCAGCCGTGCCTGGGCCGGTGCCGGGATCGCCAGGATGACGCCGCTGGCCGGCAATGCCGCCTCACCCGTGTCCACCGACCAGCCCGCCTCGTCGGGCAGCGCGCGCAGCGCGCGCGCCGTGGTGCGCAGGCAGACCTGCGCGCCGCCTGCCCGCAGATGCGCGATCGCCGGGGCCGGCAGTACCTCGTCGAGGCTGCGCACGGCGAGCAGGAAGTCGCTGTCGGCGCGCGGCGCGCCGAGCGTGTCGCGCAGCACCTGCACGAAGGTCGCGGCGCAGGCCTGGGGCGCGGGCGTGTTCAGCATCGCCACGCACAGCGGCACCCAGAAGCGGCGGCACAGGGTCTCGGGCTGGCGTTGCGCCGCGAGCCACTGCGCCACGGTGGTCTGCGGCGGTGGCGCCGGCCAGCCACGCAGACGCAGGCCGCCCAGGCAGCGCAGCAGCGCCCAGCGCTCCGGCCAGCCCAGACCGCTGGCGCCAAGCAGGCCGGCAGCGAGATGCAGCGGCGCCGGCAGCGGCGGGGCCGACAGGCGCAGACCGTCGGTCGCCACCAGGCGCATGGGCAGGCGGCGCAAGGCATCGCTCGCCATGCCGACGCGTCGCGCCAGCGCCAGGCTGTCGCGGTAGGCGCCCACCAGCAGATGCTGGCCGTTGTCCAGATGCACCGTGCGGCCGGCCAGCGCCAGGCTGAGCCCGCGCGCCCGGCCGCCGGCCTGCGGCGCGCTGTCGATCAGGCGCACCGGCAGGCCATGATC
>JBIKWU010000285.1:0-4947 GCA_044356115.1 Burkholderiaceae bacterium
GTAGCGGTTGGTGTCGTAGCCCTGGAAGGTGGCCCGCTGCTCGTTCTCGCGGATGGCCACCAGCGCATGGCCCACCGGCGAGCGCAGCAGCCGGTTGAGCAGGAACACCGCGGCCAGGCCGATGGCGCTGACCAGCACCAGGAACACCAGCGGGTCATCGAGATTCACCGGGCCGATCGCCGGGCGCACGATGCCGCCCAGGCCCGATTCGCCGCCGGTGAGCGCGGTCCAGCGGAACGACACCGTGAAGGTGAGCGCCGACAGCGCCAGCGTGAGCAGCGAGAAGTAGACCCCGCGCCGGCGCAGGATGAGAAAGCCGAAGGCCGTGGCCAGCAGCGCCACGAAGCCCACCGCGAACAGCAGCGGCACCACGAAGCTGCCCTTGAACCAGTTCAGCTGCGCCAGCGCAGCCGCATACGCGCCGATGCCGAACCAGGCGCCGTGCCCGAAGGAGGTGAGCCCGGTGAACCCGACCAGCAGATTCAGGCCCATGGCGGCCATCGCGTAGATGACCAGGTCGGTGGACGAGGTGAGGGTCAGGCCGATGGCCTGCAGCACGAAGGGCGCGATCAGCAGCGCCGCGCTCGCCTGCACCAGCGGCCGAAGGGGGGATGACGAATTCATCGCGGTCTCAATCGAAGCGCTCGATGCGCTCGCCCAGCAGCCCGCGCGGGCGGAAGAGCAGCACGAGGATCATCAGCACGTACATGGAGGCCTCGCCGGCCGGCGGGAAGAAATGGATGGTGATGCCACGCACCACGCCCACCAGCACCGCCGCCAGCACCACGCCCCAGAAGCTGCCCAGGCCGCCGATGACCACCACCACGAAGGCCGCGGTCATGATCTCGGAGCCCATGGCCGGGTGCACGCCGGCGATGGGCGAGAACAGCACGCCGGCGAGCGCGGCCAGCCCCACGCCGATCACGACGATGCCGGTCATGTAGGGCTGCAGGCGGATGCCCAGGGCCGCGACCATGTCGGGCTTCTGCACGCCGGCACGCACCACCAGGCCGAAGGCGGTGCGGTTGAGCAGCAGCCAGATCGCGACCAGCGCGGCCACCACCACGCCAAGGATGATCAGGCGATACCGGGAGTAGAGGAAGTCACCCACCACGATGTTGCCGCGCAGCGCCGGCGGCATCGAGGCAGCCAGCGGCGCCGCGCCCCAGATCATGCGGATGAGCTGCTCCACGACCATCGACAGGCCGAAGGTGAGCAGCAGCCCGACAATGGGGTCGGCGGTGTAGAAGCGGCGCAGCAGGTAGCGCTCGAACAGGATGCCGAGCAGGCCCACCAGCACCGGCGAGGCGATCAGCGCGCCGCCGAAGCCGGCGAGCTTGGCGATCTCGACCGCGAAGTAAGCGCCCAGCGCATAGAAGGCGCCGTGGGCGAGGTTCACGACACCGCCCAGGCTGAAGATCATCGACAGGCCGAGCGCGATCAGCAGGTAGTACCCGCCGACCAGCAGCCCGTTGATCACCTGCTCCAGCAGAAAGATGGCAGCCATGACTTGCACGCGAAGACGTCCGCCCGCGCGGACGAGAGGCAGCCGGCACGCGCGGCGCCGGCTGCTGCGGAATCAGGCGCCCGGGCGCTCAGGCCCGGGCCGACCCGTTCAGGCCATCTTGCAGTCGTTTTCCTCGCGGGTGGGCGCGAGGGTCTCGAGCTTGTTGTTGTCGCCCGGCAGCGGGGCGCTGAGCTGCATGAAGTCCCACTTGTTGGTCGCCCGGCCCTTGGGCTTGGGCGTCATGGTGTACATCTCCTGCATGAGCTGGTGGTCCCAGGCCCGGAAGTAGCCCTTGCGGCCCTTCAGGATGTCGAACTGGGGCTCCTTCTCGAGGTGCGCGATCAGCTTCTCGGCGTCGGTGGACTTGATCTCGTTCATCGACTGCACCAGCAGCTTGAGCGTGAAGTACTCGGCCGCGGCCTGGTCCTCGGGCGGCTTGCCATGGCGCGCGGTGAAGGCACTGACGAAGGCCCTGGCCGAGGGGCTGGCCACATCAGGGTGCCAGCGCACCGGCCAGGTGCCGGCGAAGTTGTCGACGCCGGCGGCCCAGGCCATGGCCGGGGCCATGTCGAAGCCCACCAGCGGGTAGGGCAGGCCGAATTCGGCGTACTGCTTGATGAAGTTGGCCACCTGCAGGCCGGCCAGGTTGGACACGACCACGTCGGGGCGCGCCTGGCGGATCTTGAGCAGGAAGGGGCTGAAGTCGGTGGCGTCGGTGGCCACCAGCACGTTCTCGACCAGGTCACCCTTGTTGGCGGTCAGGAAGCGCTTGCCCACCCGCAGCAGGTCATGGCCGAAGGCGTAGTCGGCGGTGAGGCTGAACCAGCGCTTGCCCGAGACCATGTTGTTGCGCATGAGCGCGGTGGCCACCGCGTTCACGTACATGGTGTTGGCCGCCTCCACATGGAACATGTAGCGGTTGCAGCTCTTGCCGCGGATCTCGTCGGAGTTGCCGCCGGTGTTGATGAAGATCTTGCGATTGCGCGCCGCCACCTGCGAGATGGCCATGCACGAGGCCGAGGAGATCTCGCCGAAGAGCAGGATGGCGCCGTCGCGCTCGAGCTGGCGCTGCGCCTTGCTGGAGGCGGTGGCCGGGTTGACCGAGTCTTCGGAGAGCAGCTCGATCTCGCGCCCGAGCAGGCCGCCCGACTTGTTGATTTCCTCGACCGCCATCTTCACGCCGAGCACCGCGTACTCGCCCACCGTGCCCAGGAAGCCGGTCTGGGGCGTGAGATGGCCGATGCGGATCTTGTCCGACTGGGCATGGATGATGGCCGGAAACCCGCCGATGGCGGCGGCGGCGCCGGCGGCAGCGCCGGTGGTGATGATCTGGCGGCGAGCGGGCGAGGCCTGCCCGGTGCTGGCGGGTTGCTGGGGTTTCATGCGGGGTCTCCTGGGGTGGACGGTGTGCGGGACGCGCTCTGGCACGACGCGTTCTTTTGATCTTTGATCAAGAATGGCATCATGGGAAAAACGCGTCAAGCCGCCGGCACGGCAGCAACCGCCCGCTTTGTGCGCCTTGTGCTCACCGCCCCACCCTGCCATGTCAAGCCTGTCAGACCCGGCCCGCCCGCTTGCCCATGAGTCGATGTCGCAGGGCGTCTACCGGCACCTGCGCGAGCGCCTGATTGCCGGCCAGTTCAGCCCCGGCGAGCGGCTCACCCTCGATGCGGTGGCGCGTTCGCTGGGCACCAGCCACATGCCGGTGCGCGAGGCCATCCGGCGACTGGCGGCCGAACGGGCGCTCGAGATCCTGCCCAACCGCGCGGCGCGGGTGCCGCAGATGAGTCGCGCCCGCTTCCAGGAGATGCTCGCCACCCGCACGCTGCTCGAGGGCAGCGCGGTGGCGCTGGCGGCCCGGCGCATGGACGCCGCGGCTCTCGCCGAGGCACGGCGCCTGAGCGATGCCTTCGGCGCCGAGATCCGACGCCGCAAGCCCGACATCGCCGAGCTCATCCGCATGAACCAGGCCTTGCACTTCACCATCTACGCGGGCTGCGGCAACCGGGTGCTGATCGAACTGATCGAGGCGCTTTGGCTGCAGGTGGGCCCGGTCATCAACCTTGACCTGCGCAGCGGCTCGCGGCGCATCGCCGAGGCCCCCTCGGCCACGCACCATGAGCGGCTGGTGGCGGCGCTCGAGCGTCGTGATGCCCGGGCCGCCCGCCGCGCTCTCGATGACGACCTGGCGAGCGCCGCCGAGGTCATCCTCGCCGGCGACGGGCTCGCCCCCGACGCATAATGCCGCCATGATCCCTTTCATCCTCCTGCCCCTGGCCGCGCTGGGCGTGCTGGCCGGCGGCGTGCTCATGCCCGGCAACACCTGGGTGCTGCTCGCCTGCGTGCCCGCCCTGCTGGGCGCGGTGGTCGCCTCGGTCCACCACGCCGAGGTCATCGCCCACCGGGTGGGCGAGCCCCTGGGCACCCTGGTGCTCGCCCTGGCGGTCACGGTCATCGAGGCGGCGCTGGTGCTCTCCATCATGCTCGCCGGCGGCGCCAGCAGCGCGGCCGTCCCCCGTGACACGGTTTATTCGGCGGTGATGATCATCTGCAACGGCGTGGTCGGGGTGTGCATTCTGGTGGGCGGCATCCGCCACCGCGAGCAGAGCTTCCGCATCGAGGGCACGGGCTCGGGCCTGGCCGCGCTCGCGGCGCTCTCGGCCCTGGTGCTCATCATCCCCACCTTCACCACCAGCTCGCCCGGAGCCACCTACACCAACTCGCAGCTGGTGTTCGTCGCGCTTTCCTCGCTCGCGCTGTGGGCGATCTTCGTGTTCATCCAGACGGTGCGTCATCGCGACTACTTCCTGCCTGCCAGCGCGCCAGCCGATGAATCGGTGCATGCGCCGCCACCCACGCCGGGCGCCACCTGGGCCAGCGCCGGGCTGCTGGTGCTGGCGCTGGTGGCGGTGGTGGGCCTGGCAAAGCTGCTCTCGCCCACCCTCGAGCGGCTGGTCGCCCACTGGGAGGCGCCACAGGCGGTGGTGGGCATCCTCATCGCGATGATCGTGCTGTTGCCCGAGACCTGGGCGGCGCTGCGCGCGGCGCGCGCCGACCGCCTGCAGACCAGCCTGAACCTGGCCATCGGCTCGGCCATGGCCAGCATCGGGCTCACCGTGCCGGTGGTGGCCGCGGCCTCGGTGTGGCTGGGCCTGCCGCTCACGCTGGGCATCGATGACAAGGACATCGCGCTGCTGGCCCTCACCTTCGTGGTGGGCTCCATCACGCTGGCCACGGGGCGGACTAACATGCTGCAGGGCGCCATCCACCTGGTGATCTTCGCGGCCTTCCTGTTCCTGACCCTGGTGCCCTGAAGGGCCGCGCGCCCACCGCATCAGCACCCGGAGGACGCCACGCATGAGCCCACCCGACAACCTGCTCAGCCCCGAGGCGGTCGCTGACCCGCACGGCTTCCTGCGCCGCCTGCGCGAGCACGACCC
>JBIKWU010000082.1:0-14653 GCA_044356115.1 Burkholderiaceae bacterium
CCGCGTGAGCTATGCGCAGCTGGTGGAGTACTTCTGGCGCACCATCGATCCCACGGTGCGTGACCGCCAGTTCTGCGATGTCGGCTCCCCCTACCGCACCGCGATCTTCGCGCTCGACGAGGAGCAACTGCGCATCGCGCGCGCCTCGCTGGCTGCGCTCGAGAAGAGCCGGCCCTTCAAGGACCCGGTGGTCACGCCGGTGCTGCCGGCGGCCCCGTTCTACGTGGCCGAGGACTATCACCAGGAGTACTACCGTCGCAACCCGGTGCGCTATGAGTACTACCGCACCGCGTGCGGGCGGGATGCCCGCCTGCGTGCGCTCTGGGGGGAGCAGGCCGGCAAGTTTCCGGTCAAATGAGCGTGAGCGCGCCGCTGCCCCGCCCTGTACCGGTGGAGATCGGCCGCCCCGACGGCCTGCTGCTGGTGCATGCCAACGCGCCTGACGAGGCCTGCGCCCGGGTCATCGCCCAGGCGCTGGTCAGCGAAGGGCTGGCTGCCTGCGTGAACATCACCGGGCCGATGCAGTCGGTGTATCGCTGGCGCGGCGAGGTGGTCAGCGCCACCGAGGTGGGCCTGGTCATCAAGACCGCGGCCTCGCGCTTCCCCGAGATGGCCGCGCGCCTGACGTCGCTGCACCCCCACGAGGTGCCCGAGATCATCGCGGTTCGCCCTGCCATGGCCTTGCCGGCCTACGCCGCCTGGGTGGTGGCTGAAACCCGCCGACCACTGGCCTGAGCCCGAACCGGGCCCGCGGGCCCGCGCCAGCCGCGGGCCGGGTCTGCCCGGCGGTGGCTGGCTCAGAAGAAGCCGGCGTTGAGCCACTCCGCGGCGATGGCGGGCTTGCCGCCGCCCTCGATCTCGATGGTCACATCCCAGGTGGCGTTCCAGCGATCGCCGGGTTTCGCCTCGAAGTCCTTCAGACGGAAGCGACCGCGCACCCGCGAGCCGGCCTTGACCGGCGCCACGAAGCGCAGCCGGTTGAAACCGTAGTTCACGCCGGATTTGGTGCCCTCGATGGCGGGGCAGACCTGGTAGCCCATCTGGGCCAGCATCGACAGGGTGAGGAAACCGTGGGCGATGGTGCCGCCATAGGGGGTTTCCCGCGCGGCACGTTCCGGGTCGGTGTGGATGAAGTACTCGTCCTCGGTAAGCGTGGCAAAGGCGGAGATGCGCGCCTGATCGAGCAGCATCCAGTCCGAGGTGCCGAAGTCGCTGCCGATGCGCTCGCGCATCTGCTCCGGGGTGGCCCGCGAGCGGGTATTCGCGCCATCCATCGCCTGTCTCCGTGAGAGTTGGGGTGGGTCGGGGCCTTGGCGGGCCTGGTCGACGGTCGGGCATCTTAGCCCTCCGCCGATGCGCTTGCCGATGTGGCGCCGGCTCGCTGGAACGCGGCGGGCCGTTTCCGGCGAAGCTGCCGTCTGCACCCCGGCGGCCGACCACCCATCGGCGATTGCCGGGGCTTCATCACCGCAGCTTTGACCCATGCGCGGGTGCGCGGGTGAAATGCGGGGGTCATGCTGAAGAAAATTCCGAGCGCCGATCTCAGGCCGGGCATGTTCGTCCAGTCCTTCGACAGCTCATGGTTCAACCATCCGTTCTGGCGCACCAAGTTCCTGGTCGAGGATCAGGCCACGGTGGCCGGCATCCTCGATTCGGGCGTCAAGCATCTCTGGATCGATGAGAGCAAGAGCCGCGTGATCGGCGGCGCCCTGCCGGCGCAGCCCGCCGCAGCGCCTCCGCCGCCGGCATCGCCTGCGCCCCGCGCCGTGGAAACCCGCAAGCCGGCACGCGAACAGCGGGTCGAACTCGAGGTGGAGGTGCAAAAGGCCGCCCAGCTGGTCGGCCGCATGCGCGGTGAGGTCACCACCCTGTTCACCGAGGTGCGCATGGGCAAGGCCATGGAGGTCGACCAGGTGCTGCCCTTCGTCGAGGAGGTCTCGGCCTCGGTGCAGCGCAACTCGGTGGCGCTGGTGAGCCTCGCCCGGCTCAAGACCAAGGACGACTACACCTTCATGCACTCGGTGTCGGTGTGCGCGCTGATGGTGGCGCTCGCCCGCCAGATCGGCCTGAGCGAGGAGGAAACCCGGCAGGCGGGCGTGGCCGGCATGCTGCACGACATCGGCAAGATGGCCATCCCGCTCGACATCCTGAACAAGCCGGGATCGCTCACCGACCAGGAGTTCTCGGTGGTGCGCAAGCATCCCGAGCAGGGTTTTGCCATGCTCAGCGAATGCAAGGGCCTGGGCGAGATCCCGCTCGATGTCTGCCTGCACCACCACGAGAAGATCGACGGCAGCGGCTATCCCAAGGGCCTGTCCGGCGAGCAGATCACCCGCATGGCGCGCATGGGCGCGATCTGCGACGTGTACGACGCCATCACCTCCACCCGCGCCTACAAGCAGGCCTGGGACCCTTCCGCCTCCATCCAGCGCATGTCGCAGTGGAAGGGTTCGTTCGACCCCGATCTCTTCCAGTCCTTCGTGCGCTGCATCGGCATCTATCCGGTGGGCACCCTGGTCAAGCTCGAGTCCGGCAAGATGGGCGTGGTGGTGGACCAGAACCCGCGCAGTCTCATCAAGCCGCGGGTGAAGGTGTTCTACTCCACCACCACCGGCATGCCGGTGCACCGCTACGTGCTCGACCTGGCGTCGCCTGACTGCCCTGACCGCATCGTCTCGCGCGAACTGCCCGAGAAGTGGGGTTTCGAGAACCTGCAGGACCTCTGGATGGGCACGGCCTGAGCTGAGCGTTCGTGTTCCGCAGCTTCTTTCTCAGCAGGCGCTGGTTCGCCTGGTCGATCCTCGGCTCGGCCGTGATCCTGTTCGGCACCTGGTACAAGGTCGAGCTCGATGTCCGCATCAACGAGTGGTTCGGCGAGTTCTACAACCTGGTCCAGAAGGCGCTGGCCACCCCGGGCAGCGTCGCGCTCGATGCCTACTGGGGCTTCATCGCCAGCTTCGGCAAGCTGGCCGGGGTTTACGTGCTGATCTCGGTGCTGCTTGACTTCCTGGTCAAGCACTACGTGTTCCGCTGGCGGCAGGCGATGAACGATTTCTACGTGGCCCACTGGGAGCGGGTGCGCGGCATCGAGGGCGCCTCGCAGCGTGTCCAGGAAGACACCATGCGCTTTGCGCGTCTGATGGAAAGACTGGGGGTGAGCTTCATGGACAGCGTCCTGACGCTGGTGGCCTTCCTGCCCATCCTCTGGGCGCTGTCCGCCAATGTCACCGAGCTGCCCTGGCTGGGCCGGGTCGAGCATTCGCTGGTGTGGGTGGCCATCGCCTTCGCGCTGGCCGGCACGGTGCTCATGGCGCTGATCGGCATCCGCCTGCCCGGGCTGGAGTTTCACAACCAGCGGGTGGAGGCGGCCTACCGCAAGGAACTGGTCTACGGCGAAGACCATCCGGATCGTGCCGCGCCGGCCACGCTGCGCGGCTTGTTCGACGATGTTCGGCGCAACTACTTCCGGCTCTTCTTCCACTACCTCTACTTCGACGTGGCCAAGTGGTCGTACCTGCAGTTCGCCGTGCTGGTGCCCTATGTGGCGCTCGGCCCCACCCTGATCGGGGGCGCGATCACGCTGGGCCTCATGCAGCAGATCGTGCGGGCCTTCGACCGGGTGCAGAGCTCCTTCCAGTACCTGGTCAACAGCTGGACCACCATCGTCGATCTGATCTCGGTGTACAAGCGGCTGCGCGAGTTCGAGCGACGCATCTCGCCCGCGTCGGCGCTGCCGACATGAAGCGCGCCGACGCCCTGCGCCCGGTCGATGACGCGGCCCGCGATCAGGCCCGCGCCCTGCTCATCGCCGCACGCCATGGGGCGCTGGCGGTGATCGAGCCCGGCAGCGGCCACCCCGCGGCCAGTCGCGTGGCGCTGGTCGCGGATGATGACGGCGGGCTGATCATCCTCGTCTCGACGCTGGCCGCGCACACCGCGGCCCTGCAGGCCGATCCGCGCTGCTCGGTGCTGATCGGCGAGCCCGGCGCGGGCGATCCGCTGGCCCACCCGCGGCTGAGCGTGCAGGGCGCGGCCGACAGGCTGGCCCGCGATTCCACCCAGGGCGTGGCGGCGCGCGAGCGCTTCCTGGCGGCGCACCCTCGCGCGGCGCTCTATGCCGACTTCGGTGACTTCGGGTTCTGGCGGATTGCGTTGCAGCGGATCAGCCTGAATGCCGGCTTCGGCCGCGCCCACGAGATGAGCGCCGATGACCTTCGCCCGTTCAGGGCAGCAGGCGATCCGATTCGTCCTTGAGCTGCGTGCCGGTGCCGCCGATCTGGCGCGCCCGCTGCGCGAGCCACCACAGCTTGCGCGCCGCGGTCTCGATCGGCAGGCCCTCGGCGCGGATGTTCGACAGGCAGTTGCGCTCGGCGTCCATGCGTCCTGTGCGCGGCTGCGCGGTGAGGTAGACCCCGAGGCTGTCGGGCGAGCCCAGGCCCGGCCGCTCGCCGATCAGCACCGCCACGAAGCGCGCGCCGAGTGCCTCGCCCACCGCATCGCCCAGCGCGACGCGAGCCTGCAGCGCGATCACCAGCGGGCCGATCACCCAGCCTTCCGGCGCCATGACCAGGGCCTGCCGCACCAGCGGGGCGGCGTGGCGCTGCACGGCGAGCGCCGACAGGCCGTCGGCCAGCACGAAGACCAGATCGGGCACCGCGGTGCCGGCGTCGGCGCGCAGCGCGGCCGCGTCCTCGGGCCGCAGGCGCCGGCCGAGATCGGGGCGCAGCAGATAGGTGTGCCGATCGGGGGCGGCGCTGCGCACCTGGCGGATCGCGGGCATGCCGTCGCCCGAGAGGTCTTGCGTGAGCGATTCGACATCGAGCGCGCGGTGCACCGCATCGCGGGCCTGGGCGTGGGCCAGGCCGAAGCGCAGCACTTCATCGGTGGGCAGGCTCGCGCCGCTGCGGCCCAGCGCGATGCGGGCGCGGGTGAAGGCGCGCAGCTCGGTCCAGGGGTCGGGCGCGGCCGCGGGGGCGCTGGCTCGCGACGCCGGTGTGCGGTCCGATGCGCTCATCGCAGCATGGGGAGTTGCCGCAGCGCCGCCAGCGCCGGGTGGCTCGCGTCGGCCGGCCGCAGATCGCCCTGCGCGTCGGTGATGCCCATGCCCTGCAGCCAGGCCTCGAACTCGGGCGCGCGCTTCAGGCCGAGCAGCCGCCGCAGGTACAGCGCGTCGTGGAAGGAGGTGCTCTGGTAGTTGAGCATGATGTCGTCGGCGCCGGGCACGCCCATGATGAAGGTGAGTCCTGCCGTGCCCAGCAGCGTGAGCAGGGTGTCGACATCGTCCTGGTCGGCCTCGGCGTGGTTGGTGTAGCAGACATCGCAGCCCAGAGGCACGCCCATGAGCTTGCCGCAGAAGTGGTCCTCCAGCCCGGCACGGATGATCTGCTTGCCGTCGTAGAGATACTCCGGGCCGATGAAGCCCACCACGGTGTTGGTGAGCAGCGGCGAGAACTCGCGCGCCACGGCATAGGCGCGGGCCTCGCAGGTCTGCTGATCGAGGCCGTGATGCGCGTCGGCCGAGAGTGCACTGCCCTGGCCGGTCTCGAAGTACATCACGTGCTCGCCCACCGTGCCCCGGCGCAGCGACAGCGCGGCCTCGCGCGCCTCGCGCAGCAGCGCCAGATTGATCCCGAAGCCCCGGTTGGCCTTCTCGGTGCCGGCCACTGACTGGAACACCAGGTCCACCGGCGCGCCTCGCTCGATCAGCGCCAGGGTGTTGGTGACATGGGTGAGCACGCAGGACTGGGTCGGCGCCTGCAGCCGGCCGATCAAGTCGTCGAGCGCGTGCACCAGCGCAGCCAGCTCGCCGAGGTTGTCGCCCACCGGGTTCACCCCGATCACCGCGTCGCCCGCGCCATAGAGCAGGCCATCGACGATGGAGGCCGCGACGCCGCGCAGGTCATCGGTGGGGTGGTTGGGCTGCAGGCGCACCGCGAGTCGTCCGGGCAGGCCGATGGTGTTGCGAAAGGCCGTGACCACCCGGCAGCGCGCGGCCACCTGGATCAGGTCCTGATTGCGCATCAGCTTGCTCACCGCGGCCGCCATCTCGGGCGTGATGCCGCGCTGCAGTCGGGTGAGCGCGGCGGTATCGGCCTGATCGCTCAGCAGCCAGTCGCGCAGGCCGCCCACGGTGAGCGCGGCCACCGGCGCGAAGGCCTCGCGATCATGGCCATCGAGGATCAGGCGGGTGACTTCATCGTCTTCATAGGGGATCAGCGCTTCCTGGAGGAAGCGCGCGAGCGGCACGTCGGCCAGGCACAGCCGCGCCGCCATGCGTTCCTCGGCGCTCTCGGCGGCCACGCCGGCGAGATGGTCGCCGGAGCGCGCCGGCGAGGCGCGCGCGAGCAGCTGGGCGAGGTTCTCGAAGCGGTAGACCCGCGTGCCGATGGCTTGCTGATAGCGCATGCTGGTGGCGACCGAGATGTGATCGGGGTGGGTCTGCCGGGCTCAGCGGGGGGCCAGGACCAGCTCGCGCGCGAGCCGGTTGTGCCGCTCGACCAGCGGCCCGGCCTCCACCGTGGCGAGCTCGCCGTCGATCACCACCCGACGGCCGTTGACCAGCACCTGGTCGGCGCGCGGGCTGGCGCACAGCAGCAGCGCCGCCACCGGGTCGTGCACCGCGCCGCCCGCCATCTCGAGGGTGTCCAGGCGGAACAGGGCGAGATCGGCGCACTGGCCGGGCGCGATCCGACCGATGTCGTCGCGTCCGAGCACCTGGGCGCCGCCGCGGGTGGCCACCCGCAGCGCGTCGCGCGCGGTCATCTCGGCGGGGCCGAGGTCGCAGCCGAAGAACCGGCGGCCGTCGCGCATTTCCGGGGGACGCATCGCGCGGCCCACCCGCGCCAGGAGCATGGCCTGGCGGGCCTCGTTGACCATGTGCCCGGCGTCGTTGCTGGCGCTGCCGTCCACCCCCAGCCCCACCGGCACGCCGGCATCGAGCATGCGGCGGATGGGCGCGATGCCGCTGGCCAGCCGCATGTTGCTGCACGGGCAGTGGGCGACGCCGGTGCGAGTCGCTGCAAAGCGCGAGATCCCGTCATCGTCGAGCTTCACGCAGTGGGCATGCCAGACATCATCGCCCAGCCAGTCGACATCGCTCATGTAGTCGATCGGGCTGCGGCCGAAGGTCTCCAGGCTGAACGCCACGTCGTGGTCGTTCTCGGCGAGGTGGGTGTGCAGACGCACCCCGTTGGCCCCGAAACGCCCCCGATAGGACCGCGCCAGCGCAGCCGACTCGCGCATCAGCGCCGGGGTGACCGTGAAGGGCGAGCAGGGCGCCACCGCGATCCGCAGCATCGCGCCGTGGCTGGGGTCATGCCAGGTCTCGATCAGGCGCTGGCACTCGGCCAGCACCTCGGCCTCGTTCTCGATGAGGCGGTCCGGGGCGAGGCCGCCCGCGCTTTCGCCCATGCTCACGCTGCCGCGCGAGGCCACGAAGCGCATGCCGATCTCCTGCGCGGCGCGGATGCTGTCCTCGAGGCTGACCTTGCCCTGACGGCTGCGCGGGTAGAGGTAGAGGTGATCGCTGCTGGTGGTGCAGCCGCTCAGCAGGAGCTCGGCCATGGCCAGCTGCGTGGCGGTATGCACCATCTCGGGCGTGAGGTTGGCCCAGATCGGGTAGAGCTGGCGCAGCCAGGCGAACAGCTCGGCATCCTGGGCCGCCGGCACCGCGCGGGTGAGGCACTGGAACATGTGGTGATGGGTGTTGACCATGCCGGGCACCACCAGGTGGCGGCTGGCGTCGATCACGACATCGGCCTGCGCTGCCAGCGCATCGGCCGGAGCAAGCGCCTCGATCAGGTTGCCGCGCACCAGGATGGAGGTATCGCGCAGCTCGCCCAGCGTGTCATCCATGGTGGCCACGCAGCGGGCGTTGCGGATCAGCACGGTGGGCTTGCCCGGGGCGGGATCGGCGGACATGGAGTCTCCAGGAGGCGCGGCAGAGGTTGGGCGCGGTCGCGCTGCGGACTGGCGAACGCACCGAAATGGTGGCATGAGAGCGCCGCCGTTCCGCCAGTCTCCGACTGCGGCGCGGGCACCTGTTTGTGTCTTGCCAGACACGGATCACTGGGTTAGCGTGAAAAGGCAGTCCAAGCCGCCGCTGGTGTCGGCGCCCTACCCGAGAACCCCGAGATGGATTCGCAGGACAACCTCTTCGGACGCCTGGAGCAGCTCAACGACGTTGGCGCATCGCTCTCGGGCGAGCGCAACCTCGACCGGCTCCTGGAGAAGATCCTGCAGGCGGCCATGTCGATCACCCATGCCGACGGGGGCACGCTCTACACGGTGTCCGAAGACCGGCGGCACCTGCAATTTCGCATCGTGCGGTCCCTGTCGATGGGCATCGCGTTCGGTGGCACCTCCTCGGCGCCGCTGCCCTCGCAGTTCACCGATCTGCCCCTCTACATGGACGACGGCAGTCCCAACGACCACATGGTGGCGGCTCACGTGGTCATCTCGGGCGCCACGGCCAACATCGCCGACGCCTACACCGACGAGAACTTCGACTTCTCCGGCACCATGCGCTTTGATCGCGCCACCGGCTACCGGTCGCGTTCCTTCCTCACGGTGCCGCTGCGCGATCATGAGTCCACCATCATCGGCGTGCTGCAGCTGATCAACGCCACCGACCCGGCCTCGGGTCAGGTGCATCCGTTCTCCACGGCCGACCAGCGGCTGGCCGAGTCGCTCGCCTCGCAGGCCGCCGTGGCCCTCACCAACCGGCGCCTGATGCTGCAGCTGGAGAACCTGTTCGAGGGTTTCGTCAAGCTGATCGACGATGCCATCGACGAGAAATCCGCTTACACCGGAGGCCACTGCGAGCGGGTGCCCGAGCTCACCATGTTGCTCGCCGAGGCGGTCAACCAGACCACCGACGGGCCTTTCGCCGACTTCGAGCTCTCCGACAAGGACCGCTACGAGCTGCGCATCGCCGCGCTGCTGCATGACTGCGGCAAGGTCACCACGCCGGTTCACGTCGTGGACAAGGCCACCAAGCTGCAGACCATCTTCGACCGCATCGAACTTCTCGACACCCGCTTCGAGGTGATCGAGCGCGATGCGCAGATCGCGGCCCTGCAGGCAATCGCCGCCGGGCAGCCGGCCGAGCCCGCGCAGGCCGAGCTGGCCCGGGTGCGGGCGCAGATCCGGTCCGACAGGGAGTTCCTGCGCCGCGTGAACCACGGTGGCGAGGGCCTCGATGACGCCTCGGTGGACCGCATCCGCGCGATCAGCGATCGCTATCCCTGGACAGATCCGGCCGGCGAGCGTCGCCCCTTCCTGTCGGCCGACGAGATCGAGAACCTCAGCATCCGGGCGGGCACGCTCACCGCCAAGGAGCGCGAGGTGATCAACCACCACATCGTGTCCACCATCCACATGCTCGAGCAACTGCCCTGGCCCAGGCATCTCGCCAATGTGCCCGAGTATGCGGGTGGCCATCATGAGCGCATGGACGGCAAGGGCTATCCGCGGGGACTCACCCGCGAGCAGATGAGCGTGCAGGCCCGCATCATGGGCATCGCCGACATCTTCGAGGCGCTGACCGCGGCCGATCGGCCCTACAAGCCCTCGATGAAGCTGTCGCAGGCGCTCGCCATCATGGAGCGCTTCCGCGACAACGGGCACATCGATCCCGACCTCTACGCGGTGTTCGTCGCCAGTGGCGTGCCGCGGCAATACGGCGAGCGCTTCCTCAAGCCCGAGCAGCTCGACATCTAGCGCAGGCCGGGCTGCCGCCCTACTTGGTCTCGAAGGTGTGCACCCCGTCCCAGTCAGCGGGCGGGGGTGTGCTCAGGTAATGCTCGCAGCGGGCGATCCATACCGCGTGCAGTTCGCTGTGCAGGGCCGGATCGGCGTCGCGCTGCAGCGCCTGCCAGTCGGCCAGCGCGCCGCTGAAGTCCCTGCCCAGGCAGCGGGCCAGCGCTGCCTCGTGCCGGCGCACCATGTCGCGTTGCGCTGGCGTGGCGTCTTCCACCCGGCACAGCGGCTCATGGATGGCGAGCGGCGTGTCCCGGCCCTTGACCCGGACCAGGTCGAGCCTGCGCCAGAGGAACTGCTCGGGGGCGGCCAGGCGCACAGCGTCGCCGGCCACGATCTGCGCGCCGTAGGCCTTGGTCAGGCCCTCCAGGCGCGAGGCGGTGTTCACGGTGTCGCCCATCACCGTGTAGGCCATGCGATAGGCCGATCCCATGTTGCCCACCACGGCCCGGCCGGTGTTCAGGCCGATGCCGATCGCGATGGTGGCGCCCGGCGGCAGCGTCAGTCGGGGCACCAGCAGCGCCAGCGACCGCTGCATGTCGATGGCCGCCGCCACCCCGGCTGCCGCATGGTCGGGTCGGGCGACGGGCGCGCCCCAGAAGGCCATCACGCAATCGCCGATGTACTTGTCAATGGTGCCGAGGTGGTCGGCGCGGATCACCCGCGACAGATCGGTGAGCAGGGTGTTCATCAGCTCGCCCAGCGCGGTGGGCTCGAGCTTCTCGGAGATGGTGGTGAAGCCGCGCACGTCGGCGAACATCACGGTGAGCTCGACCGCCCGTCCGGACATGCTGTAGCTCTCGGGATCCTCGTTCATCTCGTTGACCAGCTCGGGCGGAACGTACTGTCCGAACAGCCGGTTGATCGCGCTGCGGCCACGCAGTTCGAGCAGATAACCCAGGGCGCCCAGCGCCACGAAGAGCACCGCGATCTGCACCAGGGGCAGCGCCACCGGCAGCACCAGCCGATCCTGTCGCCACAGCCACCAGCCCAGTGACCAGACCCCGAGCGCCAGCGCCGCCGCGGTGGCCACGAAGCGCGCCGGGCGCAGTCGCCAGGCGCCGGCCAGCATGCCCAGCGCCACACACCACACCAGCGTGAGCACGGCGGCGTCGGTGTAGTGCGGCCGGCTGGGCAGTTGCGCGTCCAGGGCGCCTTGCAGCCATGACACGTGCAGCTCGGTGCCGGGCTGATTGGTGTCCACCGGGGTGGCGCGGCTGTCTCGCAGGCCTGGCGCGGTAGGACCGAAGACCACGATCCGGCCGCGCATCAACTCGGATGGCATGCGGCCTTCGAGCATGTCGAGCACCGACACCGTGGGCACGCTGCCGCGCCCGCCGAAGAAGGGCAGCATCGAGCGCGCCTGACCATCGATGGGCAATCGGTAGGGCCCCAGCGTGATGGTCTCGGTGACCGGTTGCCCGCGCAGGGTGGTGGCCTGGCCGAAGTCCACCTGCGCCTGGTCACCCGCCACGATGGTGAGCGCGGCCAGCATCAGCGAGGGGTAGAGCATGCCCTCGTTCTCGATCAGCAGGGGAAGGCGTCGGGTGACGCCGTCGGCGTCCACCGACGGGTTCATGTGGCCGGCCCGGCCGGCGGCCTGCACCAGCGATGCGAGGTTGGCGCCGTAGCCGTCGCCGCGCGGCGGAAACACGCCGGACTGGTGGGCGATGTCCGCCGGCAGCCACGGGTCGGGCAGGGCGCCCACGCGCTGGCTGGCGTCGTTGGTGAAGTAGTGGCCGAGCACCACCGGCCGGCCCTCGAGCACGCGGGCCAGGGCCGCATCCCGGTCGAGCTCGACCAGCAGGTCCTGCATCTGCGCGCCCAGGGCCGAGCCCTGCGCGCCGGGCGTGCGGGCCAGTCGCTCGCGGATGCGATCGGCGTCACTGCGGTCGGGCTCGGCGAACACCATGTCGAAGGCGATCGCCCGCGCGCCGTGCTGGTCGATGACGGCCTGCACCACCTGCGCGATGCGGTCGCGCGGCCACGGCCACTGGCCGATCTTCTGCAGGCTTGCCTCGTCCAGCGCGAGCAGCGTGACCCTGGGCGTGCCCGCGAAATGCAGGGTGGATCGCACCCAATTGTCGTGAATGAAAAGGTCGAGCCTTTGCAACACTGGTGGCGTGAGTCCCTGGGCGATGAACCAGGTCATCAGCAGTGTCACCAGCAGCGTGGTCGCGCTGGAAGCGAACAGCGCCACGCCCCGTGGAGTCAACTTCTTGGCAATGCCGAATGTCATCACCGGCCATGATGCCGGCAGAGTGCCGGCCGCGAAAGCGGCGGGCGCGTGGACGGCGCTTGCCTTTCCCGCCGGATGTTCCGGGGCCGCGCTGGCCGTATCGCTGGCCGTATGGCTCGTGGCGCTGAGCCTTATCGGGCCGTCCATGGTGTTCGCCCAGCCCGCGGCGAGCCCGCCGGCGGCCGCTGGTGCGCCGGTCGAGCCGCGCTTTCGGATTGCCCGCTATCAGGTCGAGGGCGCCACCCTCGTGCCGCTGCCCGCCCTGCAGGCCGCGGTAGCGCCTTTCACGGGCGAGGGCCGGCGGTTCTCGGATATCGAACTCGCCCAGGAGGCGGTGCGCGAGGTGTATGCCCGCGCCGGCATCACCGCGGTGCGTGTCCTGCTGCCGGAGCAGACCATCGAGGGCGGCCTGGTTCGTCTGCAGGTGGAGGAACTCAAGCTGGGCAAGGTCGCGCTCGAGGGGGCCCGGCACCGCGGGCTGGCCAACCAGCGGCGGGCGGTACCTTCCTTGCGCGAGGGCGCCACGCCATCGGATGTCCAGATCGGCGACGAACTGCGTCTGGCCAACGAGAATCCCGGCCGCTACATGCAGGTGACCTTTCGCACCGAGGATGACGGTGCGCTCAGCGCCGCCCTGCGGACGCGCGATCTGCCGCCGATAGCCGGACAGGTCACCCTCGACAATACCGGCTCGCCCAGCACCGGGCAGTGGCGGGTCGGTGCGGCAGTTCAGCACCACAATCTGTTCGATCGCGACGTCGTGGGCACCGCCCAGGCCATCACCGCGCCGGGGCGCGAACACAAGGTCCAGATCGCGTCTGTCGGGTTGAGAGTGCCCGTTTATCGGCTCAGATGGCTGCTCGATGGCAGCCTGTTGCACTCCAATGTCGATTCGGGCACGTTCAGAACCGCTGCCGGCGACTACTTCATGTCGAGCAGCGGCAATACCCTCAGTCTGCGCGCCACCCGCCTGCTGCCGCGGTTGGGCGCGTGGGATCCCCGATTCGCGTTCGGGCTCGACATCAAGCAGGTCAACAGCCGTGTGGCCACCGCCAGCGATGGGCCCAGCCTCATTCCCAGCGTCACCCTGCGCCCGCTCTCGCTCAGCTACAGCGCCAGCCGGCGCGAGGAGCGCTGGTCGGTGTTCGGACTGGCGAGCTACAACCGGAACCTGCCGGGCAGCGGCCGAAGCGATGCGGCCGTCTTCCAGGAGCCCGGCCTGCGCGCCGGCGCCAATCCCTACTACGGCATCACCCGCTGGAATCTCGGGGGCAGCGTGTCGGTGCGTACCAGCACCCTGCTGGCCTCCTGGAGCGGCCAGTGGACGCGCGACGCCCTGGTGCCGGCCGAGCAGTTTGCCATTGGCGGTGATGGGTCGGTACGCGGCTTCAGCAGCCGTGTTGCGGCCGGCGATCGCGGGCAACGGTTCTCGCTGGAGTTCCAGTCGCCGGTCCGGTCCCTGCAGGACGCGGCTGGCACGGTCTTCGGCTGGCAACTCTTCTCCGATGTGGCGGCGGTGCAGCGCAACAATGCCCTGCCAGGCGAGAAGGAGCGCCATCTGCTCTCGAGCCTTGGCGGCGGGATCCGACTGTCATGGCACCAGCGCGTTTCCCTGCGCCTGGACAGCGGCTGGGTCGTCCAAGGCGACGGCCTCTCCGTTCCCGGCGACGTCTTCCTGCACATGGCCATGAGCTATGGCTTCTGAGCGTGGGGCCAGACCTGTCCGTGCAAGACTGACTCGTCCTGCCAGCGGGGCAGAGCTGCGGGGAGGGCCTCGCACCTGGCGGCTGGGGCTGCTGGCGGGCGCCATCGCGGCCATCGGCGCGCCCGCCTGGGCCAATCCCACCGGCGCTCAGGTGATCCAGGGCAGCGCCACCCTCCAGCAGAACGGCGCCACGCTGAGTGTCACCACGAGCCATGGCGCGGTGATCCACTGGAACCAGTTCAACATCGGCGCGGGCGAGACCACGCGTTTCATCCAGCCCAGCGCGGCCAGCCAGGTGCTCAACCGGGTGGTGTCCGGCGCGCCCAGCGAGATCCTCGGCCGGCTCGAGTCCAACGGGCGGGTGTTCCTCATCAACCCCAGTGGCGTGGCCTTCGGCCGCGGCGCACAGGTGGATGTGGGCGCGCTGGTGGTTTCCACCCTGAAGCTGAGCAATGAAGACTTCGCGGCCGGCCGCATGACCTTCGGCGGCACCGCCGCCGAGAATCGCGCCGCAGGCGCGATCCGCAACGAAGGCAGCATTCGCACGGCCTCGGGCGGGCTGGTCTATCTGGTGGCGCCGCAGGTCGAGAACAGCGGCATCATCCACTCGCCCGAAGGTCAGGTGCTGCTGGCCGCGGGTCACCGGGTGACCCTGGTCAATCCGCAGGCGCCCGAGGTGTCCTGGGAAGTGTCCGCGCCCGAGTCGGCAGCCATCAACCTCGGCGAGGTGGTGGCGCGGCGCATCGGGCTGCACGGTCAACTCGTGCGCAACGCCGGCCTGCTGCAGGCGACCACGGCGGTGGTCGGTGAAGACGGACGCATCGTGCTGCGCGCGCAGCGCCGCGTGGAGCAGACGGCCAGCGCTCAGATGGTGGCCAGCGACGGAAGCCGCTCTTGGCATAGCTCAGCCAGCGGCCCTGCACGAAGGCCAGCACGATGCCGGCGCGCGC
>JBIKWU010000286.1:0-4870 GCA_044356115.1 Burkholderiaceae bacterium
TGCGCATGAAGCCCGGCGTGGACGTGGAGGTGATCAACCCCGATCTCGATGACCGCTACCGCGAGTTCTGGACCGAGTACTGGCAGCTTGCCGAGCGCAAGGGCGTCACCGCGCAGTACGCCAAGATCGAGATGCGCCGGCGCCTCACCCTGATCGGGTCGATGCTGGTGCGCAAGGGGCTGGCCGATGGCCTGATCTGCGGCACCTTCGGCACCCACGCGCTGCACCTGCACTACGTGGATCAGGTGATCGGACGCCGGCCCGGCGCCACGGTGTACGCGGCCATGAACACGCTGATGCTGCCCAACCGGCAGCTCACGCTGGTCGATACCCACGTGAACGTCGCCCCCACCGCCGAGCAGCTCTGCGAGATCACCATGATGGCGGCCGAGGAACTGCAGCGCTTCGGCATCCTGCCCAAGGTGGCGCTGCTGTCGCACTCCAACTTCGGCACCTCGTCGAGTCCCAGCGCGGTGATGATGCGCGAGACCCTGGCCCTGCTGCGCGAGCGCGCGCCGCATCTCGAGGTCGATGGCGAGATGCACGGCGATGCCGCGCTCGACGCCCAGTACCGCCATGGCCTCATGCCTCGCTCCACGCTCAGCGGCGAGGCCAACCTGCTGGTGATGCCCACCATCGAGGCGGCCAACATCGCCTACAACCTGCTCAAGACCACCGCCGGCAACAACATCGCGATCGGCCCGGTGCTGCTGGGCGCGGCCCGGCCGGTGCACATCCTCACCCCCTCGGCCACGGTGCGGCGCATCGTGAACATGACCGCCTGGACGGTGATCGACGCCAATGCCGAACGCTGATTCGCGGGGCGCCGTCCGCGGCTGGGCCGCGGGTCTGCTGCTGTGGCTCGTGCTGGGCGGCCTCGCCCTCGGGGGGCTCGCGCTGGGCGGCCTCACGTCAGCCGCGCTGGCCCGCGAGAGCGCGGCCACCGGCGGCGTCGCGGCCGCAGCGGGCGCCAGCATCGCCGTGGCCGAACTGCCGCCCGAGGCCCGCACCACGCTTGCCCTGATCCGCGCCGGCGGCCCGTTCCCCTACGACAAGGACGGCACGGTCTTCGGCAACCGCGAGGGCCTGCTGCCACGCCAGTCGCGCGGCTACTACACCGAATACACCGTGCGCACGCCCGGCTCGCGCGACCGCGGCGCGCGTCGCATCGTGGCCGGCGGCGATCCGCGCCGCTCGGGCGAGTACTGGTACACCGGCGACCACTACCGCAGCTTCCAGCGCATCCGCGAGTAGGCCGAGCCCCCTGAACGACCCAGCGTCCGCGAGACACCTGCCATGACCCAGCCCTTCGCCCCTTCCGCCGGCGCGCCGCGGCGCCTCGACGCCGCCGGTCTGGCCGCCTGGGCGCAGCGCGCCGAACAGGCCGGCGAGACCGTGCTGCGGGCCGATCTTGCCGGGGCCGGCGATCGCGCAGCCATGCTCGCGCGCATCGCCGCGGGCCTGGGCTTCCCGACCCATTTCGGCGGCAACCTCGACGCGCTCTTCGACTGCCTGACCGATCTCGCCGTGCCGCCTGCCGGGCTGTGCTGCGTGCTTGCCGGCTTTCCGGCGCGCACCGCGGTGGCCGATCGCGAGGCCCTGCTCGGCGTGTTCCAGGAGGCCGCGGAGCACCTCGCCGCGCGTGACCGGCGGCTGCGGGTGGCCTACTCGGTGGGCGCCGGCAAGGGCGGCTGAGCCGGGCCGAGGTCACCCAGTACCGACTGCAGCACCACCACCGCGGCCAGCCCGGCCGTCTCGGTGCGCAGCACCCGCGGCCCCAGGCTGGCGGGGCGCAGGCCGGCGGCCATGGCGGCAGCCACTTCCGCCTCGCTCAGGCCCGATTCCGGGCCGATCAGCAGCTCGGCCTGGGCCGGCCGCAGCGCGGCGGCGTCGGCCGCCAGGCTGGCCGGCGCCTCGGGGGTGAGCACCCAGCCCGGGGTGGCGCGCGTGCGCCCGGCCAGCCACTGCGCCAGGGGCTGCGGTTCGGTGACGATGGGCAGGCGGTCGCGCCCGCACTGCCGGCACGCGGCCACCACCAGGCGCTGCCAGTGGGCCAGCCGCCGGGCCGCGCGCTCGGCATCGAGCCGCACCACCGAGCGCGCCGAGCTCACCGGCCGGATCAGGCTCACGCCCAGCTCCACCGCCTTCTCGATGGTGAAGTCCATGTGCTCGGCGCTGCTCAGGCACTGCACCAGGCTGAGCGCGAGCGGGCTCTCGGGCAGCGCCGGCTCGGGCGCGAGCAGCCGCACCACCGCCTGATCGCGGCCGGCGCTGACGAGTTGCGCGGCCCAGCGCGCGCCGTGTCCATCGAAGGCCTGCACCGGGTCGCCGGCGCGCAGGCGCAGCACGCGCAGGGCGTGGTGGGCCTGCGCCTCGTCGAGGATGATGTCCTGGCCGGGTTCGCGCAGACCGTCGACCAGCAGGCGCGGGGTCATGGCGACACGGGCGCGCGGCGGGCTCAGCCCGCCGGCAGCAGCTCGCGATAGAAGTTGGGCAGGGCGAAGAGCGCGCCGTGCATCTCGGGGTTGTACAGGCGCAGATCGCCAATGCGCCGCTGCGCCAGGCGGCGCGCCACCTCGGCGGCATCGAGGGCGCAGGGGTCGAGGCTGTCGGAGGCGCAGGCCAGGCCCCAGTAGGCGCCGTAGAGCGGCACGAACACGCCCATCGGCCGCACCACGCGGAACACCGCGGCGAGGTCGGCCAGCAGCCGGCGCACCCGCTGCGGCTGGTACACCGGCGAGCCCAGGTGCAGGCTGATGGCGCCGCCGGGGGCGAGCACGCGCTGCGCGGCGCGGAAGAACTCGCGGGTGTAGAGCGGCGCTGCCGGCGTGTCGGGGTCGGTGAGGTCGAGCACGATCAGGTCGAAGCGCTCGGCGGTGTCGCGGGTGTAGGCGAAGCCGTCGCCGACCACCACCTCCAGGCGCGGGTCGTCGAAGGCGCCGCGATGCACTCCCGGCAGATGGGCGCGGGCGATGCGGATCACCTCGGCATCGAGCTCGGCCATCACCACGCGGGTGATGTCGGGGTGCTTGAGCATCTCCTCGCTGCTGCCGCCATCGCCGCCGCCCACGATCAGCGCGGTGCGGGGGCGGGGGTGGGCGATGGCCGCGCCGTGCACGATCGGCTCGTGATAGAAGAACTCGTCGCCCTCGGAGGTCATGAAGGCGCCATCCAGCCGGAACAGCCGACCGAACTGGCGGGTCTGGAAGACCTCGATGCGCTGGTGGGCCGAGTGCAGGCTCTCGAGCCGACGCTGCGCACGCAGACCATAGACCGCCTCGGCATTGAGCGATTCGAGCAGCAGCTCGTCATCGGTGCCCGGCGCGCCCTCGCCGTGCTGATCGGCCTCGGGGGTCTGGGCCGGACCACGCAGCAGCCGGTTGGTCACCCGGCGGCGTGGCGAGAAGGCCGCCACCAGCGACTCCATCAGCTGCTCGGCCTTGGCCGAGTTGTCGGTGGAGAAGTTGCACACATAGACATCGAGCGTGACGCCGGCCCGCTCCGGCCAGGTATGCAGGGCGAGGTGCGATTCGGCCAGCAGCACCGCGCCGGTGACGCCCCCGGGCTGGCCCTGCCAGGGCGGGAACGTGAAGAAGCGCTCGTCCACCCGGGTGAGCCCGGCGCGGGCCACCACCTCGGCGCACAGCGCCGCCAGCCGCGCGGCGTCCACCAGCAGCGCCGCGCCGCCGGGATGGCCTTCGCAGCCGCAGCCGTACAGATCGGCGGTGAGGTGCAGTCCTTGCATGCGGTGGCGCGATGGGCAATCAGCCGTCGGCTGCGGGCCGCACTTGCGGGCAGGACGGCGGGCAATGGAGGTCAGGGCGGGAAAAGCTTTCGAGTATAGCGGACGCACTGCGCTGCGGACCTCGACAGCCTCACGCTCTTGGTAGAATGAGCGGTTGTCCGCTGAGCCCGTCCGACGTTCGTCCATGAGTCAGCCCGAGTCCGCCCATCTGCAGCCACGCGTGCCGCCCAGCGTGCTTCCCGCCAGCCCAGCCCACGCCGATGCGGCCGTGCGATCCCGCATGGCCGACTGTCTTCGCTTGCTGGCCATCGATGCGGTGCAGCAGGCCAATTCCGGCCATCCCGGCATGCCCATGGGCATGGCCGAGATCGCGGTGGCGCTGTGGGCACGCCAGTTGCGCCACGATCCCGCCGACCCGGCCTGGCCTGACCGCGACCGCTTCGTGCTGTCCAATGGCCACGGCTCCATGCTGCTCTACGCGCTGCTGCACCTCACCGGCTATGCGCTGCCCCTGGAAGAGCTGCGCGCCTTCCGCCGCCTTCACTCGCGCACGCCGGGCCACCCCGAGGTCGGCCTCACCCCGGGCGTCGAGACCACCACCGGGCCGCTCGGCCAGGGGCTGGCCAATGCCGTGGGCATGGCGCTGGCCGAGCGCCTGCTCGCGCAGCGCTTCAATCGCGAGGGCCATCGGCTGGTCGATCACTTCACCTGGGTGTTCGCCGGCGATGGCTGCCTCATGGAGGGCATCTCCCATGAGGTGTGCTCGCTGGCCGGCACCCTGGGCCTGTCGCGGCTGGTGGTCCTCTACGACGACAACGGCATCTCCATCGACGGCGAGGTCCGCCACTGGTTCGGCGACGACACCGTGGCGCGCTTTCGCGGCTATGGCTGGCACGTGATCGCCGGCATCGACGGCCACGACAGCTGGGCCGTCGAGCGCGCCATCGCGCAGGCTCGCGCGTGGGGCGAGCATGGCCGCGACGGGCGCTTTGCGCCCACCCTCATCCAGTGCCGCACGGTCATCGGCCAGGGCTCGCCCAACCGGTCGGGCCAGGCCAGGGCACATGGCGAGCCGCTGGGCGCGGCCGAGGTCGCGCTGGTGCGCGAGGCCATGGCGGCGCGCGG
>JBIKWU010000070.1:0-16298 GCA_044356115.1 Burkholderiaceae bacterium
CCTCAAGGACCGCCTCTTCGAGTGCCTTCCCGCCGGCCGCTACGCGCTGGCCGGACTGCTGCGCCTCGTGGACATCGTCGAGACCGACGCCGTGCCCACTGCCGCGGTGGAGTGTCACGCGCAACCGCGCCTGCTCGTGAACCCAGCCTTCGTGGCCGAACACGCCGCCACGCCCGAGAAGCTGATGATGCTGGTGCTGCACGAGATCCACCACGTGCTGCTTGGCCACACGCGGCGCCTGACAGGCCCCACGCCCGAAGACAACTTTGTCTTCGACGCGATCATCAACGCCTTGCTGTGCCGGATGTTTCCGCAGCCGGCCTACACCGCGCTGTTCCGCGATCTCTACGCCGATGACGCCTTTCCTGCCTGCCTGCTGCGCCCGTCAGAGGGATGGGATCCGGCAGCGCGCGTGGTCCCCATGCCACCCGCGCTGGCGCGAAAGGGGTTGGGCCCCGCGAGGCAGGTCTACGCGAGCCTGTACAGCCGCGAAGGCGCGAGCTACGAGGACGTTCGCCATGTTCTTCGTGCCTTGCTGCAGCGACGACGCAGTTCGTCTGGCGAGCTGCCGCTGCTGGGCGATCACGCGGGAGACTCGGGGCTTGCCAGTGCCAGCGGCAGCGCCTTCGCCCAGGGCGTGGCCGACATCGTGCGCCGCTGGCCCGCGCCACCGCAGCCCTTGCAGGGCCTGTCGCTGGATGAGCTGGTGCGCGAGGGCCGCGTGCGCGTGCAGCGCCCGCCCGGCGCGCGCCGGCTGCTGCGCGAGCTGATCTGCCGGGTTGCCGCGGGAGGCCCGGCCCGGCTCGGCGCGATGCGCTGGACGAGCGCACCGCTGACGGTGGAAACGCCCGTGCCTATGCCCGATCGGCGTGCCCTGACCTGCCGCGCGCTCGGCATGACCCCGCTGCTGTATCGCGGCGGGGTGGCGGCCGCGCAGCGTCTGCCTGAACAGGAGCGGGTGCATGTGTACGTGGACGTGTCCGGCAGCATGGAGGGCATCAAGGGCCCGCTCTACGGCGCAGTCCTCGACTGCGTGGCGCTGGTGCACCCCACGGTGCACCTGTTCTCCACTCGGGTGGCCGAGGTCACACCCGCGCAGATGCGCGCCGGCGTATGCCAGAGCACCGGCGGCACCGACATCCAGTGCGTCACGCGACACATGGCGCGCCACCGCGTTCGCCGCGCGGTGCTGCTCACCGACGGCTGCGTCGGTCAGGCTGGCCCGGTGGGAGCGGACGTGCTCAGGGCCGCGCGGCTGGGTGTCGGCTACCTGGGAGACCACGTGGACGAACGTGCCCTCGCGCCCTACGCCAACGCCTCGGTGCGATTGCCTGTCCACGCCTGAAGGAGAACTGCACATGAATTCGACCATGACCCTTCGCGCCGCCGAGTGGGTGCTTCCCGGCCATCCCGACAAGCTCGCCGACGCCGTGGCCGACGCTCTGGTGCAGGCCGCGCAGGAACGCCAGGCCGAGGCGCTGTGCGCCATCGAGGCCGCGGTGCACCGCGATCAGGTCTACCTCACCGGGCGTCTGGCCTGCGAGAAAGCGCACACCTTGCCCCTGCAGGAGCTCGTGCGCGAGGTCTACCGCTCGGCGGGCTACGGGGAGCCCGACGGCCCCTGGCGACCGGCACCGCACGAGATCGTCGTCGGCGGCAACCTCTGCGTCGAGCCGCTGGTCCCGGGCGAGGCGGGCATCCGCCACATCAGCGATGACCAGTCGATCGTCTCCGGCTATGCGATCGACCTGCCCGGCATCGGCTTCATCGCGCCCGAGCAGTGGCTTGCCCGCGAGGTGGCGCGCAGGCTCTTCGCGCTCGTGCGCTCGCCGCTGCGGCTGTGCCCGGATGGCAAGGTGCTGGTGGTGCTGCAGGAGTCGAGCGCACCGGACGGCATCGCGCATTCATGGACGCTCCGGGCCGTGTCGTGCTCCCTGCTGGCCCAGGCCGGGGACGCCGAACTGCAGCGCGCTGCGTCACTGGCTGTTCGCGAGGCCGCGACGGAACTGGCGCATCGCCTGCCAGGCTTCGAGCCGTCCACGCAGCATGAACTCGTGGTCAACGGCAGCGGCACCTTTGCCATCGGTGGCCCGGAGGGCGACAACGGCCTGTCGGGCAAGAAGCTGCTGCTGGACCACTACGGCCCGAGAGTGCCGATCGGCGGAACCGCGCTGAGCGGCAAGGACTTCTGGAAACCCGACCGGGCTGGCACCCTGCTGGCACGCCGCCTTGCTCTCGCGGTGGTGCGCAGCGGCACGGCCCCGGAAGCGAGCGTTCAGTTCGTCAGTTTTCCCGGCGACGAGGCGCCCAGACTGGTGCGCATCGTCACCCCCCGGGGCGAACTGCCGGGGGCATCGCGCTGGCTGCAATTGCTCGACTGCCGCTTCGGTTCAGCCAGCGGCTGGGGCCTTGCGGTGGACCTCGTGGCGCGGGCCCGGTGGGGATGGTTCGGAGTGACCGGTGCAGACCTGCCCTGGGAGGTCCTGGGTCTGCGATGAAGGCCCGATGGACAGGCCGCCGCGCGATGCGCTCGATGTGACCACATCACATCATGCGGCACCCGCTCTGGCTGCGCCCCGGGCAAGCTCATACAGCTGCGCGGGCCGGTTCGCTCCGCGCCTGACCTCGCCCGTCACGGGCACGACCACATCGCGCTCGGCCAGGCGTCTGCGAAAACTCGACTTGTCGAGCCGCCGCCCGCACAGGATGCTGCAAGTGTCCTGCAGTTCTCCCAGGGTAAAGCGCTCGGCGAACAGGGCGCGCGGCAGGCGCAGGTCTTCGGCGTCGGTGCGCGTGGCGGCCACGGCCCGAGCGATGACTTCGTCGTGGTCAAAGGCGAGCCTTCGGTCCTGCGCCGCCTGCTCCGCCGGCATCCACCGAAGTTCCTCCAGTCGCTTGCCGGCGCTCACCTGGATGTCCTGCATCCGCACCATCGACCGGTAAATCACCGCCATCGCCCAGGTGGCACGCTCATCGCGGTAGCGACGGCCAATCGTGCAGAGCTGCTCGACCTCAGGCAGTCCGGCCTGAAGCCGCTCACTTGCCACCCGACGAGCAGACTGCTCCAGATCGGCGTCGAGGTCGATCCTCAGTGCCCCGCCAGGCAGCGCCCAGCACCCCTTGAATGGCGTCTGCGCGCGCTTGCCCAGCAGCACACACAGGTGTCTGTCCACGATGCTCAGCACCGCGAGCTCCACCCGGACAAAGGGCATGGGGTAACGAGGGTCAGGCGCGCCCCGCCCGAAAGCGTCGGGCTGCGGCTGGCTGACGGCAGGCGGGATTGGCATTCATGGCCTCCTGGATTTGTTAGTTGCACTATAACACTAAGTCATGCTAATCTCTGTTCGTTGCTTTTTGCAACTAAGACATGACCCGGAGACCAGAAGACATGACGGCGTTCGACATCATTGGTGACATCCACGGTCGATTCGACCTGTTCGAGGCCCTCATGAAGGCGCTTGGCTACCAAGCCCGCGGCTGCGGCTATGTGCCTCCGGCAGGTCGTCAGGCCGTCTTCGTCGGCGATCTGATCGATCGCGGGCCCGGGCAGGTCAGGCTGCTCGCCGCCGTCCGCGACATGATCGACAGCGGTCATGCCCGTGCGGTGATGGGCAACCATGAATTCAACGCGATCGCCTATGTCACGCCCGATCCTGCGCAGCGCGGCCATGAGTGCCTCAGACCCAACCGCGCCGACACCCCCAGGAGCGCACAGAACCGCCGCCAACACGCCGCGTTTCTCGCTCAGGTGGGCGAAGGCTCGCGGGCGCACGGCGAATGGGTGGACTGGTTTCGTGCCCTGCCGCTGCACCTGGACCTGGGTGGCATCCGCGCGGCCCACGCCTGGTGGGATGCCGATGCCGCCGCGCTGGTGAATGCACCTGCGCACCGGGACAACCGGGGGCGCCTGACGGATGTCTTCATGGAGGAATCGCACCGCCGCGGCAGCGCGCTCATGCACGCGCGCAAGGTTCTCACCACCGGGCACGAGCAGGATCTGCCTCCGGGGTGCTGCATCACCGACAAGGAGGGCAACCAGCACGGCAACGTTCGCCTGAAGGTCTGGAAGCATGAGGCCAGGCACCTGCGTGATCTGGCCATCATCCCGGGCGGGGACACGCGCCTGCTGCCCGATCTGACCGTGGACCAGGTGTTGCCCGGCGGCATCCGTGAGGTGACGGGTTCGCCGATCTTCCTGGGGCACTACTGGTACAGCGGGCGGGTGCAACTCGAGAGCAGCAAGGTGGCGGTGCTCGACTGGTCAGCCGCGCATTCGGGCCCGTTGGTGGCCTATCGCTGGGACGGTGAGGCGCACCTGTCAAACGACAGGCTTGTCGCCGTCAATGCGTGAGGCATGTGCCGACATTGACTGACGCCGGCGCGCGAAGGACCGCGCCAGTTCGACAGATACGTTCAAGGGCATAGCCGGGCCTGACCGGCCTGGGGGAGTTGTTCCAGCTTGCCGCCCCATGCACATCGCTCAAGCGGCTAAACCGGAGGCATGCAGTCATGACGCTGCGCTGCAAGGACGGCGATCTTGCCGTCATCACCTGGGACCACCTCGGGTGCCTGGAAAACATCGGCCGGATCGTGATGGTGCGGGGGCCTGCGGTGGCAGGCGAATTCGGCGTGTCGTGGATCATCCATCCCATCACCGAGAACCTCTACGCCTTCATTGACCTCGACCACCACGTCTGGCGGGAGCGTGTGAGCTGGGACAGCGAAATCCTTCACCCGGACGCCTGGATGCTGCCCATTCGCCCGCCGGGAGACGAGCAGTGCATGGAGACTCCTGACCTTGCCGAAGCAGCCCGAGCCGATAACCCTGGCAAGGAGCACTCCAGGTAATGCTTGGATGGAGAAGCGGCCATGTCAGTCAGCGATAGTGTTAGCCGAGGTACTCGTGCAGAACCGCCTTGAAGATGGCAACCCTGCGCGGACTCGAGCGTCCACAGTCTGCTGCGCAGGCAGAAGCGCGGCGAGCGTGCCGTGGACGATCTGAGAAGCTTGCTTGCCATGGGCGTGCTCGGGTGATGGAAACCGTGGCGCGCCTCCGGAGTCTTCTAGGTGCGCCGTGTTTCTGTAGCGCCACGAAACCTCTCCTCAAGGACAATGCAGTCATGCCAAGCCGCGTCATCACCCCGTACCAAACATGCCCATGAACGCCTGGCCCACGCTGTTCGTCTCCCATGGCGCTCCCAACTTCGCCACCGAGCCGGGTCTGGCCGGCGCGCAACTGCACGCAATGGGCCAGAGGCTGGGCAAGCCGCGGGCGGCAGTGGTGATCTCCCCCCACTGGATGACGCCCGAAGCGACGATCACCGCGGCCGAGCAGCCACAGACCCTGCATGACTTCGGCGGCTTTCCCCGGGCGCTGTACTCACTGCGCTATCCCTCCCCGGGTTCACCGGCGCTGGCCGCCCGCATCCACCAGTTGCTGAGCACGCACGATATCGCGGCGCACCTCGACGATCGGCGGGGGCTGGACCATGGCGCGTGGGTGCCCCTGCTCCATCTGTACCCCGATGCCGATGTCCCGGTGCTGCAGGTATCGCTTCCGCTGGCCGCCGACGAGGCCGCCGCGTGCCGTCTCGGTCGGGCCCTGGCGGCACTGTCGCGGGAGGGCGTGCTGGTGATCGGCTCGGGCAGCCTCACCCACAATCTGCGTGACCTCCGCATGGACGAAGCAACCGCGGCCCCTTACGTGCAGGCATTTTCCGCCTGGGTGCGACAGGCCGTCGTGGCGGGTGACCTCGGGCGTCTGGCGCAGACCCTGAGCCTCGCGCCACACGCCGCCCGCGCTCACCCGAGCACCGAGCATTTCCTGCCTTTGCTTGTAGCGGCTGCCGCATCGCACTCGCTCGCGCGGAGCGCGGTGCTGGAAGGCGACATCCGGCACGGCGCGCTGTCGATGGAGTCGTATCTGTTCGGTTGACGAACAGCCTCACGGGTGGCCGGACGCAGCGCGGGCTGTGGCGGGGTGGGAGCGGAACACGATGGCGTGTCGGGTGTCATGTCGGAGCAGCCCGGGGCGTCATCGCTGGTGCTACCCTCGCTGCGCGCAACATTCCCGGGAGCCCTCTCATGAACAGCCTTCGTCGCTATCGGCTCACCCTGGCCGCAGGCATCGCCGCCATCTTCCTTGCCGGCATAGGCGCCCCCGCCGCCGCCCAAGGCGAATTCCCCAGCCGCCCGGTGCGCCTGATCGTGCCCTTCCCGCCCGGGGGCGTGACCGACATCGTCGCGCGCGCCGTGGCGACCCGGCTTGCCGCCGACTGGGGGCAGCAGGTGATCGTCGACAACAAGCCCGGGGCGAGCGGGGCCATCGGCGCCGAGTTGGGCGCCAAGGCGGCGCCCGACGGGTACACCCTCACCATGGGCAACATCAGCACTCTGGCGATCAACGCGGTCACCTTTGCGAAACTGCCCTACGACCCGGTAGCCAGCTTCGAGCCCATCGGCATGGTGGCCATCCAGCCGCTGCTGGTCGCGGTGCATCCCTCCGTCCCGGCGCGTACCCTGGCCGAGTTCGTGCAGCTCGCTCGCAGCCAGCCGGGGCAGCTCAGCTACGGCACGGCCGGCAGTTCGATTCACCTGGCGGTGGAGCAGTTCAGCAGCGCCGCCGGCCTGAAGATGAATCATGTCCCCTACAAGGGCAGCGCGCCGGCCATCACCGATCTGGTGGGCGGACAGATCCAGCTGCTCTTCGATCCGTTCTCCAGCCTGTACCCGCAGGTCAGCGGCGGCAAGGTGCGCGCGCTGGCCATCACCACCGACAAGCGCTCTGCGGTCGCGCCGAGCATCCCCACCGTGGCCGAACAGGGCTACCCCGGGTTCGACGTGAGCTCCTGGCAGGGCATCGTCGTACCGGCCGCCACGCCAAGACCGATCGTGCAGCGCCTGCACCGCAGCCTTGCCAAGGTGCTCGAGTCGGCGGAGATCCGGGAGAAGTTCGCCCAGTACAGCGCAGTGCCCGGTTCAGGCACCCCCGAGCAGTTCGGCCAGTTCATCCGTCAGGAGATCACCCGCTGGCAGGCGGTCGCCAGGGCGGCCGGCGTGAAACCCGAGTAGGTCCGGGCACGGCAGGCGCGGCCACGCAGCGGGCACGCGCTTCCGGGAGCTTGGTGACCCCACGCGGCGAGCCGCCGACGCGCTGACTGCCGCGGTTCAACCGGCCGGACGCTCGCCGCCCAGCAAGGCAGCCACCTGCGCGCGCAGTCGCGCCAGCTCGACATGCGTGCTCACCCGCGCGCGAAGCACCGGCGGATTGATCGGCTTGCCGATGAAGTCGACCGCACCCAGCGACAGCCCGCGGCTTTCATCCTCTGCGGCATCCCGCGCGGTGACGAAGATCACCGGAATACCCGCGGTCGCGGGGTCATGCCTGAGGATGCGAAGGACCTCGTAGCCGTCCATCTCGGGCATGACCACGTCGAGCAGCACGATGTCGGGCCGAGACTCACGGCAGATCGAGATGGCCTTCGCGCCGTTGGTGGCCACCAGCACCCGGTGATCAGGCGTGAGGGCCCGGTAGAGCGCCTGGATGTTCAGCGGCTGGTCGTCCACCACGAGTACCACCGGCGCGCGCGCGGCCTCGGGAGCGTCCTCGCCGGGCACGGCTGCCGGCGTCATGCGCCCTCCTGGGTGGCGGCAAGACGGCGCCCGATGCGCAAAGCGCTGTCGAAATCCAGCGACTCGATCGCCGCCTGCAGCTCCGCGAAGCCGCTGCGCGCCTGCAGGCCGGGGTAGCCACGAAGCGTCTCGAAGAGATCGACGGCGCGCATGTCGGACGCCTGCAGCAGCACCAGCAGGTCGCCGAGCCGCTCCCGGGACTCCGTCTCCGACACGCCCAGGCGCTCGGATTCCGGCGGCAACGGCGCGGGCTCGGGGGCCTTCGCCGCAGCCCAGCGAGAAGCGCTCAGCACCCGCTCAGCCGCCGCGTGCAGCGCATCGAGCGCTGGCGCCGAGTCCTGCGGCGTCGCCTCGAGCACCCGTTCGGCCTGAGTAGCCGCAGACTGAAGCCGCGAGGCGCCGATCATGCCGGCCAGCCCCTTGAGGGTGTGAACCGCCAGCGCGACCTCGCGCCAGCGGGCCTCTCGCGCGAGAGTCTGCAAGTGCGCGAGCTGGCCAGGCAGATCCCGAAGGAAATCGCGCAGCATGCGCTCGTAGATGGGCGCATTTCCACCCAGCCGCTGCACCGCAGCCTGAACCGATATGTCTGCCTCGCCCGCCGCGGTGAGAAGATCGGGATCCAGAGAAAGCCCCTCGACGGCCGGCGCGACGGGACTCTGGTCCTCGCGACCCGTGTGACGACGGATGACCGCCACCAGATCGCCAAGCTCGAACGGCTTGCCCACGTGGTCGTTCATCCCCGCGGCAAGACAGGCCTCGCGATCCGAGCTCATCGCGTTGGCCGTCATGGCGATGATCGGCAGCGCCGCGTGCTCCGGGTGCCTGCGGATGCGCGCCGTGGCGCCGAAGCCGTCCATCACCGGCATCTGCAGGTCCATGAGCACCGCATCGAATGCCGGACGGGCCGCGAAGACCGCTTCGACGCCGCTCTCGCCGTTGTCGGCAAGCGTCACCGACGCCCCCTCGGCAGCCAGCAGTTCCCTGGCGACCTGCTGGTTGTTCGGATTGTCTTCCACCACCAGCAGGCGCAGCCCGCTCAGACGCCCGCCCGCAGGAGACTCCGGCAGGAGCGCGCGGCGATCGATGCCCAGCCTCGCGTCGGCCACGGCATCAAACAGCATGGCAGCGGTCAGCGGCTTGACGAGGAACCCGCCCAGGGCTGCCTGTTCGGTAGCGCTGCGCTGCGCAAGCATCTCGCGATCGTGCGCGGTGACCATCATGACGAGGGTAGCCTCGGAGCGCGAGCTCTGGCGCAGCCGCAGGCCGGTCTCCCAGCCATCCATGCCGGGCATCTGCCAGTCGACCAGCGCGATGTCATAGGGCTCTCCACGGTCTGCCTGCTCGGCGGCAAGGCGCAATGCCTCCGGGCCATCGGAGGCAGCGTCAGCGTGCCAGCCCAGCGAACGCGACATCTCGCACAGGATGTCACGTGCCGTGGCATTGTCGTCCACCACCAGGACCCGCAGGGCCGAAAGCCCTGCGCTGGCAATCGGAACCAGGGGCTCGGCGGGCTCCTGCGGCGGGCGATCGAGGCGGATGCGGAAATGGAAATCGCTGCCACGGCCAGGCTCGCTGTCGACCTCGATGCGCCCGCCCATGAGTTCGACCAGACGCTGACTGATCGCCAGCCCGAGCCCGGTGCCACCGAAGCGACGGGTGGTGGACGACTCGGCCTGCGAGAAGCCGCTGAAGATCTGCCGCTGCTGCTCGGGCGCAATCCCGATGCCGGAGTCGCGCACGCTGAAATCAACCTCCACCTCGGCGTCGGTACGCATGACCTCGCGCACGCGCACCACCACCTCGCCGCGCTCGGTGAACTTGATGGCGTTGCCACCGAGGTTGATCAGCACCTGCTGCAGTCGCATGTCGTCGCCGACCAGCGCGCGCGGCAGACGGGGATCGATGTCGAACAGCACCTCGAGCGGCTTGCCGCCCACGCTCGCGGACAGGATCACCGAGAGATGCCGCATCATCTGGTCGAGCCGGAACGGACGCCGGTCGAGCGTCATCATGTTGGCCTCGACCTTGGAGAAATCGAGGATGTCGTTGAGCAGCATCAGCAGCGAGCGCGCGGCGCCCTCGGTCTTGGCCGCGTAGTCGCTCTGCCGGCTGGTGAGCGCGGTGGCCTGCAGCAGCTTGAGCATGCCCAGCACGGCATTGAGTGGCGTGCGGATCTCGTGGCTCATGTTGGCCAGGAACTGGCTCTTGGCCTGATCGGCCTTCTCGGCGGCCTCCTTGGCGTCGCGAAGGCCGAGCAGGTAGTGCTGCCTCTCCTCGAGCAACTGCGAGATGAGGGCGGAGATCGCGCGCAGATCCTCGGCATCGTCCTGTCCGCCCGGCGTTCGGCCTGATTCATCCGGTGCCGCATCGCCAGCCAGCACGCCGGCGCCTTCACGCGAACGCATCTGGGCGGCGGTCTGGCGCAGCACCGCGAAGGCGCGGGCGCGGTTCTCGTTGGCCAGCCGCAGGTTCTCGGACATCTGGTTGAAGCTGGCCACGAGCACCGCCAGTTCGCCCGGTGCGTTCACCTCCACCCGACCGCCGACCTCCCCTCTCGCCAGCCGGGAAGCCGCGTCGGCCAGGCCGATGATCGGGGCCGACAGGTTGCGGGCCAGCACCGTCGAGAGCGCGGCCGCGGTGGCCAGCACCAGCAGCACCAGGAGGAGGAAGCCTGGCAGCGCCGTCTTGTAGTAGTCGGCCAGCAGCAGCCGATCGGGCACGGCATAGGCCACCCGCAACAGCATGGCACCGGAGACGATCGACAGATCGCGCCAGGCGAGCAGATCGGACGCCCGCCGTTGCAGCGCCACCTCGCCTGACGGCTGACCGGCGGGAAAGTCGCGTCCGCTAAGGCTGAGCAACGGCTCGACCGGCGCGAGCAGGATCTCGCCCTGCGGCCCGAACAGCCAGACCGGCGATCGGTCGAACAGCTTGACGGCCTTCAGGCGCGACACGAAGCCGTCCAGACGCAGGCGCACCACCGCCACGCCGCTGAAGGCCCCGTTGTCATAGTCGAGCGAAGGCAGGCCCGCCAGCACGCTGAGCCGGCCCGCCTCGTCGATGAACGGCCCCTCGACCATGATCTCCCGAGGCGGCATGAACCATTCCATGTTGCCGGCCGACAGCAGCGCGGGCGTGGTACGGATGCGGTCATAGAGCCGGGCGAAGTGCAGCGGCGTGGGCGGCACGGTGGCCTTCCCCTCGGTGGACGCGCCCGAAGCGCCGAGATCGGCGCGCGGGCTGCGGCGCTTGTCCTCGACGCTGGCGATCACCTGCCGCTGCGCGTCGACGAAGTAGATGCCGGAATACACGTCGTAGTCGGTCTGCAGCCTGAGGAAGCTCGTCTCGAGCGTTCGGGCGTTGACGATGCGCTCGTCCTGCGAGGCCGAGAGGTACTGGAGCAGCGGCTCCGACGCGGCGATCTGCTTCAGGGAGCGCTGCAGGCCCAGCCCGAACTCCTGCTCGAAGCTCGCCGCCAGGATGTCGATCTGCTGGGTGATGCTCTGTTCGGTACGGGCCCGAGCGGAGTCCTGCGTGTAGCTGTAGGAGATGTAGAAGACCGGCACCAGCAGCGCCGCGCCGACCAGGAAGAACGCGAACAGAAGCCGGTAGCGGATCGACATCGGCTCAGCGCGCCTGCCCGGCTGGTCTGCTCACCGGCGCGCCTGGAGCGCCGCCGAGGTCTCGACCACCTCGTCGATGAGGTACATGGCATCCTCGAGCCGGATGCCCAGTTGCCGGGCACGGTTGCGATTGACCAGGTAGGGGCCACGCTCGGGCGTGCGCACGGCCATGCGGGCAGGATTGAGGCCGCGCTCCAGGATGGCATGCGCCATCTCGAAGGCCAGAAAGCCCTGGTTGAACCCGGAATCGTTGGCGGTGAGCAGCATGCCCTCGTAGACGAACTGGTCCTCGTGGGATGCCTCGGGGATCCGGATGGCATTGAGGTACCAGCGGCCGACATCGAGCATGTCGACATGGTTGCCCCGGGCATCGCGCAGGGTATCGTGGTTGAGCACCACGAAGGCGTCCACCTGTTTCGCGAGCGCGAGCGCCCGCGACTTGAACTCGTCCAGCGAATTGGTGAGCACCCTGTCGGTCAGCTTCAGGGGCAGGCTGCCGCGCTGCGCCAGTTGCTCGATCATCTTGGCGTTGGGTCGCGACGACTCGGAGTCGCAGGCCAGTATCGCGAAGGTTCGGGCCGCCGGCACCAGGCGCTTGAGCAGATCGAGACTTTCCTTGTGGTAGCCCGACTGCCAGACCCCGGTGACATTGCGCCCCGGCGCGTCCATGTTGTCGACCAGGCCGTACTTGAGCGGCAGCCCGTTGATGCCCCAGAAAACCACCGGGGTGGGCGTATCGAGGAGCTGGCCGCCAATGTAGCGGGCCGCGTTGTCATCGCCCACCATGACCAGGTCGGGCTTGAAGGCCTTGATCGCCGCCATGATCCGGGCGGTGGCATTGGCCATCTCGGGCGGCTTGTCGCGGCGCTTGGTGTCCATCCAGTCCTTGCGGATGACCACCCGCGCGGCCTCGATGCCGTCGTTGCGCTCGAGCTGGCGGACCTGTTCGTCGTTGTCCAGATAACCCAGCTTGCGCAGCGCGGCACTCACGCCGCGCTGCGTGGACTGCGACCAGAGGTAGGCCTTGTGGTAGCTGCTGACGATGAAGATGCGGCGGCGGACATGGGTGGCACGCGCCACCCAGGGCGCGCCCGTTACCGAGGCGCCGAGCAGCGCCCCGCCCTGCACCAGCGCCCGTCGCCCGGCGGTCATCAGGCGACCTTCCGGCGGGCGCGCCAGCGCGCGAAGATCTCGTTGACCTGAGCGGCGTACATGTCGAGCGCGGCCTCGGGGGTCATCCGGCTGGAAGCGACATCGGCGAACATCTTCGGTACCAGCCAGGCCTTCCAGATCTCGTCGATGGCGCCGTTGGCATAGCCGGGGTGACCCACCCCGACCGTCCACTTGTCGGCATCGGAGAAGATGGCGTACTTGTCGGGCGGCTGCGCCTTGGCGTCGCGCGCGATGAGTTGCTGCAAATCGGGCACCAGTTGCGGATACGTGGGGAAGTTGTAGAACTCGCTCGCCAGGAAGGCGTTGCGCGAGGCGCCCGCCAGATCGACCAGGAACTTCTTGGCGCCATCGATGTTGCGGGCGAACTTCCAGATCGCGTAGGCATTCATCAGGTGCATGACACCCACCGCCGCGACCGGCCCGCGTGCCGGTCGACCGAGCGCGATGCGGCTGGCCACCGGAATCTTCTCGTTCTCGCCGGTTCGGGTGACCGAGATCGCATTGAGCGTTAGCGAGCCCTTGCCGGCCAGCATCTGCCGGTTGTTGGACGAGGCATCCCACGAGAAGATCTCATCGGTCATGGCGTCGGTGAAGAGCGCCTTGCCGTAGCGAAGGGCCTCGAGCGTGTTCTTCGACTTAAGGCTCGGGCGGCCGTCGGCGTCCTGAACGCCGGCCCCGAAGGCAAGCAGGATGGAGCGCAAGGCCATGCTGCTGTCGAGTTCATTGGACATCCCGATGCCCACCGGAATGCCGTGCTTTTCCTTGATGCGGCGCCCGCCCTCGCGGATGGCGTCCCAGGTGTCGGGTCTGACACCGACCTCGTCCCAGAGATCCTTGCGGTAGTTGACCGGGTCGGGCACATAACTGTCCGAGAACCCGAAGTACTTCTTCGTGGTGGGGTTGAAGGTGCTGCGAATCGCGATGTCCAGGGGCTTGCCGAATCGGCGCTCGCACTCGGCGTAGATGTCCCGGTGATCGATGACGTGGTCTTCGTAGGACGCCGGCGGACTCAGGAACATGCACAGGTCATGGCCCAGTTTCTTGGCGATCTCGGCCTCGGCGCGGCTCTCGATGCTGGTCATGCCCACGTTGGTGACGATGACTTCGGTGTCGTTCTTCTCCCCCCACTCGACCACGAACTTCTTGTTGAACCATTCGTCGAAAGCCGGCACGAAGTGGTTCCACTGCATGATCTTCAGGGTCTTGCGCCGGGCCTGGCCGAGCGCCAGCCGGGGCGCTCCCGCCGCGGTAGCCAGACCTACCGAGCCCGTAGCCCGGACGAACCGGCGGCGCGACGCGCCCGGCGCGCTGTCGAGTGCCTCGGGAGGCACCGGCAAATGGGCGGAGAAATTCAAGGCGTGCCTCCTGGAGGGCCGGCCGGTCAGCGGGATGCGGGCCTGGCGAGCGGCCGTGGCCGATACCTGTCGGATTGGCCATAGTAAGCGGCCGTGGCTGACGCGACAACACGCCGGCCGGCGCTGATTCGGTTCGCTCGTTGTTCTCGAATCGGCCGACATCGATCAGAAACACCGCACCGAGCAGCAGCAGCTTCCCACGCACCGGCAACGAACGCTCCACGTCCACACGGCAGGCATCGGCGTCGGTGAACGACTCACGGAGCCGCCCGCGCCACTTCTCAACCATGATGCCCACATCCTGGGGCCCTTGCCGGAACCGGTAGTGCCTGTCGGTGAACGGCAGAAAGAAGATCGGTCCGCGAATACCCATCAGCGCACGGCCGCGCGAATCGGAAATCACGTCGACATCGCGCAGCAGGTGCCCCAGGAAGAAGCGCCCGACGAGCTTGAACAGCGAGCGGCTGTGCTCACGGACCATTCCGAACCGGTTGCGGCCAGCCAGAACCGTCACCTCGTAGCGCTTGGCGAGTTCAAGCGGGCTGAGGATGTCGAGCCAATCAAGCCGCTGCCGGACGCTGAAGCCCTGCGCGTCGGAAAACAGATCGGGCAGACGGTCGACTTGCCCGCCAGCGCGTACGCCGGCACCGCCTCGGCCTGCCGTGACTGCCCGCGCGAGGCGCGCAGCTCCTGCGCGTCGAACCACACCCCCGGCAGCGCGCGGGCACGGCGGCGTCCCGCGACCGCCGACCGTCAGGACCGATCGGATAAAATCCCTGCCACCATGAATACCATCTACCGCACCCGCTTGCCCGGCACCTCGCTCGACCACTTCGACGCTCGCGCAGCGGTCGAGGCAATCGCCCCCGGCGCCTACGACAAGCTCCCCTACACCTCGCGCGTGCTGGCCGAAAACCTCGTGCGGCGCTGCGAGCCGGCTGCCCTCACCGAGTCGCTTCGCCAGCTCATCGAGCGCCGCCGGGACCTCGATTTCCCGTGGTTCCCGGCGCGGGTGGTCTGCCATGACATCCTGGGCCAGACCGCGCTCGTCGATCTGGCCGGCCTGCGCGACGCCATCGCCGACCAGGGTGGCGACCCGGCCAAGGTGAACCCGGTGGTGCCGGTGCAGCTCATCGTGGACCACTCGCTCGCCGTGGAATGCGGCGGCTTCGAGCCCGATGCCTTCGCGCGCAACCGCGCCATCGAGGACCGCCGCAACGAGGACCGCTTCCACTTCATCGACTGGACCAAGCAGGCCTTCCGCAACGTCGATGTGATCCCGCCGGGTAACGGGATCATGCATCAGATCAACCTGGAGAAGATGTCGCCCGTCATCCAGGTGCGCGATGGCGTGGCCTTCCCCGACACCTGCGTGGGCACCGACAGCCACACCCCGCATGTGGATGCGCTGGGCGTGATCGCCATCGGCGTGGGCGGCCTCGAGGCCGAGAACGTCATGCTCGGGCGCGCCTCCTGGATGCGGCTGCCCGACATCGTCGCGGTCGAGCTCACCGGCCGGCCCGGCCCGGGCATCACGGCCACCGACATGGTGCTCGCCCTCACCGAGTTCCTGCGCCAGCAGAAGGTGGTGGGCGCCTATCTCGAATTCCGCGGCGAAGGCGCCTCGGCGCTCACCCTGGGCGATCGCGCCACCATCTCGAACATGGCCCCGGAGTATGGCGCCACCGCCGCCATGTTCTTCATCGATCAGCAGACCATCGACTACCTGCGGCTCACCGGCCGCGAAGACGAGCAGGTCGCGCTGGTGGAGACCTACGCCCGCCACACCGGCCTGTGGGCCGACAGCCTGACGCATGCCGAGTACGAGCGCACCCTGCGCTTCGACCTCTCCAGCGTGGTGCGCAACATGGCCGGCCCGTCCAACCCGCACGCGCGGGTGGCCACCACCGATCTCGCCGCCCGCGGCATCGCCGGCGCGTGGCAGTCCGAGCCGGGGCGCATGCCCGACGGCGCGGTGATCATCGCCGCCATCACCAGCTGCACCAACACCAGCAACCCGCGCAACGTGATCGCCGCCGGCCTGCTGGCGCGCAACGCCAACCGCATGGGCCTCACCCGCAAGCCCTGGGTGAAGACCTCGCTCGCGCCCGGCTCGAAGGCGGTGGCCCTCTACCTGGACGAGGCTGGCCTCACCACCGAGCTCGAGCGTCTGGGCTTCGGCGTGGTGGCCTTTGCCTGCACCACCTGCAATGGCATGTCGGGCGCGCTCGATCCGGCCATCCAGAAAGAGATCATCGAGCGCGACCTCTACGCCACCGCGGTGCTCTCGGGCAACCGCAACTTCGACGGCCGCATCCATCCCTATGCCCGCCAGGCCTTCCTCGCCTCGCCGCCGCTGGTGGTGGCCTACGCCATCGCCGGCACGGTGCGGGTCGACATCGAGAAGGACCCGCTCGGCGTGGTCGACGGCAAGCCGGTCATGCTCAAGGACATCTGGCCCACCGACGCCGAGATCGACGCGGTGGTGCGCGCCTCGGTCAAGCCCGAGCAGTTC
>JBIKWU010000287.1:0-4846 GCA_044356115.1 Burkholderiaceae bacterium
ATCGACGAGGCCAGCATCGCCCGCGTGGGCCGTTGGCCATGGCAGCGCGCCCGCATGGGCGAACTCGCCAGCGCGCTCGTCGATCGTGGCGGGGCGCGCGTGGTAGGGCTCGATCTGGTCTTCGCCGAGCCGCAGCACGCTGGTGACGAGGATGCCGAACTCGCCCGCCAGCTCGCCGGTCGTCCGGTGGTTCTCGGCTACTACTTCACCGCCGACCGGGGCGGACGCACCAGCGGTGCTCTGCCCGATCCGGTGCTGGGCAGCGAGATGCTGACAGGCCTGGACACGGGCGGGATCACCCGCTGGGACGGCTTCGGCGCGAACCTCGCATCGCTGCAGAAAAATGCCGCCGGGGCCGGGTTCTTCAATCCGCTGATCGATCCTGACGGCACGGTACGGGCCTTGCCGCTGATGGCGCAGTTCCAGGGTGGGCTCTATGAATCGCTGGCCGTGTCGGTGCTGCGCCACTGGCTGGGCTCGGCGCGGGTGCGCCTGGACGCGGATCAACTCAGCCTGCACGGCGAACGCGGCAGCGTTCGCCTGCCGCTCTCCGATGGCCTGACCGCGCTGGTGCCCTACGCGGGCAAGACCAGCGGCGCGGACAGCCGCGCCTCGCGCTTCGACTATGTGTCGGCCGCCGATGTGCTCGACGGCCGTGTCGATTGGTCGCGTTTCAAGGATCGCGTGGTGCTGGTGGGTTCCTCGGCGCCGGGCCTCACCGATCTGCGCGCCACGCCGATCCGGGCCGCATTCCCGGGCGTGGAGATCCACGCCACGCTGATTGCCGCCGCGCTGGACTCGGTCAATGCCGATCCGCAGGCCGGCGCGTTGCTGCTCACCCGCTCCGCCGCGGCCACCGGTCTCGGGGCGCTCGTGGTGCTGACCGTGGGGGCCGCGCTGGCACTGACCATGCCAGTGCTGGGCGCGCTGGGAGCGGTCACCCTGAGCGGCGCGGCAGCGCTCACGATCTGGGGTTCGGCGGGCATCGCCTGGAACAACCTGGGCATGGTGATCCCGGTGTCGGCGGCCCAGGGCCTGGTGGTGCTGCTGCTGATCTTCAACCTGACTGCCGGCTATTTCGTCGAGGGCCGCACCCGCCGCGCGATGGCCGACCTGTTCGGGGAGTACCTCTCGCCCGCGCTGGTCGAGCGCATGGTCCGTGACCCGGCTCGGCTGTCCGTCTCGGGCAGCGAGAACCGGGTGCTCACCATCCTGTTCGTGGACATCCGTGGCTTCACCCGGATCGCCGAGACCATGCCGCCGGAAGGCCTGCGCGAATACCTGAACACCTTCCTCACCGCCATGACCGAGGTGGTCCATCGCCACGGCGGCACGGTGGACAAGTACATCGGCGATTCGGTGATGGCCTTCTGGGGGGCACCACTGCCCGATCGCGACCATGCCGACCACGCGGTGCGCGCCGCGCTCGCCATGCTCGACGAGGTCACCCGCCTGAACCGCGTGCTGCGCCTGCGCGGTCTGCCGCCCATGCATGTCGGCGTGGGCGTCAACACCGGCCTGGTCCGGGTGGGTGACATGGGCTCGCGATTGCGGCGCACCTATACCGTGATCGGCGATCCGGTCAATCTGGCCGCGCGTTTCGAAGCATTGACCAAGCTGTACGATCAGCCGATCATCGTCGGTGAGTCCACCGCGCAGCAGGCGCGTGGCCATCGGTTCGCGCCGCTGGGCAAGGCCCCGCTGGCCGGCCGCCACGAGCCGGTGCTGATCTTCACCCCGGCTTCGCTGGCCGCCAGCGACACGATCCCGATGCTCGACGGCATGGACGATGTCACGCCAGCCACCAACAAGGACCGGGTCGATGCAGGTGCGGGTATTGGGTTGTAGCGGAGGGATCGGTGGCCACTCCAGAACCACCGCCTTCCTGATCGACCATGACATCCTCCTCGATGCCGGCACCGGCGTCGAGGACCTCAGCCTCGAGGAACTCGCGCGCATCGACCATGTCTTCCTCACCCACTCCCACCTCGATCACATCGCGGGTCTGCCACTGCTGGTCGATTCGGCCGGGGCGCTGCGCAACCGTCCGCTGGTGGTTCACGCCCTCCCCGAGACCATCGCGGCGCTGCGCGCCCATGTCTTCAACTGGGTGATCTGGCCCGATTTCACCGAGATCCCGCAGGCCGATGCGCCCTGGCTGGTCTTCGAGCCGATCGCCCTCGACCAGACCGTGGTGCTCGGCGAGCGCCGCCTGCGGGCCCTGCCGGCCAGCCATACCGTGCCGGCCCTGGGCTATCAGGTGGCCAGCGCGGCGGCCAGCCTGGTCTTCACCGGCGATACCGGCCCCAACGACGCCTTCTGGCAGGTGGTCAACCAGATCCCTGACCTGCGCTTCATCATCATCGAGACCGCCTTCGCGAACCGCGAGCGTGATCTCGCCATCGCCTCGCGCCATCTCTACCCGGTACAACTCGCCGAGGAACTTGCCAAGCTGACCCGGCCGGCGCAGGTGCTGATCACCCACCTCAAGCCCTCCGACCGCGAACTTATCGCGCAGGAACTGCAGGTCTGGGCGGGCGCCTACGCGCCTGGGCTTCTCGAACGCGGCGATCTGCTGACGCTCTGAGTCAGGACTGACGCAGCGGGGCACCTCGGCTGACGCGCTGGGGCAGTTTCAGGCCAATCCAGATGCTGAGCGAGGTTGCGGCTGGCCAGATTGCCGCTGTGGCCCGTCAGTCCTGTGGCTTTCAGGCGCAAATCTGCCGTTCGTCGGCGGATCGGCGGCGCTCTCCCTTTCCGGGCACGGTCCGTGCTGGGTGGAGGTCAGGACAGTCATCACCGCTGCCTTCCACTCGCCGTCTATCTGTCAGATCAACTCGAGGAGCCTCTCATGAAACGCGTGCAAGCCGGTTTTACCCTTATCGAACTGATGATCGTCGTGGCCATCGTCGGCATTCTCGCTGCGGTCGCGATCCCCGCCTACCAGGACTACACCGTGCGGGCCCGTGTCTCGGAAGGCTTCGGCTTTGCCAGCGCGGCCAAGCAGATCGTGGTTGAGAACGCCGGGGTTGGCTCCACCACCTACGACAAAGGCTACACCTCGCCCGCCACTGACGCGCAGAAGGTGAAGTCGGTTGCCATCGCCGCGACCACCGGCGTGATCACCGTCACCTTCGGCACCAAGATCGCCGACAACAGCACCATCACCCTGACCCCGTCGGTGGGCACCTCGGCTCTGCCGACCACCGGCGTACCGGTGACCTCGCAGATCACCTGGGCCTGCAGCGGCACGCTGGCGAGCAAGTTCCGCCCCGCCGACTGCCGTTGATGCCTGAGCGCGCGGCGTCCGTGGCCTGAGGCTGCGGCGCCGCGGCCGATACCGAGGCCGGGTCCGCGAGGACGCCGGCCTCGATCTTTTCCGGCGCTCACTGCGTGGCACTGACGACGCGACCGGTCGGGCGGATCACGCAGCCCTGACGTATTGCGTCACCGCCGGTGACGCGTCGGGTCGGTGCCCGGCCGCGGCTGGGACCCGGCGCAGTCGCTTTCGGGTGATGGCCCGTACGGTTTCGCACATGACCGCCGTCTGTCGGCAGGGGGCTGCCGCCGATGGCGGCTGGCACGAGTGCTGCGGCTTGGACTCTCGAGAGGGTGTGAGCCCTGTCTTTCTCAGACCTCTCGGCCGGACGGCCGAATCCTTCAGGAGCTTTCCATGAAAAAAGTCCAGCAGGGTTTCACCCTGATCGAACTGATGATCGTCGTGGCTATCGTCGGCATTCTGGCCGCGGTGGCGATCCCGGCCTACCAGGACTACACCGTGCGCGCCCGCGTCGCCGAAGGTTTCGGTCTGGCCAGCGAGGCCAAGACGGCCGTGGTCGAGAATGCGTCTGCTGGCGCCACCAACTACGCCAATGGCTACACCTCGCCCGCCACTGACGCGCAGAAGGTGAAGTCGGTTGCCATCGCCGCGACCACCGGCGTGATCACCGTCACCTTCGGCACCAAGATCGCCGACAACAGCACCATCACCCTGACCCCGTCCTCGGGCGGCTCGGCCCTGCCGACCAACGGCGCGCCGGTCTCGTCGCAGATCGTCTGGGCCTGCGGCGGCACGCTGGCGAGCAAGTTTCGCCCCGCCGACTGCCGTTGATGCCTGAACGCGCGGCGTCCGTGGCCTGAGGCTGCGGGCGTGGTGTGGACAGCAGCGAGGCCGGGTCCGCTTGGACGCCGGCCTCGATGCATTCCGGGGGCGCCGGCGGGTATCCGGGAAGCGGACATTGTTCCTGGCGGGATATTCAATATGAAGTAGTCTGCGAGCCGTCAGAGGGCGTCAGGCCGATCCCTTCGCCAGGAATCCTCCATGAACCATCGCGCTCGCGGCTTCACCCTCATCGAACTGATGATCGTCGTGGCGATCATCGGCATTCTGGCGACGATCGCCATCCCGGCGTACCAGGACTACTCGGTTCGTGCGCGGGTCTCCGAGGGCTTCGCCCTGGCGGGTGAGGCCAAGCTCACCGTGGTGGAGAACGCCGGGGTAGGTTCCACCGATTATTCCCGCGGGTACAACTCCCCGGTCACCGATCCCCAGAAGGTGAAGTCGATCGGCATTGCCGCGACCACCGGCGTGATCACGATCACCTACGGCACCCGGATCGCCAACGACAGCACGATCACGCTGACCCCGTCCTCCGGGGGCGGGGCGCTGCCCACCACCGGGGCGCCGCTGAATTCGCAGATCGTCTGGGCCTGCGCCGGGACGCTGGCGGTCAAGTTCCGCCCCGCCGACTGTCGCTGAGCGCGGCCGGACGCCGCGGCAAGGCACCCGGGTCGTCGCGCTGGCCGGCCCGCGCCGGCCGATGGCTGCGATCGGGTTACCATCCCG
>JBIKWU010000289.1:0-4827 GCA_044356115.1 Burkholderiaceae bacterium
CGGGCTGAACATCCTCACCGGCTACAACGGGCAGTTCTCCCTCGGGCACGGCGCGTTCTACGCGATCGGGGCCTACACCTCGGCCATCCTCATGGACCAGGCCGGGATGCCCTACTGGCTCACGCTGCCGCTGGCTGCGCTGGTGTGCTTCACCTTCGGCGTGCTCATGGGCTTCCCGGCGCTCAGGCTCGAGGGCCACTTCCTCGCGCTGGCCACCTTCGCGCTGGCGCTGGCCGTGCCGCAACTGCTCAAATACAAGAAGCTCGAGGGCATGACCGGCGGGGTGCAGGGCATCGTGCTGGCCAAGCCCGAGCCGCCCTTCACCTTCAGGCTGTTCGACCAGCCGCTCAATGCCGACCGCTGGCTGTACTTCTTCTCCTTGTTCGTGGCCCTCATCATGTTCCTGATCGCCTGGAACCTGCTGCGAGGCCGGGTCGGCCGGGCCCTGGTGGCCATCCGTGACCATCCCATCGCGGCCTCGGCCATGGGCATCAACCTGCCGGTGTTCAAGACCATCACCTTCGGGGTGTCGGCGGCCTTCACCGGCGTGGCCGGGGCCCTGGGCGCGATCATCGTGGCCTTCGTGGCGCCCGACAGCTTCACGGTGTTCCTGTCCATCACCTTCCTGGTGGGCGTGGTGATCGGCGGGCTGGCGTCCATTCCGGGTGCGATCTTCGGCGCGATCTTCATCCAGTTCGTGCCCAACATCGCCGACGAGATCTCCAAGTCGGCGCCCTGGGCCATCTACGGCATCTTCCTGATCGTGTTCATGTACCTGATGCCGTTCGGGGTATCAGGGATGTTTGCCAGGCTCTTCGCCAGACTGCGAAAGCCGGGAGCGGCCACCGGTCAGTGAGATGGGCCCCGGCGGGCAGGCCGCCTGCCCTCTCGGCGAGGGGGCGCTGGCGGAGCAGCGGTTTCCGACGTTGGGTCCAGGTCTTCTTTCGGCGGGTCCGGGCCTGCCGATCGCGGGGCGCTCCGCCTCGCAGCGGTCCTGGATCCGCGCGTGCAGTGCCACGGCGCCCGGGCCGTGATTTTCCGCAGTCTCGCAGTGTCCATCAGGGCCCTGCGTGGTTCTTCAAGGCAGTTCCCACACGTTCCAGGAGCAATCGGCATGGACAGACGACAGATGAACGGGATCATCGCGGCGACCGCCGCCGCGATGATCGCCCCGGTGGCCTCGGCCCAGAAGCGTTACGACTCTGGTGCGACCGACCGGGAGATCAAGATCGGTGGCATCAGCCCTTACTCGGGGCCGGCCTCCAGCTACGGCACGATCGGCAAGTGCATCAAGGCCTACTTCGACAAGGTGAACGCCGAGGGCGGCATCAATGGCCGCAAGGTGAACTGGGTCTCGTATGACGACGGCTACAACCCGGCCCGTACCGTCGAGATGGCCCGCAAGCTGGTCGAGCAGGACGAGGTGCTGTTCGTCTTCAACGTGCTGGGCACGCCCACCAACTCCTCGATTCATCGCTACATGAATCAGAAGAAGGTGCCCCAGCTGTTCAACGCCACGGGCGCCACCAAGTGGGGCGATCCGAAGGACTTCCCCTGGACCATGGGCTGGCAGCCCAGCTATCAGTCCGAGGCGAAGATCTACGCGCAGCACATCCTCGAGACCAAGCCCAACGCCAAGATCGGCATCCTGTACCAGAACGACGACTACGGTCGCGACTACCTCAAGGGCTTCGAGGATGGTCTGGGTGACAAGGGGCGGTCGCTGATCATCAAGAAACTGTCCTACGAGGTCACCGATCCCACCGCTGACAGCCAGATGGTCGAGCTCAAGGCCTCGGGCGCCGACACCTTCTTCAACATCACCATCCCGAAGTTCGCCGCCCAGACCATCAAGAAGGCGGCCGAGATCGGCTGGAAACCCACCCACTACCTGAATGGCGTGTCGGTGTCGGTGGCCTCGGTGATCGTGCCGGCCGGTGTCGAGAATGCCCGCGACATCATCTCGGCGTACTACCTGAAGGACCCCACCGATCCCCAGTGGGAGAAGGACAAGGCCTACCTGGACTGGGCCGAGTTCATGAAGAAGTACTACGCGGGCGGCGACCTCAAGGACGCCAACAACGTGTATGGCTACACCGTGAGCCAGACCGTGGTCGAGGTGCTCAAGAAGTGCGGCGACAACCTGACCCGCGAGAACATCATGCGGCAGGCGGCCAGCCTCGACATGACCCTGCCCATGCTGCTGCCTGGCATCAACATCAAGACCTCGGCCACCGACTTCTTCCCGATCGAGCGCCAGCAGCTCGTGAAGTGGGATGGCAAGAAATGGGCGAGCTTCGGCAAGGTCTACGGACCCTGATGCAAGCCCGGCCGGCGGCCTGCCGCCGGCTTTCGCACCCGGGCGTGGCTGCGGCCACGCCGCCAGCGCCGCAGCACGTGCTCCGTGTTGCGGCGTTTTCTTGTGTGGTACCGCCATGACCGGACTCGACGACCCGCAGGTTTTCATCCCCGAACTCTTTGCCAGCCACGCCCGCTATTTCCCCGATCGGCCGGCGGTGGTGGTGGGCGATGTGCGGCGCAGCTGGGGCGAGTTCGATCGCAACATCAGCCGCGTGGCCAACGCCCTGCTTGCCCGCGGTATCGGCCGTGGCGAGCGGGTGGCGGTGCTGATGGGCAACCGCGCCGACACGCTGGAAGTGATCTTCGGCATCGTGCGTGCGGGCGCCTGCGCGGTACCCCTGTCGGGGCTGCTCACCGGGGCGCAGCTCGCGGGCCTGATCACCGACAGCCGGGCCTGCGCGGTGTTCGCCACCGCGGAGTTCCGCGAGCGGCTGCAGCCGGAGCGCCATGCCCTGAGCGCGCTGCCCGCCGATCGTTTCATCGCGGTGGGCGAGGCGGCCGCCGGTTGGGTGCCGTTCGCCGAGTTCCTGGCCGGCGCCGGCGATACGCCGCCGGCGGTGCAGTACGACATGACCGACCCCTTCAACATCATCTACAGCTCGGGCACCACCGGTCTGCCCAAGGGGATCGTGCAGACCCACCGCGCCCGGCTTCACTGGGCCTTCTCGAATGCGATCGAGATGGGCTTCACCGACGCCGCGCGGGCGCTGACCACCACCTCGCTCTATTCCAACGGCACCTGGCTGGTGATGCTGCCGGTGCTGTTTGCCGGCGGCACCCTGGTGGCCATGCCGGCCTTCGACGCCGGGCGCTTCCTGGCGCTGGTGGCGCAGGAGCGGATCACCCACAGCTTCATGGTGCCCTCGCAGTACCAGATGGTGCTGGCCGAGCCGGGGTTGGCGACCGCGGACTGCTCCTCCCTGCGGATGCTGCTGTGCGCCGGCTCGCCGCTGCGGCGCGACACCAAGCGGGCAGTGGTCGAGCGCTTCGGCAATCTGCTGCACGAGATCTACGGCTTCTCGGAGGGCTTCGCCACCATGCTCAAGCCCACCCACCCGCCCGAGAAGTTCGACACGGTCGGCACGCCGGTGCTCGGCTTCGAGTTGCGGATCCTCGACGAGTCGGGCCGCGAACTGCCGCGCGGCGAGGTGGGCGAGATCGCCGGCTACGGAGCCGGCATGATGGCCGGCTACCATGATCGGCCCGAGCAGACGCAGGCGCTGATCTGGCGTGACGAGCGCGGCCGCAGCTTCATCCGCTCCGGGGACATCGGCCGGCTCGATGCCGACGGCTTTCTCTCGATCGTCGATCGCAAGAAGGACATGATCATCTCGGGCGGCTTCAACGTGTTCCCGCGCGACATCGAGGAGATCGTGGCCGGGCATCCGGCCGTGCTCGACGTGGCGGTGATCGGCGTGCCCCACGAGAAGTGGGGCGAGACGCCGCTGGCCCTGGTGATTCCCCGCGCCGATGCGCCGGCGCCGCAGCCGGCCGACCTGCTCGCCTGGGCCAATGCCCGCCTGGCCAAGCACCAGCGCCTGAGCGCGCTGGAGCTGCGCGAGGCCTTTCCGCGCAATGCCCTGGGCAAGGTGCTCAAGAAGGATCTGCGCGCCCCCTTCTGGGCGGGTGCAGGGCGCACCCTGTAGTCCCGCGCGCGGGCGCGCACGGGATCATCCCGGCGATCATCCCGGCCGCGGAGCCGGTCCATGCAGTAAGATCGGAAGGGAGAGCCGCCGCGATCATGATGGCGGCCCGCCGGAGGAGTCTCTTCATGCCTGCATTCATGCGCTGGCCCAGGCTGCTGGCCGCAATCTGCCTTTGCGCAGTCACGCTCACCGCCACCGCCCAGACCGATCCCTGGCCTTCGCGCACCATCCGTCTGGTGTCGCCGTTCCCGCCCGGGGGCACCACCGACATGCTCGCCCGGCTGTTCGCGCCTCCCCTCTCCAAGGCGCTCGGGCAGCAGGTGATCGTCGAGAACCGTGCTGGCGGAGGCGGCTCGATCGGCACCGGCATGGTCGCCAAGTCGCCGCCCGACGGCTACACCTTCGTGCTGGTCTTCGACACGCATGCGGTGAATCCCAGCCTGATTCCCAACCTGCCCTTCGACACCCGCGCCGATCTCACGCCGGTCATGCTCATCGCCACCGGCCCCATGGTGATCACCGCGCACGCCTCGCAGCCCTACCGCAGCTTCGGCGCGCTGGTGGCCGCCGCCCGGCTCAAGCCCGGGGTGATCACCTACGGCACCATCGGCACCGGCAGCCTGGCGCATCTGGCCATGACCCAGATGAACAGCCTGGGCAAGTTCAGCACCACCCATGTGCCCTACAAGGGGGGCGGGCCGCTTGCCCAGGACGCCGTGGCCGGCCACGTGCCGATCGCCATCGCCACCAGTGCGCTGCTGTCGCCGCACATCCGCAATGGCACGCTCGTGCCGCTGGCGGTCACCAGCGCCAGCCGTGA
>JBIKWU010000290.1:0-4815 GCA_044356115.1 Burkholderiaceae bacterium
CGAGATCCGGGTGCGCGAGGATCAGCAGGTGAGCGCCGGCGAGGTGCTGCTGCTGCTCGATGACGTGGCGGCGCGCAGCCGCCACGACGCGCTGGCCGCCGAGCACGACGCGCTCTCCGCCGAGTTCGCGCGCTGGCAGGCCGAGCGCGAGGGCCGTGATCGGATCAGCTTTGACAGCGCCCTCGACGCGCGCCGCGACGACCAGGTGATCGCGCGCCTGCTCGACGGCGAATCGCGCCTGCATGCCAGCCGGCGGACCGCGCTCGCCGGCCAGCTCGAGGTGCTGGGCCAGCGTCAGCAGCAGGCCCGCGAGAAGATCGGCGGGCGCCGCGTCGAACTGGCGGCCACGCGGGTCAAGCTCGGCTACATCGCCGAGGAGATCGCCGGCGCGCAGTCGCTGCTCGATTCGGGCATGTACCTGAAGACCCGCTATTTCGCGCTGCGCCGTGCCGAAGCCGACCTGCAGGCCGACATCGGCCGCGCCGAGGCCGACATCGCCGAAGCCTCGGCGCAGATCAGCGAGACGGCGCTGCGCATGAGCGACCTCGGCAACCAGCAGCGACGCGAAGCCGATGATCGGCTCCAGGATCTGCGCGCCCGCCTGCGCGAGAGCACCGAACGACGGGAGGCCGCCGCGGCGGTGCTGGCGCGCACCCGTGTGGTGGCGCCGCTCTCGGGTACCGTGATCGGGCTGCAGGCCCACACCCCGGGAGGTGTGATCCGACCGGGTGTCACCATCCTGGAAATCGTGCCGGGCGACGCGCCCCTGGTGGTGGAGGCGCGCATCCAGCCCGAGGACATCGACCGGGTCCGCGCCGGAATGTCCGCCGAGGTGCGCTTCACCGCCTTCAACCGTCGGACCATCCCGGTCTTTCCGGGTTCGCTCAGCCGGGTGTCAGCCGACCGCCTCACCGATGCCGCGCGCGGCCAGGCCTACTACCTCGCGCAGGTTCAGGTGGATACCGCCGGCAGGCCGGAACTGAGGCTGCAGGCGGGCATGCCCGCCGAGGTCTACATCGTTACCGGCCAGCGCACCGTGCTCGACTATCTGCTGCGGCCGATCCGCGAGCAGATGCGTCGCGGCATGCTGGAGCGCTGAGCATGCGCGCGGGCGGCACGGCGAACCCGGCCGAGCCGCCCCGGGGCGCAGGTCAGGCCGCCGGCGGCCGGCGCCGCAGCCGCACCGACCCGAGCGCGATCATGCCGATGCCCAGCAGGGCGATCGAGGCAGCCTCGGGCAGCACCACCAGATTGTCGACCCCGACCGCCGAATCGCCCGAGTTGGCGTACTCGGTCAGGCCGAAGTCCAGCCAGACCTGGTCAGGACTGCCGAGCGTGAACTGCGCCTCGCCGGCGAAGCGGCCGCGGCGGTCGGCCTCGTTGCGCAGCACGTCCTCGAAGCGCAGCAGTTCCACCAGCACCCCGGCGCTGTCGCGCAGCGACACCACGAAATCGTCGGGATTGCGGGTCTGGGCGGTGCCCGGCGCGAGGCTGGTGTCGAACACGAAGTCGAAGGCCACGCCCAGTCGGTGCCCCCCCACGCCGAAGGCGCCCAGCAGGAAGCGCGCGCTTTGCGTGGATCCGGCGATCGAGCCGGACGGTCCGGCAGGCGAACCATTGCCGATGGCTCCGGCGGAATCGCCGATGACCAGGACCCTGCCGCCGTTGGGGAAGAATCCATCGAAGCCGTTGGTGCCGCCGGTGTTGATCACATCCGAGGTGAGGCGCAGGTTCACCGCACCGGCCACGCCGGTCGCGGTGTAGCGGGCCACGCCGTCGTCGAAGTCGTCGACCAGCAGCGCCGACTGGGCTGCGCCACTGGCCAGTACGAACGCGCTGCCCAGCAGGGCTCGGCGCGCGCCGGCGGCGCGCCGATGGGATGGGGATGTCATGGTGCGGTTTCCTGAGGGTTGAATGGAAACCCGTTATGGCCGACCGGGCAGCGCCCGGATTGACGCCGGTCAAGCCGGCAAGCGGCGATGGCGCGGATGTGGCGGCGCATTGATGCGCCGCATCGGCGAGGGCCGCTGGCCGCTCAGTCGGGCTCGGCGCTGCGGAAGTAGTAGACCAGCCGCTCCCGCGGATCGAGCCACTGCAGCGCCTCGCGGGAGAGCTCATGCGGCAGCAGGTGCTTGTCGATGGCGAGCCCGTCGGCACCGGACGAGAGATCGAGCAGGCTGGACTGTTCCTGCGTCCGCGAGGGCTGGTAGATCAGCACCAGCGGCAGGGTCGGACGCGCGCCGGGTGCGATCACCAGCGCGATGCGCAGATCGGAGAGCTGCACGATGCTGCCGGGCGGGTAAACCCCGAGCACGTTCACCAGCGCCGAGAACGCGTCAGGATCGATCCGCTTGCGCTCGTCGCGCCAGATGCGACGCAGGGCATCGGCAGGACGCAAGGGCGTGCGCTCGGGGGACTCGGGGCCGCACAGGCGGTCATAGCGGTTCACCAGCGCCAGGATGCGGGCGGGCACGGTCAGCTCGGCGTCGGGCTTTCCGGCCGGAAAGCCGCTGCCATCCATGGCCTCGTGGTGATCGCGGATCAGGTCGAGCACGGTGTCGGAGAACACGCCGGTGCCACGCGCGAGTTCGAGCCCGATCTGGGCGTGATCGCGGTAGACCCGCTCCTCGGCGGGGCTGCGCTTGGCCTCGCGCAGCACCCGGTGCGGGATCAGCACCTTGCCGACGTCATGGACGAGCGCGCCCAGGGCGACATCGGTGAGTTGCTGGGGCGACAGCCGCATCACCTTGGCCACCAGCGTGGCGATGGTCATGCAGTTCAACGCGTGATACTGGCCCGTCTCGGCGCCGGGCCGGTCGAGCAGTTGCAGGATGTCCTGCCCCTCGAGGATCCGGGCGGCGGCCGCGGTCGCGACAGAGGACAGATCGGCGGCTGCCTGCTGCGGGTTGTCGCGCAGCCCCCGCAGCGCCTGACGGACGGTCTCGGCCGCGCGGTTCCAGTCGCGTCGCGCCTGCGCCACCAGCAGCCGCTCCCGCACCGACTGCGACCGGCGCAGGCTGGCCGCGTCGTCGTCGGCCGGTGGGGTGGCTGTCCGAAGCGGCCGCGACGTCGGCGCGGCGTCCTCGGCCAGCGGCTCGACCTGGCTGAGTGCCGGAATCCAGAACAGGCCCGCACCCTGCATCGCCTGCAGTTCGCGCAGTTGCGAGGGAGTGCTGATGAGGAAACGGTTGCGCGCGAAGGGATGATCGAGCCAGTGGTGGTCGATCATCACGAAAACGCCCAACCGAAGCCGATGGGAATCGATCGGGACCGGGTGGTCCCGGGGGAGCTCAGTCTGCAATCTGGTATCCGGGAGGGCGTCGGCATCGGCAGGGCGCCGGGCCAGGCTGAGTACCTCCCAGGAATATCACATCGCCGGCGAATGCGCGCCCCCCATTCAGGCTAGGTACAGCGCCCCGGGAGGGCGGCCTGCCCGCGGGCCTGTGCTAGCGTTGCGCCCCGCCATGCCCCACCTGCTCGTCACCATCTCCGGACACGGGCTGGGGCACCTCGCCCAGACCGGGCCGGTGCTCCAGGCCCTGTGCCGGCACCGCCCCGATCTGCGGCTGACGGTGGCGAGCGCCCTGCCCGAGGCCCGACTGCGCGAGCGCATCGGGCCTGGGATCCGGCCGGTCGCCAGAGCCATGGACTTCGGCTTCCTGATGCATGACGCCTTTCGCATCGACCATGCCGCGAGCGCGCGCGCCTACCAGGACTTCCATGCCGGCTGGGCAGACCGGGTCCGGGACACCGCAGCCTGGCTGCGCGAGCAGTCGGTCGACCTGGTGCTCGCCAACGCGGCCTACCTGCCGCTGGCGGCGGCGGCCGAGGCAGGCATCCCGGCGCTTGGCCTGAGTTCGCTGAACTGGTTCGATCTTGTCGGCTTCGCCTTCGCCGGCGAACCCTGGGCCGGGCCGGTGCTCGACGAGATGCTCGCCGCCTATCGCAGCGCCGCCGCCTTCATCGTGCTCACCCCGGGCATGCCCATGACCGCGCTGGGCAATACCCTGCGGGTCGGGCCGGTGGCCCAGGTCTGTGCCCCGCGTCGGGCGGCCCTGCGCGAGCAACTGGCGATGACCGAGGGCGAGCAGGCCGTGCTGATCGCCTTCGGCGGCTTCGATCGGCCCCTGCCCATGGCCGAGTGGCCGCTGGAACCCGGGCTGCGCTGGCTGGTGCCCGCGGCCTGGGGCATCCGTCATCCCCGGGTGGTGGCCTCGGACACGCTCGGCTGGCCGTTCGGCGATCTGGTCGCCTCGGTCGATGCGCTGATCGGCAAGCCCGGCTACGGCACTTTCGCCGAGGCGGCCTGCAGCGGCACCCCGCTGCTGTACGCGCCGCGCCCCGACTGGCCGGAGCAGGACGCCCTGGTCGACTGGATCGGCGGCCATGCCCGCGCCCGCCAGGTCTCCGATGCCGAGTTGCGGGCCGGACGGCTGGCGGCGCCGCTGGCGGCGCTCTGGGCGCAACCCCGGCCCCTGCCGCCCCTGCCGGTGGGCGCCGAGCAGGCCGCCGACATCATCCTGCGCTGGCTCTGAAGCGGGGCCCGCGACACGGGCCACACTGCGTCGAAGGGGCGCCCCGCTGGCACACCAGGGTAGACGTGGCGCCGCCGCCCGCTCCCGCTGTCCCAGGACGATCCGCCGATGCCTCCCGATGACGCCCCACACCGTTCCCGACCCGCGGCACTGCCCGCCTTGCCGCCCGCCACAGCCCGCGCGCTGGTCGGCGCACTCAACCGCACGATGCTGGCCCGCGATCCCTACACCCACGATCACCAGTTGCGGGTCGCCGACCTGTGCGTGGCGATCGCCACCG
>JBIKWU010000071.1:0-16179 GCA_044356115.1 Burkholderiaceae bacterium
CCACCGCGAGTGTCTCGCCCTGGTTCATGGCCAGCACGCGATCGGACACCCGCGAGACCAGCGACATGTCGTGCTCGACCATGAGCACGGTGATGCCCAGTTCGTTGCGGATGTCCTGGATCCAGAAGGCCATGTCGTCGGTCTCTTCGACATTCAGGCCGGAGGATGGCTCATCGAGCAGCAGCAGCTTGGGCTGGGTGCACAGCGCGCGGGCGAGTTCCACCACCTTGCGCACGCCGTAAGGCAGACCGGCCACGAGTGAATCCCGGTGGTGCTGCAGATCGAGGAACTCGATGACCCGCTCGACCGCCTCGCGGGCCTGCATCTCGGCGCGGCGCACCGACTGGGTGAAGAAGAGCTCCTGCCAGAAGCCGGTGCTGCGATGCACGTGATGGCCGATGAGCAGGTTCTGCAGCACCGTGGCGTATTCGAAGAGCTCGATGTTCTGGAAGGTGCGGGCGATGCCCATGCTGGCGATCGCGTGGGCCGGCATGCTGGTGAGGGGCTGACCGTCGAACTCGATGCTGCCGGCGGTGGGGGTGTAGATGCGGCTGATCAGGTTGAAGACCGTGGTCTTGCCCGCCCCGTTGGGGCCGATGAGCGTGAAGACCTCGCCTCGCTGCACGTCGAAGCTCACGCCGTTGACCGCCAGCACGCCGCCGAAGCGAACCTGCAGGTCGCGGGCCGAGAGCAGCGTGCCGGTGGCCGGGGACGCCTGGGCCGCACTCATTTCAGCCGCTCCGACTTGGTGAAGCTCTTCTGCCGCTTGAACATGCCCTTGCGGTAGAACGGGAAGAGCTGGAACCAGGTGCGCACCTTGAGCCAGCGGCCATACAGGCCCATGGGCTCGAAGAGCACGATCAGCACCAGCACCAGGCCGTACACCACCGCCTGCAGGCCGGCGGCCTGACCGATCTCGGGCGGCAGGAAGTCCTTGGCCACCGCGATCAGCTGCGGCAGGGTGATGACGAAGATGGCGCCCAGGAAGGCGCCGTGCACGAAGCCCAGGCCGCCCACCACCACCAGCAACAGCAGCTCCACCGACTGCAGCAGGCTGAACTGGTCCGGGGTGATGAAGCGGATGTTGTGGGCATAGAGCGCGCCTGCGATGCCGGCCATGGCCGCCGAGATGGCGAAGGCCAGACCCTTGAACCAGGCGAGCTGGATGCCCATGCTCTGGGCCGAGATCTCGGAGTCTCGGATGGCCACGAAAGCCCGACCGGTGGGCGAGCGAAGCAGGTTGAGCACGCCGAGGGTGACCGCCACGCAGATGGCCAGGCACAGGTAGTAGAAGGACTCCTTGCTCTCGAACTTGATGCCGAAGAAGTCGGGCGCCTTCAGGTGCATGCCGGCATTGCCGCCGGTGACCGATTCCCAGCGCGCGAAGACTTCCTCGACGATGAAGCCGAAGGCCAGCGTGGCGATGCCCAGGTAGATGCCCTTGACCCGCAGTGCCGGCACGCCCACCACCACCCCCACACCGGCCGACACCACGATGGCGGCGATCAGGGCCAGCGGAAAGGGCACGCCCATGCCGGTGAGCACGCCCTGGGTGTAGGCGCCCACGCCCATGAAGGCGGCATGGCCGATGGACACCTGCCCGGTGTAGCCGGCCAGCAGCATCAGGCCCAGTCCGGCCACCGAGAAGATGAGCACCAGCGTGACCTGGGCCAGCCAGTACTCGGGCAGCAGCCAGGGGGTGACGCACAGCAGCGCCAGCAGGGCGCCGTACCAGAAGCGGTGGCCCTCGTGCCGGGCCAGGCGGATGTCCTGGTCGTAGGAGGTCTTGAACAGGAAGCGCATGTTCAGACCTTCTTGCGCAGCTTCTCGCCGAACAGGCCGTTCGGCATGAACCACAGCATGATCAGCACCACGATGTAGGGCGCGATGTCCTTGAAGCCGTCAGGCAGGTAGAAGCCCGAGAGCGACTCCACCACGCCGATGATTAGGCCGCCCACGATGGCGCCGGGCAGGCTGCCGAAGCCGCCCACCACCGCCGCCGGGAAGGCCTTCAGGCCGGTGAGGCCGAGGTTGGCGTGCACCATGGTGATGGGCGCGAGCAGCAGGCCCGCAATGGCCGCCACGCCCGCGGCCAGCGCCCAGACCAGGCCGTTGAGCGCCTTGACCGGGATGCCCATGTAGTAGGCCGCGAGCTGGTTCTGCGACGAGGCCTGCATGGCAACGCCCAGCGTGGTGTACCGGAAGGCGGCGTAGAGCACCCCGCACAGCACCGCCGTGCTGGCGATGATGACCACGTGTTCCACCGACACCACCAGTTCGCCGAGGTTCCAGACCATGTCCTTGTAGGGCACGGGCAGGGCGTGGGTCTCGGTGCCCACCGCCGGGATCATGAGGATGACGCCGCGCACGATGTAGCCGATGCCGATGGTGAGCATCACGATCGTGAACTGCGGCTGGCCCAGGATGGGCCGGATCACCAGCCGCTCGACCAGCAGCCCGAACACGCCCATGGCGAGCATGGAGGCGATGACCGCCACCCAGAACGGAAAGCCCAGCAGGGTGACGGCGCCCAGGCCGATGAAGGAACCGAGCATCATCAGGTCGCCCTGCACGAAGCTGACCGTCTCGGTGGCCTTGTAGATCAGCACGAAGCCCAGCGCGATCAGGCCGTAGATGCAGCCCTGGGCGATGCCGCTGATGACCAGTTGTAGGAATTGCACGCGTGTCTCTGGCGCTGCCGTTTTTATGGTTGTTCTGGTTGAACCGGTTTTCAGGCGGGCTAATCTAGCATGGTCGCCGCCGAGTTTTGCATGCTGCAATGCAACCGGCATTCCGGAGCCTTGCATGTCACACCTCATCGCCCTGCTCGGCCGCATCGCCGATCGCGTCAACCACGATGCCTGGCTGGTGCAGCGCGGGCGCTTCGTGGATGCCACCGTGCTGCTCGATGCGCAGAGCAGCCAGCACCTCATCGCCGTGCGCCAGGGCCGCATCGAATCGGTGGCGCATGGCCCCTTCGTGATGCCGAGCTGGACCTTCGCCCTGCGCGCGCCGCTGGCGGAGTGGCAAGCCTTCTGGCAGCCGCTGCCCGCGCCGGGCCATCACGACCTCTTCGCCATGCGCCGGCGCAAGGTGCTCAGCATCGAGGGCAACCTGCAGCCCTTCATGGCCAACCTGCTCTACTTCAAGGCCGTGCTGGCCGCGGGGCGGCCGCAGGTGCTGGCATCAGGCGCCCGGCAGACGCCGGGCCAGTAGCGCACGCCGTTCACCCCAGGACCGCCCCATGCCCGATCCCGTTTTCGAGCCCGTCACCGGCCGTTATCTGCGGCTGACCATCGAGGGCGTGCCGCACCGCGTCTATGTGGAGGAGGCCGGGCAGGGCATCCCGCTGCTGTGCCTGCACACCGCGGGGGCCGACACCCGGCAGTGGCGCGGGGTGATGAACGACCCCGAAGTGCTGTCGCGCTACCGCGTGATCGCGTTCGACATGCCCTGGCACGGCAAGTCGTCGCCGCCCGCGGGCTGGCATGAGCAGGAGTACCGGCTCACCACCGAGGGCTACGTGGCGCAGGTGCTGGCGGTGTGCGAGGCGCTGGCGCTGCAGCGGCCGGTGGTCATGGGCTGCTCCATCGGCGGGCGGCTGGTGCTGCAACTGGCGCTCGCGCACCCGGAGCGCTTTCGCGCGGCCATCGGCCTGCAGGCCGGCGCGCATGTCGATCCGTACTACGACACCACCTGGCTGCATCACCCCGACGCGCACGGCGGCGAGGTGTGCGCGGGCGTGGTCTCGGGCCTGGTGGGGCCGCGGGCGCCGGAGGCCGAGCGCTGGGAAACCCTGTGGCACTACATGCAGGGCGGGCCCGGGGTGTTCAAGGGCGACCTGTATTTCTACAAGGTGGACGGCGACATCCGCGGCAAGGTGGCGGGCATCGACACGCGCCGCTGCCCGCTCTACCTGCTCACGGGCGAGTACGACTACTCATGCACGCCGGCCGAGACCCTGGCCGTGGCGGCCAGCGTGCCCGGTGCCAAGGCCACCATCATGGACGGGCTGGGTCATTTCCCCATGAGCGAGGATCCGGAGCGGTTCCTGGGCTACCTGAGGCCGGTGCTGGGGGAGATCGGCGCCGGGTGCACATGACCTGAGCGGCGGCTGCGTCATCCATGCGCGCAACTCGCGAAAGACCGCTCGCCACTCAGCCGATCACATGCGCCTGCACCCCCCGTCTCGGTGAGGGCCCCACTGCCGGGGCGTGGCCCAGGCGAGCCCACATCTGCACGGTGGCCCGGGGCGGCGGCGCCTGCAGCAGGGTGTGGATGCGCGCGTAGGGCCCGGCCACCTCGGGGTACTCCTGCAGGGCCTGCGAGAGCGGCTGCATGGCCAGGCCCTGCGCGGTGGCGGCGAGCTGGGCGCGCACCCAGGCGCGGCCGGCGTTGATCTGGGTTCGCCGGTCATTGCCCTCGGTGATCAGCCAGAAGAAGGCCGGCGTGGTGGCGAGCTTGTCGTTGAACTGGCTGATCTGCTGGCCGATGGCGGAATCGTCGGGGGCGGGCGCCTTGCTTCGATCGAACAGGCCCACGGCCGCCAGCGCGCGCACCAGGGGCGTGTTGATGGACAGGCCGTCCCGATGGCGAGCGATCTCGTCGGGGCCCACGCGCAGCCACCGATAGGACTCCATCACGGTGCGCGTCGTGCGCAGCTCGATCCGCCAGGCGTCCGTGGCGATGGCCCGGTGCTGCGCCAGCAGTTCCGGCTGCGCTGCCCCCACGAAGCCCGCGCGCAGCGGCACGCCAGCCATGAAGGTCGTGGCCGAGGGCGCCACCGCGTCGGCAATGGCCTGCAGCGCGGCCGGCGCGGGCGCCTGGGCCAGGTAGGCCTCCCGGTTGGTGCGACGGCGCACGATCTGCGCGAAGAGCGGGTCGGGGCGGATGGCCGGATCGGCCACCAGGCGGATGCGCGCGGTGGGCCGCTGGTCTGGCCGCGCACCCTCGAACACGCCTTGCGGAAAGAGCGTGATGTCGGCACGCAGCCCGCGCTCCCGGGCGGCCAGATCGAGCAGCTCCAGGAAGGTGCCCTGGCTCATCATGATCTGCCGCGAGAGCGGATCGGTCTCGGGCAGAAGCCGGGTGTCATCGCAGTGCAGGGTGATCTCGCCGGGCTGGCGCAGATCCACCCGCCATGACTGCAGGTTGTGGGAGTGCGGCGCCAGGATCGCGTAGCTGAGCAGCCAGTGGCGCACGTCGGTGGCCGGGCTGCCGGCGTCGCGCCAGGCGGCGGTGGCGTCGGTGGGCAACTCGCTGCTGCAGCCGGTGGCGCCGGCCGTGGCGGCCAGCACGATGCCGCCGCCGGCGATGCGAATGAAGCTTCTGCGTTGCATGAAGGGCGCTCCGGATGGGGTGGGTTGCTGTGCTGCCATTGTCGGAAGCGGTCTTGCTCTGCACAATTCCATGAAGCAGACCATCAGCTATGCGGAAATGAATATCTATGCCCAAGCCCAAGCCCTTGCCCACTGCGCCCGCCGGATTTGACTGGACCCTCATCCGCTCCTTCCTGGCGGCGCTGGAGCACGGCAGCCTGCTGGCGGGCGCGCGGACGCTGGGCCTGAGCCAGCCCACGCTGGGCCGGCACATCGCCGAGCTGGAGGCGCAGCTGGGCGTGGTGCTGTTCGAGCGCACGGGGCGCGGCTTGCTGCCCACCGAGGCCGCGCTGGGCATGGTCGAGTCCGCCCGCGCCATGGAAGCGGGCGCGCTGCAGCTCGCAAGGCGGGTGTCGGGCGCGCAGTCCGAGCTGCAGGGCACGGTGCGCATCAGCGCCAGTCAGACGGTGGCCTGCGTGCTGCTGCCGCCGGTGCTCGCGCGCATGCGCCAGGCCTTGCCCGAGGTGCAGGTGGAGCTGGTCTCCAGCGATGCGGTGTCCAACCTGCTGCGTCGCGAGGCCGACATTGCGCTGCGCATGGTGGCGCCCAGGCAGGCCAGCCTGATCGCGCGGCGCATCGGCAAGTTCAGCGTGGGCGCGTACGCGCATCGTGACTACCTGCGCCGGCGCGGCACGCCCCGCAGGCCCGCCGATCTGCTGCACCACGATCTTGTGGGCGAAGACCGGGCCGACTCCCTCGTGAAGGGTTTCGCGGCCGCCGGCACGCCGGTGCGGCGCGAGCAGTTCGTGCTGCGCACCGACGACCGGATTGCCTACTGGGGCGCGGTGCGTGCCGGGCTGGGCATCGGGTTTCTCTCGGACTTTCTCGTGAAGGCCGACCCGGATCTGGTGCCGGTGCTGCCCGGGCTAAAGATCCCGCCGCTGCCGCTATGGCTGGTGGTGCATCGGGAGATCAGGACGAATCAGCGGGTGAGGGCGGTGTTCGAGTTTCTGGGGAGGGGGGTGGGGTAGGGGGACCTCGGTGCGCTCGGCCGGCTCGCAGCCCCGCGCGCGCCCGGGCCATGGGTCTGGGTGACCGAATCGCCGTCTTTTGTTCCGGGGCGTGAGTTTTCTCTTAACCTTTCGTCATGTCTGGCCAGCCCTGCCCTTTCTGCACCCTCCCCGCAGACCGAGCCCTCCTCTCCACCCCCCTGACCCTCGCCCTGCGCGACGCCTACCCGGTCTCCCCCGGTCACACCCTGGTCATTCCCCGGCGCCACATCGCCAGCTTCTTCGACCTGACCGCTGCGGAGCGCACCGATCTCTTCGCCCTCCTGGATCAGGCCCGGGCAGGCCTCGACGCCGAATTCCACCCCGACGGCTACAACATCGGCATCAACGACGGCCCTGCGGCGGGCCAGACGATCGGCCATCTGCACATTCACCTGATCCCGCGCTACGCGGGCGACCAGCCCGACCCTCGCGGTGGCGTGCGCTGGATCTTTCCCGACAAGGCCGACTACTGGACCGCTCGTGCGGACCCCGCGAGTCCCTGAGAAACTGATCCGCGACCGCATCCCCGCCATCGCGGCGGCGGAAGGGCGCTCGCTCGCGGTGCGCACCGCCAGCCCTGCCGAAATGGCGCGGTTGCTCGGCCTGAAGCTCGTCGAGGAAACCCATGAGGTGCTGGACGCCCTGGGCGCTGGCCGCACCCCTGAACTGCTCGACGAACTCGCTGATCTGCAGACCGTCATCGACGAAATCGCCGCGCAGCATGGCCTGAGCCGCCAGGACATCGACCACCGCGTGATGCGCAAGCGCGCGCAGCGCGGCGGCTTCAGCGAGCGGCTGGTGCTTCAGCAGCCTGCGCCCACCCATCGGCGCCTTCACGTGGGCGGCAGCGCCACGCTGCTCGATGCGCTCAAGCGCGAGTTCGAGGCCTGCGCCGTGGCGCGCATCGCCGTGGCCTTCGTGATGGACAGCGGCCTGTCGCTCATTGAAGGCCCGGCCCTGGCCGCGCTGCTGCGCGGCGCGCAGCTGCGCCTGCTCACCACCGACTACCTCGGGGTGACCGAGCCCCAGGCGCTCGAGCGTCTGTGCCGCTGGCACGGCTGCCTGCACGTGCGTGTGCATCACCATGAGCGCCGCAGCTTCCACCCCAAGGCCTATCTCTTCGAGCGTGCTGATGGCAGCGGTCGGGCCTACATCGGCTCGGCCAACCTCAGCCGCATGGGCCTCGTCGAGGGGGTGGAGTGGACCTGGACCGTGCTCGATGTGGACGCCGGCCAGCCCATGCATGAGCTCACTGCACGCTTCGAGGAGCTCTTCCACCACGAGGCCGCGCAGGAACTCACGCCCGACTGGGTGCGCAGCTATGCGCAGCGCCGGCTGGTGCGCGGGGTGCTTCCGTTCGTCGATGACCATCTGCCCTCGCCCTACGGCCCCGAGCCCATCGAGCCGCGTGAGGTGCAGCGCCTTGCCCTGCGCGAACTCGATCGGCTGCGCCAGGATGGCGAGCGCAAGGCGCTGGTGGTGGCCGCCACCGGCCTGGGCAAGACCTTCCTTGCCGCCTTCGATGCCCGCGAGGCCGAGCGCGTGCTCTTCATTGCCCACCGCGAGGAGCTGCTGCGTCAGGCGCAGGCCACCTTCCAGAAGGTCTACCCGGCGCGCAGCGTGGGCCTGCTGGCCGATGGCCGCGCCGAGCTCGACGCCGAGGTGGTCTTTGCCTCGGTGCAGACCCTGGCCCGGCCCGCCAACCTCGCGCGGCCGGAGCTGGCGCGCTTCGACTATGTGGTCATCGACGAGTTCCACCATGCTGCCGCCGACAGCTACCAGCGCGTGCTGCGGGCGCTATCGCCGCGCTTTCTGCTCGGGCTGACCGCCACGCCCTTCCGGGGCGACAACCGCGACATCCTCGAACTCTGCGACGGCAATCTCGCCTATCAGGTGGGGCTGCTGGAAGCCATCGCCTTCGGTTGGCTGGTGCCTTTCCGTTACCACGGCATCCGCGATGTGGTGGCCTACACCGACGATCTGCTCAACAGCCGTCGCGTCTACGACGCCGCGAAACTCACCCTGCGCTTCAACACCGATGAGCGTGCCGGGCTGGTCGTTGAGCGCTACCGCCAGCACGCCTCGGTGGCCGCGCTGGGCTTTTGCGTGTCCATCGATCATGCCGACTTCATGGCCGCGCGCTTCGTGGCCCAGGGCATTGCCGCGGCGGCCGTGCATTCCGGGCCCGGCTCCCTGGACCGGGCCCAGGCGCTGCGCGAACTGGCGGCGGGCCGGCTGCGCGTGCTCTTCACGGTAGACCTCTTCAACGAGGGCGTGGACATCCCGGCCGTGGACCTGGTGATGTTCCTGCGGCCCACCGAGAGCATGACGATCTTCCTGCAGCAGCTCGGCCGGGGCCTGCGTCTGCATGAGGACAAGCGCTTCCTCACGGTGCTCGACTTCATCGGCAACTACCGCAACGCCCACCACAAGCTGCCGCTGCTCGCCGGCCAGGACCTCACCCAGGACCAGAACCCTGCCCGCGCCCTGCAGGCACTCACCCGCTGGCAGACCGAGGGCCGCCGCCCCGATGGCGTGCCCGAGGGCGTGGAGGTGGTGCTCGAGCCGGTGGCCCTCGCGGCGCTGCGCGAATCCCTGCAGCGGGCCAGCCCGCTGCGCCAGCTGGTGCTCGATGATCTGCGCGACATCGCTGCGCGCCTCGGTCGCCCGCCCAGCCTGCGCGAGTGGCAGCGCGAGGCCCGTTATTCGCTGAAGACCGCGCGCACCGCGCTGGGCGCTGATCGCTGGCACCGTGTGCTCGAGGCCGCAGACCTCCTCACCGACCCGAGCCGCGCGCTCGAGACGGCGGCGGGCGAGTTCCTGCGCGAGATCGAGACCGCGGGCATGACCAAGTCCTTCAAGATGGTGGTGCTGCTCGCGATGTGCGCAGGCGGCGTGATGCGCCCGGCCATCGGCAGCGCCGATCTGGTCGCTGCCTTTCGAGCGTACTTCAGCGAGGAACGCCATCGCGACGATGTGGCCGGCACCGAGGTCGAGGCCGCGACCGCTGTCAAAGCGGAGGTCTGGCAGCGATACCTGGAGCGCAACCCGATCGCTGCCTGGGCGGGCCTCAACCGTGAGCAGGCCTCGCCCTTCTTCGTGTGGCGCGCCCAGACCGCCGAGCTCATCTACATCGGCCCGCGCCCGGCGGATGCCGCGCTCGCGGAGCCCTTCGCGCGCGCCATCGAAGACCGCGCGCGTGGGCGCCTTGAGGCCTACTGGCAGCGGCCCGGGCCGGGACGCATGGTGTTCAGCGTCATTCCGGCGGGAAGCGCGGCAGGCGGTGTCGCAACCGAGGCGGCTGATGACGAGTCAGCCCCGGCGCCTGCTGCGTCCGGCGCAGGCCGTCACTGCATCATGTTCGGCGCCCCGGTCGAGGGCCTGCCCAGCGGCTGGCACCTGGTGTCCATCAATGGCAGGAATCTCTACGGCAAGTTCGCGAAGATCGCCCTCAATGTGGTGAAGGCAGAACCCACCGACAAAGCCACGGTGCCCAATGTGCTCACCGACGAGCTGCGCGCGCTGTTCGGCGGGGTGCTGCCGCGCAGGCCCAGGGTGAGGCTGGTGCGCCAGGCCGCGGCGGCGGTGTGGGAGATTCGCGGCGTCTGAGGCGGCGGCAGCGCTTACCGACCCTGGAAAACCGGCGCCCGCTTCTGCATGAACGCCTGCTCACTGGGTGGTCCGGCGCGAAACCGGATTGCCCGCCGCGGGTGGCCGCCGGGTCGGCATGGTAGAAGTCAGTGACCTCCATACCCTGCGATCGGGAGCCGCCAGACCATGTGCACGGGCATTTCGCTGACTTCCGCTGATGGCGGCGTGGTCGCCGCGCGAACCGTCGAATGGGCGCTGAGCGACGCGCACCATGACTGCGTGGGCGTGTTCGGCCGCGGCCGACGCTTCACGGCCCAGACCCCCACCGGCCTGGATGGCAAGCAATGGACCGGCCGCTTCGGCTTCGTGTCGCTCACCGCCTACGGCCAGCCCTACGGGCCCGACGGCATGAACGAGCGCGGCCTGTACGTGGGGGTGTACTACTTCCCGGGCTTCTTCTTGCCCGCGCCCTTCGACCCCGCCGAGCGCGCGCGTTCAGCCAGCGTCGGGGACTTCATGCAGTGGATGCTGTCCTCGTTTTCCACGGTGGCCGAGGTGCGCGAGCATCTGCATGAGGTGCGCGTGGTGGAGGTGACCGATCCGCGATTCGGCGGCGCGCCGCTGCCTTTCCACTGGAAAGTGGCCGACCCTTCCGGCGCGGCCATCGTCATCGAGATCACCGACGGTGGTCGGGTCTCGGTGCACGATGCCTTCCTGGGCGTGATCTCCAACTCGCCGGATTACGGCTGGCACCTCACCAACCTGCGCAACTACATCGGCCTGTCGCCCGCGCCTGCCGCCCCGCTCACGATCGACGGGGTGCGGCTTGCCCCGTTCGGCGGCGGCTCCAGCCTGATCGGTCTGCCCGGCGACTATTCCCCGCCCTCGCGCTTCGTGCGGGCGGCGGCGCTCACCGCGCTGGCGCGCCCGCTCGCCACCTCCACCGAGGCGGTCTTCGAGGCCTTCCGCATCCTGGACAGCTTCAACATCACGGTCGGCGCCACCGCGCCGGCCGGGCATCAGGCGCCCGACCTGGTCAGCGCCACGCAGGTGACCACCGCCTGCGACCTCGGCCAGCGCACGCTCTACTTCCACTCGATGCACAACCGCCAGGTGCGGGCGGTGCGTCTGGACGACATCGACTTCGACGTGGCGGGCGAGCGGCTGATCGAGGCTGGCGCGCAACGTGCTCAGTCGGTGCTGATGCTGCGGCCGTGAGCCGAGGCGCCTGCGGGCCTGGCCCGGTACCTTGCCTGCGCTGGGCCTGGGCCGCGCTCCTGCTGCTGCTGGCCCTGGCCACGCTCCCGGCAAGTGTCGCGCGGGCGGCCGACCCGACGCCCGCCTCTGCCGAGAGCGCAACGCTCAGTCTGCTCAATCGCGACATCGTCACGATGCGGGCCACCGTGGCCGCGGCATCGCCCACGCGGCGGGTGGCGCAGGCCCTGGAGCGCATCCGCCTGCTGCCCGACGCAGCCATGAGCCAGCCGCTGACGGTGCTGCCCTTCGAGTTCAATCGCCTCCATGGCCGCCAGTTCCTGCTCGGCGACGCCAACCTGTTCGCGCTGTACGAAACCGATCTCGATCCGGACGCCGCGCTGGACCTGGACGGACTCGCGCAGCAGACCCGGGCGCGCCTGGAGGCGGCGCGTGAGGCCTGGCATGCCAGCCGCGACGGTCCGCTCCTCGCGCAGGGACTGGCCCTGTCCATGCTGTCGGCGGTCATGTGGGTTCTGCTGAGCTGGGCCATCCTGGCCGGCGCGCGACGCCTGGTCGCCTGGCTCGAGACCGCTCGAAGCGGCATTGCCGCCCGCAGCGTGGGCATCGACCGCCGCGAAGTGCTGGCGCGTCTGCTCATGCGTGCGATCACGCTGCTCAGGTGGGTGCCGATCGCGGCGCTGGCCTACCTCTGGCTGCGGTTCGCGCTCGCGGCCTTCGTCGTCACGCAGCCGATCGCCGCCACGCTCGATGGCTGGCTCATCCGCCAGATGCTGTGGGTGCTCCAGGGCATGGCCGAAGGCCTGCCAGGCCTGGCCACCGTGCTCATCGTGCTGTTGCTCACCCGCGCCTGCGCCGATGTTCTCGCCTATGTGTTCGACGCCGTGCAGCAGGGGCGCGTCACGCTGCCGCTGCTGCACCGGGACACCATCAGCGCGACGCGGCGCATCGTCGCGGTGCTGGTCTGGGGCCTGGGCATCGCCATCGCCTATCCGCATCTGCCGGGGTCAGGCAGCGAGGCCTTCCGGGGCCTGTCGGTGCTGGCTGGCCTGATGCTCACGCTCGGCTCGTCCGGTCTGGTGATGCAGGCGATGAGCGGGCTGGTGGTGGTGTACTCGCGCTCGCTGCGCAAGGGCGACTACATCGAGGTGAACGGCACGCAGGGCGTGGTCACGGAAATCAGCTCGCTGGCCGTCAAGCTCGTGGATGTCCGCAACGAGGAGATCACCATCCCGAACGCGGTGCTGGTGTCCTCGCCCATCCGCAACTACTCGCGCAGCGGCGCCGATCAGGACACGCTGCTGGTGGTTCGCCTGAGCATCGGGTACGACGCCCCCTGGCGTCAGGTGCATGCGCTGCTCGAGGAGGCTGCCCGGCGCACCCCGGGTGTGCGCGCCGCGCCCGCGCCTTACGTGTACCAGCGCGCCCTCACGGACTTCGCCGTTGAGTACGCGCTCTACGCCAGCATCGGCCACGCGCCCGAGCGCCCGGCGATCCAGTCCGGGCTGCACGCCGCGATCCAGGATGTGTTCAACGAGCACGGCGTGCAGATCATGTCGCCGCATTTCCTGAGCCAGCCCGATCGGCCCGTGGTCGTTGCCTCGTCGGACTGGTTCAGGCCACCCGCCGCGCCAGGGCAGTGATCAGCGGACGCACCCGCAGGAAGCCTCGATAGGCAAACTCCAGGGCCGCCAGCCCGCCAGGCAGATCGGCAACGCGGGCCAGCCAGCGCCAGCCCGGCAGCCGACGCCACATCGCCACGAAGGCCGCTGCGCCGCTCAGCCGCGAGCCATCCGCGCGCTGCACATGAAACCGGGCGAGCAGCGCGGCGCGCTCGTCGGCAGTCATGGGAGCGGCATCTGCGCTGCTGATGTCCACGAAGCACAGCACCTCGTCGCCCTGCCGCTGCGCGAGGCCGCGCACGTGCGCGATCTCACGGCGGCACAGCGGGCAGGCGCCGTCGTAGAGCACGGTGAGCGATTCCTGGGGGGCGGGTGGCTGCGGCGGGGTGGGCGTGGTCAAAGGAGTTCCTCGGCGCGGCTCAGGCCGCGGGTGACGCGGGTCCACCACTGCGAGAAGCTGGTGCAGTGGCGGGTGACCGGCGCGAACAGGCGCGGCGGGGCCGAGAGTTGCGCGACCTCGCCCAGCCAGTCGGGCAGATGCGGGTCGGCCACGCTGCGCACGCTGGCCGCGTGCGCGAGCGCGGCGCGCAGGCTGGCCTCGTCGAGCAACCAGCGCTCGGTGCTCACCGCCGCCATGGCCGCGTCCACCCAGTGCCATCGCGCCTCGGGCCACGGCCAGCACGCGTGGTGCTCGCGCAGGTACACGCCGATCACCACGGCATCGGCGGGCAGATCGGCAGGCGGGGCGCGAAGCGCCCAGGGGTGCGCCAGCCACACCGTGCGGCCGCGCAGGCGCTCGGCAATCGCCGGCGCGTGGGGCACGGCGATGCCCAGCGTGGCGGGGGGCGCGGCCAGCCGCGGCGGCTCGGTGATGCCGGCGTCGGTCTGGGGCGCTGGCCTCGAGTGGGCGTCGGTGCGTTCGCCGCGCGCGAGGGCATCCAGCGCCGCATACGGCTGGTCGATCACGGTGCCGGGGCTTTGCCAGGCGACAGGCGCGTAGCGGGCGACATTCTCGGCGTTGAAGAGGTAGGGCTTGTGGCTGCCGGTGCCGGCCACCCACTGCCAGCTCAGGTGGTTGCTGGCGAGGTCGCCGTCGAACAGGTGCGCCACCAGCCAGTCGGCGCCTGCGCGCCAGTGCACCCCGCGAACGTGCACCACGTAGCTCGCGAGCCACATCCGCGCATGGTTGTGCAGCGTGCCGGTGGCGTAGAGCGCGCGCACCGCCTGATCGATCGCGGGCACGCCGGTCCGCGCCTCGCGGATGTCGGCCGGCAGTTCGGTGGCGTAGGCGGACTCGGGCCGCGGCCCGGCGTGCAGGGAGCTCAGGATGCCGTCGCCCAGATGCGCCCACGCATGCCGGAAGTATTCGCGCCAGCCGAACTCGAAGACCAGCTTGTGCTGCACGGGCAGCGCGCCGCGCGCGAGCACATCGCTCAGCACCTCGGGCAGGGTGAGCAGGCCGTGGGTGAGGTAGGGCGACAGCCCGGTGACCGAACCCTCCAGGTGGTTGCGCGTGCGCGCATAGGCGGCCGGCCGCACGCGCGCGAGGCAGGCGAGCGCCGCGGCGCGCGTCGGCGGCGGCACGGCGGCGGGTTCGGTCAGGCCAGGCAGGGTCGCGCTCATGGTGGGCCGCGAGAGTAGCGTCAGGCGGCCCGAGGGGGCGCAGAGACCCTCGGCCGAGACGGCCCCGCCCCGATTGCGAAACGCGATGGTCGCTATCGAGCCTCATGGATTGAGGCATGGTCGGCCGGGCGGGATACTGGGCGCCTCTCCAGACTCCTTCCCGGCGGATTCATGAGCGACACAACAGATCCCGTGCTGGTGGCCGGTGGCGGCATCGGCGGGCTGGCCGCGGCGCTGGCCCTCGTGCGGCGCGGCTACCGCGTGCGCGTCTTCGAGCAGGCGCCCGAGATCGGCGAGATCGGCGCGGGCATCCAGCTCGGGCCCAACGCCTTCCATGCCTTCGACGCGCTGGGTGTGGGCGAGCGTGCCCGGGCGCGCGCCGTGTTCACCGACTGCATGGTCATGCACGATGCGGTCGATGGCTCGCAGGTGGGGCGCATCCTCACCGACGAGGCCTTCCGCGAGCGCTTCGGCAACCCCTATGCGGTGATCCATCGCGTGGACGTGCACACCGCGCTGCTCGAGGGCGCGGTGGCCACCGGGCGGGTGGACTTCCAGACCAGCACCCGCATCGAGCGCATCGAACAGGACGAGCACGGCGTGACCGTCATCGACCAGCACGGTCGCCGCAGCCGGGGCCAGGCGCTGATCGGCGCCGACGGCGTGAAATCGGTGGTGCGCGCGCAATACGTGAACGACCCGGCCCGGGTCACCGGCCATGTGGTCTATCGCGCGGTGGTCGACAAGGCCGACTTCCCCGAGGCGCTGCGCTGGAACGCGGCCAGCCTGTGGGCCGGCCCGAAGTGCCACCTCGTGCACTACCCGCTGCGCGGCGGCGACCAGTACAACGTCGTCGTCACCTTCCACAGCCGTCGGCAGGAGGCGTGGGGCGTCACCGACGGCAGCAAGGAGGAGGTGCAGTCCTACTTCCAGGGCATCGTGCCGGTGGCGCGCCAGCTGATCGATCTGCCGAAGTCCTGGCGGCGCTGGGCCACGGCCGATCGCGATCCGATCGGCACCTGGTGCTTCGGGCGCGCGGCACTGCTGGGCGATGCCGCCCACCCCACCACGCAGTACATGGCGCAGGGCGCCTGCATGGCGCTGGAAGATGCGGTGACCCTGGGCGAGGCGCTGCGCGTGCACGCCGGTGACTGGGGCGCGGCCTTCGATCTCTACCAGCGCTCGCGGGTGGCCCGCACCGCCCGCATCGTGCTCTCGGCCCGCGAGATGGGCCGCCTCTACCACGCCGAGGGCGTCGAGCGCCTGGTGCGCAACGAGCTCTGGAAGGGGCGCTCGCAGGCGCGCTTCCAGGATGCGCTCGAGTGGCTCTATGGCTGGAACGTGAGCAACTGCCTGGCCGGCCACTGATGCCCGGACGATCGGCGAGGCGGATGCGCCGCCGATCGCGACACCAACCAACCCGGAGACCCACGCCATGACCGAACTCGGACGCCTCGAGGACCTGCCGCAGGCCTACCGCGACGATCTCACGCGGCTGAACCTGGTGCCGCTATGGCCCAGCCTGCGCGCGGTGCTGCCGCCGCGCGTGCCCGCCCCGCGCACCCAGCCGGCATTCTGGTCGTATCAGGCGGTGCGCCCGCTGCTCATGCGGGCCGGCGAGCTCGCCCCGATGGAGAAGGCCGAGCGCCGCGTGCTCGTGCTGGCCAACCCGGGCCACGGCCTGGAGAAGATGCAGGCCAGCGCGGCCATGTACCTGGGCATGCAGCTGCTGCTGCCCGGCGAGTGGGCGCCCTCGCA
>JBIKWU010000291.1:0-4807 GCA_044356115.1 Burkholderiaceae bacterium
GATGTTCAGGTTGGAGATCACCGCGTCGAAGCGGTTCTGCACCGCGCCGAAGGTCGAGCGCGCGGTGTTCACCTGGGCCAGCGCGAAGTCCAGCACCTCCACCGCGCCCAGCGCGCCGGTGCCCATGGCGACCGCGGCATAGGAGAAGTAGTTGGTCGCGCTGGCGCTGGCTCCCCGGGTGCCCACGGTCGAGATGTCCAGCACGGTGCTGGTGGCGCGAGCCAGCGCGCCGATGTCGGAGCCACCCGAGGTGCTGGTGCTCAGCACGTTGAGCGCGCTCACCGAGATCACGTCGTTGGTGGTCGCGTTCGAGCCGATCTGGAAATCGAAGCTGGTGGTCTGGGTGAGGATGAGGTTGCCGTTGAACCGGGTGGTGTTGGCGGTCCGGGTGATCTCGGTCTGCAGCTGGTTGAACTCGTTCTGCAGGGCGGTGCGGTCGGTGGAGCTGTTGGTGGCGTTGGCCGACTGCACGGCGAGTTCGCGCATGCGCTGCAGCATGCCGTTGATGCTGCCCAGCGCGCCCTCGGCGGTCTGGGCCAGCGAGACCGCGTCGTTGGCGTTGCGCCGGGCGATCTCCATGCCACGCGACTGGGCGCTCATGCGCTCGGAGATCGCCAGGCCGGCGGCGTCGTCCTTGGCGCTGTTCACCCGCATGCCGGTGGACAGGCGGTTGATGGAGGTGGCGAGGCTGGCGGCGTTGCCGGCCAGGTTGCGCTGCGCGTTCAGCGACAGCACGTTGGTGTTGATGATCTGGGTCACTTGAGATCGCTCCTACTGTGTGGCTCGAGTCGGGGCCGGGTCTGTTCAGCCGCCTCGTCAGGAGTCCCTGCTCCCGGGACCGGAGGCGCCAGGGTTCGGGCCTGGCAGTGTCGGGCGGATTGCCTTGGCTTGGTTATCGGCGGCCTGACGGCTGCCTTGAGCACGGCTAGGCTGTCGGAAGAACTCCTACGGCTGTAGGCATCTGCCGCACAGGAATCACCGACGAATTCGGATTCAAGAAACCCCGGCTTTTTCCGAGACTGGCGCCATGTCGGATGCGTTCCTTGAATGCGCCGCGCCGGAACCCAAGGAGAACCCCGTGATGACCGATGACCGCCTGCTGTCCGAGATCCGCGACGCCAATCTTTCCTACCTGATCCTGGCCCAGCGGTTGATTCGCGCCGACAGAACGCAGTCGCTGTTCCGCCTCGGCATCTCCGAGGAGATCGCCGACATCATCGAGGCCCTCACCCCGGGCCAGATGATCAAGGTCGCCTCCGGCAACACCCTGATGTGCCGCTTCCGCTTCGACGAGGACATGGTCTGGTCGCTGCTCGCCGACCATGGCCGGCGTGGCGCCGAGCGCGAGGACGCCAGCGCCTCGCGCCTGCATGCCAGCATCCTGATGGCCGGCAAGTTCAGCGAGGCGGTCTGATCATGGCGACCCGCAGCCTGCTGGAAGACAACAAACAGGTGCAGCGCGCGATCGCGCTGATCGGGATGGGCGCCCGCCTGCAACTGCTGCAGTCCGAGACCAACCTGCCCTACGAGCGTCTGCTCAAGCTCTACAAGGAAGTGGCCGGCAAGTCGCCCTCGAAGGGGCAGCTGCCCTTTTCCACCGACTGGTTCCTGTCCTGGCAGCCGAACATCCACGCCTCGCTGTTCCTCAATATCCATGAGTATCTCCAGAAGGCCAGTGCGCTGGACGAGGTCGAGGTGCTGATGAAGGCCTGGCAACTGTATGAAGCCGAGGTCCGCACCCACGGCGTCGAGGCGCTGCTGTCCATCACCCGCGCCTGGCGCCTGGTCAAGTTCGTCGACTCCGGCATGCTCTGTCTGACCCGCTGCACCCGGTGCGGCGGCAGCTTCGTGAACCATGCGTACGAACTTACCGGCGGCTATGTCTGCGGGTTGTGCGAACCTCCGGCCCGCGCGGGCAAGGGGCGGCGCGAAGGCTCCATTCACTGACCGACTGCTGCGGCGGGCGTCCGTGTGGGCGCCGGCTGGGGAGGGAAAGGCGGGCATGGCCCGCCTTTTCGCTTTTCGGGGTCACCAGGCGGGTCCGAACCCGCGCCGACGCGTTCGTCGGCTGCTCCAGCCGCCAGACGGTGGCCAGTGGCACCTCAAGTCGGCGCGGCCCGGGCCGAAAGCAGACAGGAACCCACCGTCTGCAGGCGCCGCCTCATGTTCGTCATCATTGGTTACGTGGTCGTGCTGATCGCCGTCTTCGGGGGCTATGGCCTTGCCGGCGGCAAGTTCGGGGTGCTGGCCAAGGCTGCGCCGATCGAACTGTTCATCATCTGTGGCGCGGCGATCGGCGCATTCATGGTCGGTAACAGTGCGAAGGCGCTGAAGGCCACGGTGCAGGCGCTGCCGACGCTCTTCAAGGGCTCCAAGTACACCAAGGCGCGCTACATGGAGCTCATGGCCCTGCTCTACGAGATCCTGACCAAGGCCCGCAAGGAGGGCCTGATCGCCATCGAGCAGGATGTCGAGGAGCCTCATGAAAGTCCGATCTTCAAGCGCTACCCCAACGCCGGGGGCGACCACCATCTGGTCGAGTTCATCACCGACTACCTGCGGATGATGGTGTCGGGCAACCTGAATCCGCACGAGATCGAGAGCCTGATGGACAGCGAGATCGAGACCCACCATCAGGAGGCGCATGGCCCGATGAACTCGATCGCCAAGCTCGGTGACGCGCTGCCCGCCTTCGGGATCGTGGCCGCGGTGCTCGGGGTGGTGAAGACCATGGCCTCCGTGGGTGCGGCCCCGGCGGTGCTCGGACAGATGATTGCCGGTGCGCTGGTTGGCACCTTCCTGGGCATCCTGATGGCTTACGGATTCGTCTCGCCGCTGTCCAGCCTGCTCGAGCAGAAGGCCGAGGAGGCCGCCAAGGAATTGATCTGCGTGAAGACCACGCTGCTGGCCAGCATGCAGGGCTACGCGCCGGCGATCGCGGTGGAGTTCGGGCGCAAGGTGCTGTTCTCGACCGAGCGTCCCTCCTTCATCGAGCTCGAGACCCATGTCAAGCAGAAACGCAGCTGACGCGGCGGCTGCCGGTCCCCTCTGCAGCGCCCCATCCACCGTCGACTGATCACTGACCATGGCTGCCGCCGACAAGAAGTCGCAGATCATCGTCGTCAAGCGCATCAAGAAGGGCGGCCACGGTCATCATGGCGGCGCCTGGAAGATCGCCTACGCCGACTTCGTCACGGCGATGATGGCGTTCTTCCTGCTCATGTGGCTGCTGGGTTCCACCACCAAGGGAGAACTGCTGGGCATCGCGGAACACTTCAACACGCCCCTGAAGGTCGCCTTGAGCGGGGGCTCGGGCAGCGGCGACAGCTCCTCGGTGGTGCAGGGTGGCGGCACCGACCTCACCCGCTCCGCGGGCCAGGTCAAGCGCGGCGAGATCGAAAGCAGCCAGCGGCGGCAGATCAATCTGCAGGCGGCGCGCAATGAATTGCGCCGTGAAGAGCAGAAGATGCTGGAGGAGCTGAAGAAGAAGCTGGAGCAGGCGATCGCAGGCAACCCGAAGGTGGCGGGCTTCAGTGGCCAGATCAAGCTGGACTTCACACCCGAGGGGCTGCGGATCCAGATCGTCGATGATCGCAATCGCGCGATGTTCGACAGCGGCTCGGCGGTGGTGAAGGACTACATGCGGGATCTCCTGCGGGAAATCGGCAAGGTCCTCAACGAGGTTCCCAACAAGGTCTCACTGGCGGGACACACCGACAGCGCGCCCTATGGTGGGGGGCAGCGCGGCTACTCCAACTGGGAGCTGTCCGCGGACCGCGCCAACGCGTCCCGGCGGGAACTGGTGGCCGGTGGCATGGACGATGCCAAGGTTCTCCGGGTGGTCGGTCTTTCGTCGGCTGTGCCGATGGATGTCGATGATCCGCGGCATCCGGTCAACCGTCGCATCTCCATCGTGGTGATGAATCGGGCCGCCGAATCGCGCCTGCTCAACGGCGCGGAGCTCGCCGACGAGGCAGCCGGCGACCCGGCGAACTGAGCGAGTCCCGGGCCCGTCGGCGCACCCGATCCCGACGGGATGGTCGCCCGGGGCGATCCGGCGCTGAATAAGGGCGGGTGTCACCGCTTATTCCCGGCTTTCGGAGGCGTGTCGCGCGCGAATAATCGGGGTCGAGATTCCCTCGAACCCGAGCGATGGCCGACTCCGAGACCAGTCAGGACGACAAGCAGCTAGAGGCTTCCGGCAAGAAGCTTCAGCAGGCGCGCGAGCAGGGCCAGGTGCCCCGGTCGCGTGACCTCGGGCATCTTGCGGTCATGGGGGCTGCGCTGGGCAGCTTCGTGCTCCTCGGTCCGGCGATCGGGCAGGGCTCCATCGAACTGCTGCGCCACTCGCTGCGCTTCACCCGTCCCGCGGTGATGGATCCCGCGATGATGACGGAGCTGCTCGGCTCGCTGGCGGGCACCGCCTTCTGGATCATCCTGCCCTGCGCTGCGATGGCGGCAGTCGCGGCCATCTGCGGCGCGCTTGCGCCGGGCGGCATCGCGTTCTCCGCCTCGCTGCTCGCGCCGAAGTTCTCCCGCCTCAATCCGGTCAGCGGTCTGGCCCGCATCTTCGACAAGGATGCGCTCATGAACCTGGGCAAGGCGCTGCTGCTCGCTGCGGCGCTGGTCGCCGTGGCCGTCTGGTTCGGGCGCAACCGCTTTGCCGAGTATCTCGGCCTGGGCCGCGCCGCCCTGCCTGTCGCCCTCGAGAATATCCGGGCGAGTCTGGCGCTGGGGGTCGGTCTGATGCTGCTGGTGCTGTTCTTCGCAGCCCTTCTGGACGTGCCGTGGCAGTGGTGGCGACACC
>JBIKWU010000072.1:0-15998 GCA_044356115.1 Burkholderiaceae bacterium
TCCTTGGGTGTGAGTGCTGTACCCGGGAGATGGGCATGGCCCGCGGCGCTTTCAAGAGGCCGGCGCGCGCGCCTCGCGGGCAGCCAGATGCGCGGCGCAGGCCGGGCTCTCGCGCAGCGCCGTGGCGTAGCGGTCGATCAGCTTGCGCACCCGCGCGGTGGGGTAGCCCAGCTGCACGAAGGCCACGCCGCGATCGAAGAGCTCGGCGTAATCGGCGATCAGGCCGTCGCGCAGCCGGAAGCGCGCCATGCCATCGAACATGATCAGCTGGCCCGCGCTCTCGGGCTCGCGCGAGCGGTAGCTGAACCGGTAGCGCGCGTAGGCCAGGTCGCCCTCGCGGACCGGTTCGAGGAACTCCCAGAAGAAGTCCTCGCCCCCGACATGGAAGCGCTCGAGCATCGCGGCGATCGCTTCGCGGCCGTGATGCGCACCGAAGAAGCCGTCGTCGTAGCAGCCCTCGGGGGTGAACAGCGCGGCGAAACCCTCGCAGTCGCGCGCAGCCACGGCGCGGGTGAAGCGGTGCAGCAGGGCAGGGAAATCCATGGTCGCCTCCAGGGGTTGATGACCCGCGCGCTCAGGCGCGCCGCAAGGGCGCGCCGGTGAGCGACTGCAGGGACTCGAAGCTCAGGCCCTCGAGCCACTCGAGGGCCACCAGGCCCTCGGGCGTGACGTCGATGACCGCGAGGTCGGTGTAGACGCGCGCCACGCAGCCGATGCCGGTGAGCGGGTAGGTGCAGCGCGGCACGATGCGGTGATCGCCGCGCTTGGTGACGTGCTCCATCATCACGAAGGTGCGACGCGCGCCGATGGCGAGGTCCATGGCGCCGCCCACGGCCGGGATCGCGTCGGGCTCGCCGGTGTGCCAGTTGGCCAGGTCACCACCGGCCGACACCTGGAAGGCGCCGAGCACGCAGATGTCGAGATGGCCGCCGCGCATCATCGCGAACGAGTCGGCATGGTGGAAGAACGCGCCGCCGGTCAGCAGCGTGACCGGCTGCTTGCCGGCATTGACCAGGTCCCAGTCTTCCTCGCCCGGCGCTGGCGCCGGCCCCATGCCCAGGATGCCGTTCTCGCTGTGCAGGAAGATCTCGCGCTCGGCGGGCAGGTGGTTGGCCACCAGGGTGGGCATGCCGATGCCCAGGTTCACGTAGGCGCCCTCGGGAATGTCGCGGGCCACCCGGGCGGCCATCTGATCGCGGCTCAGTCGCTGCATGGACGCTCTCCGTTCAGGATGCGGCGCGCGCGGGGCGCGGCACGGTGTCGCCCACCGCCACCAGCCGGTGCACGAAGATGCCGGGCGTGATGACCTGCTCGGGGTCGATCGCGCCGAGCGGCACGATCTCGTCCACCTGCGCCACCGTGCAGCGCGCGGCCATGGCCATCACCGGCCCGAAGTTGCGCGCGGCCTTGCGATAGACCAGGTTGCCCCAGCGGTCGCCGCGCAGCGCCTTGATGAGCGCGAAGTCGGCATGCAGCGGCATCTCGAGCACGCAGTCGCGGCCGTCGATGCGTCGGGTCTCCTTGCCGCGGGCCAGGTCGGTGCCGTAGCCGGTGGGCGTGTAGAAGCCGGCGATGCCGGCGCCGGCCGCGCGGATGCGCTCGGCCAGATTGCCCTGGGGCACCAGCTCGAGCTCCAGCTGGCCGCTGCGGTAGAGCCGGTCGAAGTGGTGCGAATCGGCCTGCCGCGGAAACGAGCAGATGATCTTGCGCACGCGGCCCGCCTTGAGCAGCGCGGCCAGCCCGGTCTCGCCGCTGCCGGCGTTGTTGCTCACCAGGGTGAGGTCGCGCGCGCCCTGCGCGATCAGGGCGTCGATCAGCACATCGGGCATGCCCGCGCCCCCGAAGCCGCCAACCAGCACCGTGGCGCCATCGGGCACATCGGCCAGTGCCTGCGCGGCGCGGGCCAGGGTCTTGTCGATCATGGTTTCCTCGCGATGGCCGACTGCGTCATGGCGCGGAACCGGTTGCCCGGCACGTGCCCGCGACCACGGCGAGCAGGCAAAAGCCGGCGAGCAGGCCGCGCGAACGGGGGCGGTACAGGGGCATCGGCGGGATCGGTCTCATGGCCGCGAGTGTTCCATTCCCTGTCGCCACCCGCCCGAGGCCACCGCGGAATCCGACATGATCGCCGCGACCCGCGCGCCTCTTCCGCCCGAGGCCGCCACGGACCGTCCACCGATTCCGGAGACCCGCCCATGCCCAAGACCTGGCACGACCCCCGCGTGCCCGCCCCCGAACAATGCGTGCTGCGACCGCTGCTGGAGCGCCATGCGGCCGACCGACCCGATGCGGTGTTCGTGCGCTTTGCCGACGGCAGCCAGTGGACCTTCGCCCAGACCCTCGAGACCGTGCGGCGCACCGCCGCGGGCCTGCAGTCACTGGGAGTGCAGCAGGGCGAGAACGTGCATGTGTGGCTGCCCAACGGGCCCGACGCGCTGCGGGTCTGGTTCGGCATCAACTACCTGGGCGCGGTGTACGTGCCGATCAACCTCGCCTACCGCGGCAGCATCCTCGCCCATGCCATCCGGCTCTCGGGCGCGCGGCTGATGATCGCCCATGGCGGCCTGGTCGACCGGCTCGTCGACATCGATCGTTCCCGACTCACCGATCTGGTGGTGCTCGGCGGCGAGGCCGAGCCGCCCGCGGTGCCGGGTCTCACCCGGCACGCCGGCGCCACGCTCTCGCCGGCGAGCGCCGATCCGCAGCCGCCGGCGCGCGAGATCATGCCCTGGGACACCCAGTGCATCATCTACACCTCCGGCACCACCGGGCCGTCCAAGGGGGTGATGTCCTCCTACCTGCACCTGTACGAGTCGGTCGCGGCCTGGAACTACCACATCGAGACCGACCGGCACCTGGTGCTGCTGCCCCTGTTCCATGTCGGCGGCACCGCCGCGGTCTACTCGATGCTGGTGCTGGGCGCCTCGATCGCGATCGTCGATGCCTTCCAGACCGACCGCTTCTGGGATGTCATCGAGGAGACCGGCACCACCTCGGTGATCCTGCTGGGCGGCATGGCCACGCTGCTCAACAAGCGTCCGCCCGATCCGCGCGACCGCGAGCACGGCCTGCGGGTGGCCACGATGGTACCGCTGCTCGAGGACGCACCGGCGTTCTCGGCGCGCTTCGGCTGCGAGGTCTACACGGTCTTCAACATGACCGAGATCTCGTGCCCGCTGGTCTCCGGGCTGAACCCGGGGCCGCAGGCCTCCTGCGGCGGACCGCGGCCGGGCGTGGAGGTGCGCATCGTCGACGACAACGACTGCGAGGTGGCAACCGGCGAGATCGGCGAACTCATCGTGCGCACCGAGACGCCCTGGGCGATGAACTCGGGCTACTACGGCAACCCCGAGGCCACCGCGCGGGCCTGGCGCAACGGCTGGTTCCACACCGGCGACGCCTTCCGCCAGGACGCCGCCGGCAACTATTTCTTCGTCGACCGCATGAAGGACGCGATCCGCCGCCGCGGCGAGAACATCTCGTCCTTCGAGGTCGAGGCCGAGGTCAGCAGCCACCCGCAGGTGCAGGAGGCGGCCGCGGTGGCGGTGCCCAGCGAGCACGGCGAGGACGAGGTGCTGGTGGCGGTGGTGCCGCAACCCGGCGGCTGCGACCCCAAGGCCCTGGTGGAGTACCTGATCCCGCGCATGCCGCACTTCATGGTGCCGCGTTACGTGCGGCTGATGCCCGAACTGCCCAAGACGCCCACGCAGAAGGTGCAGAAGCACCTCATCCGGAGCGAAGGCATCACCGCCGACACCTGGGACCGCGAGCAGGCCGGCGTGGTGGTCAGGCGGCAGAAGCTCTGATCGTCCGCGCCGGGCCCCGGCCCGGCGCGCAGCCTCGCGGGGCTAGTGGCCGCGCCGCTGCGAGGCGCACCACTGCTCGACGGACTCGGCCCCGCCGGCCAGGCCGCGGGCCTGGGCAAGCTCCCAGGGCCGCACGCAGGCCCGCTCGCGCCCGCACCAGCGATAGCCGGCCGAGCCGATGCAGCCGTGGGCATCGCGATCGGCGCCCGGCATGGGTGAGGGCGAAGCGGCCGGCGCAGGCGCGGTGGCGGCAAGGGGCGCAGCCGGGCCCGGCGATGCCGGCGCCGGCGGCACTGCGCAGCCCGCCAGCCACAGCGCCAGGACCGACGCGATCCCCGCCGCGAGGCCCGGCAGGCCTGCCGCCGGGAACCGGCCCTGAATGCGCGCGTGTCTGGACATGGACGCGAGCATAACCCGCGCGCCGCGCGGCAAACGGCACCACGACACGCCGGCCGTGCCGGCTGCGGCCGGGCGCCCTCGCTAGAATGCGCCATGCCCTGGGAGAGGCGCTCTCCCGTCCGCCGATCGAATCCGCCATGACCGCCACCGCGCAAGCCACCCCCGCCGATGCCTCCGCCGCCGATCTCCTCTCGCTGAGCGCCCGCGCGCTCGGCCAGGCCTGCGCCTACCGCGATGCCGTGCTCGCGGCCTGCCGCGCCGCGGTCGCGGCGGGCGCCTCGCGCGGCGACGACGCCGACGCCGAGCAGCGCGCGCTGCATGGCTACGCCTGGGTGGCGAGCTATGTCGAGTCGCTCACCCAGTTGCACGACTGGGCGCAGCGCCTGCACGCGCGCGGCGCCCTCGACGCCCTGGCCGCCGACTACCTCGCGATCGGCTTCGCCGAGTACCTGCAGCAGCTGCGCGGCGGCCTGCCGATGTCGCAGTGCGAGATCCTGCGGCCGCTGGACTTCGGCCTGCGCGGCGCGCAGCTCGCCATGCTCGACGACCCCGATCTCGTCCGCCTCATCGAGGCCGGCAACACCCCGGCGCGCCGGGCGGCCGTGGTCACCCAGGCCGCGGCCGGGCGCTGGCCGGATCCGCTGCTCGACAACGACGCGATCAGCGCCTTCCAGGAACAGGTTCGCCGCTTCAGCGACGAGCGCATCGCGCCCTTCGCCAACGACTGGCACCGGCAGGACATCCTGATTCCCGACGAGGTGGTGCGCCAGATGGGCGAGCTCGGCATCTTCGGGCTGACCATCGCCGAGGACTGGGGCGGCAGCGACATGGGCAAGCTCGCCATGACCGTGGTCTCCGAGGAGCTCTCGCGCGGCTACATCGGCACCGGCTCGCTGGGCACCCGCGCCGAGATCGCCGGCGAGCTCATCAGCACCGGCGGCACGCCGCAGCAGAAGGAGCGCTACCTGCGCGGCCTGGCCGAGGGCAGCATCCTGCCCACCGCCGTGTTCACCGAGCCCGGCTCGGGCTCCGACCTCGCCTCGCTCAAGACCCGGGCGGTGCGTGACGGCGAGGTGTGGCGGGTGACCGGCGCCAAGACCTGGATCACCCACGCCTCGCGCAGCGACCTCATGACCATGCTCGTGCGCACCGAGGCCGACGTGCCCGGCGCGCGCGGCATCTCGATGCTGCTGGCCGACAAGCCGCGGGGCGAGCCGGGCAACCCCTTCCCGGCGCCCGGCATGCGCGGCAGCGAGATCCAGGTGCTGGGCTACCGCGGCATGAAGGAGTACGAGCTCGCCTTCGACGGCTTCACCGTGCCGGCCTCGGCGCTGCTGGGCGGGGTTCCCGGCCAGGGCTTCCGGCAACTGATGGCCACCTTCGAGAGCGCGCGCATCCAGACCGCGGCGCGCGCGATCGGCGTGGGCCAGAACGCGATGGAACTGGCCCTGACCTACGCCCAGGAGCGCCGCCAGTTCGGCCGCCCGATCCTCGAGTTTCCGCGGGTGCGCGACAAGCTCGCCATGATGGCCGTCGAGACCCTGCTCGCCCGCCAGCTCACCTACTTCGCGGCCCGCCGCAAGGACACCGGCAAGCGCTGCGACGTCGAGGCGGGCATGGCCAAGCTGGTGGCCGCGCGGGTGGCCTGGTCCAACGCCGACAACGCGCTGCAGGTGCACGGCGGCAACGGCTATGCGCTGGAATACCCGGTCTCGCGCCTGCTCTGCGACGCCCGCATCCTGAACATCTTCGAGGGGGCCGGAGAGATCCAGGCCCACATCATCGCCCGCGGCCTGATCTGAAGGAGACCGTCCCGTGTTCCAGGTGCTCAATGACCTCCGGGTCGTGGAAATGGCGGCCTTCGTGGCCGGTCCGCTCGCCGGCATGACGCTGGCCCAGCTCGGCGCGCGCGTCATCCGCGTCGACGACATCGGCGGCAATGCCGACATCGGTCGCTGGCCGATCGCCGCCAACGGCCGCAGCCTGTACTGGGCGGGCCTTAACAAGGCCAAGCAGTCGCTGTGCGTCGACCTCGGCGACGAGCGCGGGCAGGCGCTGGTGGCCGACCTTATCTGCGACGACGCCCCGGGTGGCGGCATCCTGATCACCAACTTCCCCATGAAGGGCTGGCTCGCCTACGACCGGCTCGCCGCCCGCCGCCCCGACCTGATCGTGGTCCAGATCACCGGCGACTGGCAGGGCCGCACCGCGCTCGACTACACCGTGAACGCCGGCGCAGGCTTTCCCTTCATCACCGGCAACGGCGGCCCCACCCAGCCGGTCAACAACGTCACGCCGGCCTGGGACCTGATGTGCGGCTCGCACGTGGCCATCGCGGTGCTGGCCGCGGAGCGCCGCCGCCGCGACACCGGCCGCGGCAGCCATGTGCGCATCGCGCTGCAGGACATGGGGCTGGCCACCATCGGCAGCCTGGGCTATCTGGCCGAGGTCCAGGTCAACGGCGAAGACCGCCAGGGCTACGGCAACCACATCTTCGGCACCTTCGGGCATGACTTCGGCACCCGCGACGACCGCCGGGTGATGATCATGGCCATCTCGGTGCGTCAGTGGCGCGGCCTGCAGAAGGCGCTGGGCTTTGCCGAGGCGGTGAGCGCCTGGGAGAAGGCCAACGGGGTCGACCTCAACGACGAGGGTGCGCGCTTTCGCCACCGCGAGCAGCTCGCCGCCTGGATCGAGCCGGGCGTGCGGGCCCGCAGCCTGGCCGAGATCGGGCCGCTGTTCGATGCCAACGGGGTGTGCTGGGGGGTGTATCGCAGCCCGCGCCAGGCGCTGGCCGAGGATCCCAACTGCTCCCCTGCCAATCCGCTGTTCCAGGAGATCGACCAGCCCGGCATCGGCCGCTACCTGGCGGCCGGCTCGCCCATGCGCTTCGGCGATCTGCCGCCGCAGCCGGTGACGCCCGCGCCCACCCTGGGCGAGCACGGCCCGGCCATCGTGGGCGGCGATCTCGGGCGCAGCCCCGAGGAAGTGGCGGCCCTGCGAGCCGCCGGGGTGCTGTCGGCGCCCTGAAGGGGTTTCAGTCGAGCGCGCGAAGCACCCGGCCGAGCCGCTCGACCATCTGATCGATCTGGTCCTTCTGGACGATCAGCGGCGGCGACATCGCGATGATGTCGCCGGTGAAGCGGATCATGAGGTCTTCCTCGAAGAAGGCCTTCACGTGGGCCTCGAAGGCCCGCGCCCCGGCCGCGCCGGCGCGCGGCTCGAGCTCCACCGCGCCCATCAGGCCGATGTTGCGGATGTCAATCACGTGGCGCGTGCCGCGCAGCGAGTGCAGGGCATTCTCCCAGTGGCCGGCAAGCTCGTCGGCGCGCTCGAGCAGGCCCTCCTGCTGGTAGATGTCGAGCGCGGCCATGGCCGAGGCGCAGGCCAGCGGGTGCGCCGAGTAGGTGTAGCCGTGGAAGAACTCGATGGCGGTGGCCGGCCCCTGCATGAAGGCGTCGTAGATGCCTTCGCGGGCGAACACCGCGCCCATGGGCACGGTGGCGCTGTTGATGCCCTTGGCCACGGTGAACAGGTCGGGCACCACGCCGAGCTTCTGGAAGCCGAAGGGCTTGCCGATGCGGCCGAAGGCGGTGATCACCTCGTCGAAGATCAGCAGGATGCCGTGACGGGCGGTGATCTCGCGCAGCCGCTCCAGGTAGCCCACCGGCGGTACCAGCACCCCGGTGGATCCGGCCACCGGCTCGACGATGACCGCGGCCACGGTGGAGGGATCGTGCAGGGCGAGGATGCGCTCGAGCTCGTCGGCGAGGTGCGCGCCCCACTGCGGCTGGCCGCGGCTGAAGGCGTTGTGCGCCAGGCTGTGGGTGTGCGGCAGGTGGTCGACCGCGGGCAGCAGCGCACCCGAGAACACCTTGCGATTGCCGGCGATGCCGCCCACCGACATGCCGCCGAAGCCCACCCCGTGGTAGCCGCGCTCGCGGCCGATGATGCGGGTGCGCTGGCCTTCACCGCGAACGCGGTGGTAGCCGATGGCGATCTTCAGCGCGGTATCGACCGCCTCGGAGCCCGAGTTGGTGTAGAAGACCTGGCTGAAGGGCTTGCCGGCCAGCGCCACCAGCCGGCTGGAGAGCTCGAAGGCCGCCGGATGCCCCATCTGGAAGGCCGGCGCGAAATCGAGCGAGGCGGCCGCGCGCGAGATGGCGTCGATGATCGGCTGGCGGCAGTGGCCGGCGTTCACGCACCACAGGCCGGCGGTGCCATCCAGGATGGCCCGGCCCTCGGGGGTGTAGTAGTGCATGCCCTCGGCGCGGGCCAGCAGCCGCGGCTGGGCCTTGAACTGCCGGTTGGCGGTGAAGGGCATCCAGAACGCCGACATGGCCGGATCGGCTTCGGTCTGGGGGGCAAGGGCGCTGAGCCGGGTGAGGTCGTTCATGGCGGGTTCTCCGTCTGCAATCGGGTGATTGTCGGCTTTAGCAGCGCGAGCAGCAACAGGCCGGGCACCGCCGCGGCGGTGGAAAAGAGAAAGAATCCCGGCCAGCCGATCGCCTCGACCATCACGCCGGCGGTGGGCCCCACGTAGACCCGACCGATCGCGGCCAGCGCCGAGAGCAGCGCGAACTGGGCCGCCGAGAAGCGCCGGTCGGTGAGCGCCATGAGCAGCGCCACGAAGGCGGCAGTGCCCATGCCGCCGCACAGGTTCTCGAAGCCCACGGCCGCCGCCATCAGGGCGGTGTGCGGGGGCACCACCGAGAGCCCCCAGTAGCCCAGGTTCGACACCGCCTGCAGCAGGCCGAAGACCAGCAGCGCGCGGTACAGGCTCGCGCGGCCCAGCCAGGCGCCGCCGGCCAGCGCCCCGACCAGGGTGGCGATCAGCCCGAACACCTTGTTGACTGCCCCGACCTCGGTCTGGGTGAAGCCCGCGCCGCGGATGAGGAAGGCGGTGGACAGGCTGCCGGCAAAGGCGTCACCGAGCTTGTAGAGCACGATCAGCAGCAGCAGCGCGATCGCCCGGTCACGACTGAAGAAATGGTCCCAGGGCTCGGTGAAGGAGGCAAAGCCCGCCAGCCGGGCCACCTGGATGGCCGCCGCGAAAGCGGCGAGCAGCGAGACGCTGAGCACCAGCAGGCGCCCGAAGCGGTCGGCCTCGAGCGCGCCCCAGGGCAGCGCCCGCAGGCCGAACCAGACCGCCAGCCCGGCGGCCAGCATGGCGGCAAACCCGAGCAGCTCGCGCAGCGCCGGGGCGCGCGGCCCCTCGGCCGAGGGTACCGTGGGCGCCAGCAGCGACACCGCCGCGAAGACCGCGATCAGGCCGCCCATCAGGCGGTAGGTGGCCGGCCAGCCCAGCCACTGGTCGGCCAGGATGAGGGCCAGCCCGCCCGACACCAGCATGGCCAGCCGGTAGCCGAGCACCGACACCGCCGCGCCCGCGCCCCGCTCGCGCTCGCCAAGCAGGTCGGAGCGGTAGGCGTCGAAGACCACATCCTGCGAGGCCGACAGGAAGGCGATGGCCAATGCCGTGAAGCCCATGAGCTCGATGTCGGTGGCCGGGTCGAGGTGGGCCATCAGCAGGCAGGCCGCGCCCAGCGCGAGCTGGCTGATCGCCAGCCAGCCCCGGCGGCGGCCGGCCAGCGGGGGCTCGAAGCGGTCGAGGAGCGGCGCCCAGATGAACTTGAAGGTGTAAGGCAGACCGGCCAGCGCGAACAGACCGATGGTCCGGATGTCCACCCCCGAGACCGTGAGCCAGGCCTGCAGGCTGCCGGCCGACAGCGCCAGCGGCAGGCCGCTGGCAAAGCCGAGCAGCAGCATCACGCCAACCCGGCGACTGGCGAAGACCTGCACGAGGGCCGGTGGCGAAGGGGGGGCATCCATGGCAGCGGCCCAGTGTAGCAGCGGCCTCACGGGTGCCCGCCGAGACCGCGCCGCGCCCTGCCGCGCCTCGCCGCCCGCCGGCGCGCAGGGGCATCCCCGCATCCGATACCATCACCACCATGACCGACGCTGCTCCCCATCCTGCCCTGACCCGGCCGGCCCGCCCCCCGGCCATCGGGCCGCGTCCGGCCGGGCCGCGGCTGCGCCACCGTCTGGCCGCGGGCCTGCTCGTGGCAGCGGCATGGCTGCCCGCCGGCGCCCAGCAGCAGGCGCCGCAGGACGGGGTTCGGGTGGGCAATCCCAGCAGTCTGGCCAAGCTGGTCCCGGCCGAGCAGCTCGAGCGCGTCGCCGCCGAGCAGTACGGCCAGATGATGCGCGCGGCCGCCGCCAAGGGCGCGCTGCTGCCCCAGGAGCATCCGCAGGTGCAGCGCGCGCGGCGCATCGCGCGGGCGATCATCGAGCAGGCCGGGCGCTTCAACGCCCGCGCCGGCCAGTGGCGCTGGGAGGTCAACGTGCTGGCCGACGGGCAGATCAATGCCTTCTGCATGCCCGGCGGCAAGATCGGCGTGTACACCGGCATCCTCGACAAGCTCAAGCTCACCGATGACGAGTTCGCCATGGTCATGGGCCACGAGGTGGCGCACGCGCTGCGCGAGCATGCCCGCGAGCGGGCGGCCAAGGGCAGCCTCACCGAGATGGGCGCCGGCCTGGTCACCAGCCTCTTCGGCATGGGGGACCTCGGCCGCATGGCCGTGGGCGCCGGCGCGCAACTGCTCACCCTGAGCTTCTCGCGCGACAACGAGACCGACGCCGATCTGGTGGGGCTGGATCTGGCCGCCCGCGCCGGCTTCGACCCGCGCGCCGCGGTGCGGGTCTGGGAGAAGATGAGCGCCGCGGCCAAGGGCGCGCCACCGCAGTGGCTGTCCACGCACCCGGCGAGCACCACCCGGATCAACGAGATCCGTCGCCACCTGGGCGAAACCCTGCCGCTCTACGCGCGCACCCGCGGCAAGCCGGTGGACAGCCTGCCGCCCTACACCTCCAACTGGGGCGACCCCATCCCCTGAAGGCCGCCGAGCAGCCCGGCGCGCAGCTGGGCCGCGAACTCGTCGGCCGGCCGCGCCCGGCCGAACAGGTAGCCCTGGCCGATGTCGCAGCCCTCGGCCCGCAGCCAGGCCAGCTGGCCCTCGGTCTCGACGCCCTCGGCCACCGTGGCCAGACCCAGCGTGCGGGCCATGGCGATGATCGCGCGCACGATCGCGGCATCGTTGGGGTCATCGACCACGTCCCGCACGAAGGACTGGTCGATCTTCAGGGTGGCCACCGGCAGTCGCTTCAGGCGCGACAGCGACGAGTAGCCCGTGCCGAAGTCGTCGATCGCCAGCGTCAGGCCGAGATCGCGCAGCGCGTTCATGCGCTGCACCGTCTCGTCGCGGGTGGAGTCGCGCATGATCAGCGTCTCGGTGATCTCGATCTGCAGTCGCCCGGGCGCCACGCCCACCTCGCGCAGGGTGTCGCGGATGTGCTGCAGGAAGTCGCCGCGCCAGACCTGCGGGCCGGCGACATTGACCGCCACATGGGCCAGAGGCAGGCCCTCCAGGTCCCAGCGCTTCATCTGGGCGGCGGTCTCCTGGAACACCCAGCGGCCCAGCTCGGCGATCAGGCCGGCGCTCTCGGCCACCGGCACGAAGCGGGCCGGCGCGATCGAGCCTTCCTCGGGATGCTCCCAGCGCACCAGAGCCTCGGCACCCACCAGGCTGCCGGTGGCCAGCGCGATCTTGGGCTGGTAGTGCACGCGGAATTCGCCGCGGGCCAGGCCGGCGCGGATGCGCGCCTCGAGCGAGACCCGGTCAGTGATCTCGGCGGCCATGCGCGAGCTGAACAGCTGGTAGCGGCCCCGGCCCTGCGCCTTGCGCGCCTTGGCCTGATGCATGGCGATGCTGGCGTTCTTGACCAGGTCTTCGACGTTGGCGGCGTGCTGCGGCAGGAAGGCGATGCCGGCGCTGGCGCCGATCACGAACTCGTAGTCGTCCACGCGCAGCGGTGCCTGCAGGGCATCGAGCAGTCTTTCGGCCAGATGCACCGCCTCGGCGGGCGCGCCCAGGCGCGGGATCATCACCAGGAACTCGTCGCTCTCGGGCCGGCCAAGCAGCGCGGTGGCCGGCAGCGCGGCCCGCAGGCGCTCGACCACCGCGACCAGGAAGCGGTCGCCCCAGCCCTGGCCGAGCGCGTCGTTCACGTTCTTGAAGCGGTCGAGATCGAGGTAGAGCAGGCCGACGCGGCCTCCGGTGGCGCCGGTGGCCACCGCCTGCTCGTGCAGCCGCTCGAGCATGGCGGCACGGTTGAGCAGCCCGGTAAGCGGGTCGTGCCGGGCCAGGTAGTCCAGGCGCGACTGGTAGCGCCGCAAGGCGCTGACATCGGAGATCATGACCACGAAATGGCTGGGCACCCCGGTGGCGCCGGGCAGCACGCCCACGTTGACCCAGTGATGCTGGATCGCGCCATCGGACCCGTGGGTGGTGCGCTCGCCCTGCCAGGCGCCGGCGGTGCGCAGCACCGGCATCACCTGCCGGCGGAAGGTCTCGTCGAAGAAATCCCAGCCCCGCTGACGCAGACCGTCGAGATCGAGCCCGGTGAGCCGGGTGAAGGCGGCATTGACCTGCAGCGGCAGCAGTGCCGCATCGACCAGCAGCATGCCCTCCACCGACGATTCGATCACCTTGGACCACAGCCGCATCTTCTCGAGGATGGCCTCCCGCTCGGTGACATCCTGGATGCTGCCGACCAGGGTCTCGGGTTCGCCGTCGGCATCGCGGCGCAGCGCGCCCTGCACGTGCAGCACCAGCTGGCGGCCATCGGGGGCGAGCCAGCGATGGGCGAAGTCGATGCGGTCGGTGCTCACGCCCACCGACTGCAACTGGCGGCGCACCAGTTCGCGATCATCGGGATGGATGCGCGAGAGGTAGAAGGCCCGCGGCACCGGGCCGGGCAGGTGGAGCACCCGGCGATGCACGTCGGAGGTCTGGATGATGCGGGTGGCGTAGGCGTATTCCCAGTGCCCGAGCTGGGCCAGGTCGAGCGCCTCGTTGAGCTTGGCACGATTGCTCTCGAGCTCGGTGACCACCTCGGCCGACTTCATCACGAATCGCACGCGATGGCGCAGCAGCGCGTCGTTCACCGGCTTGGTGAGGTAGTCGCTGGCACCCGCCTCGAAGGCCTGCTCGACCGAGTCGTGGTCTTCGAGACCGGTCTGGATGAGGATGGGGGTGCTGCGATACGCCGGCATGCGGCGCAGCTCGCGGCAGACCTCGAAGCCCGAGAGGCCCGGCATCTGGACATCGAGCACGACGCAGTCGAAGCGCGAGGCCGCCGCGAGCGCGAGCGCCTCGCTGCCGTCGGCCGCGGTGGTGACATCGAATCCGAGGTCGGTGAAGCTCGCGCCCACCAGGGTGCGCGCCAGCGGATCGTCGTCGACGATCAGGGCGCGGCGCAGCAGCAGGCCCGTTGCGGCAGACGGATCGTTGGTGTCGGTCATCGGCGCGGCAGGGCGTAATCGACGATCAGCGGCGCGTGATCGGAGAAGCGCTGCTCGGTGTAGATCTCGGTGGCGCGGGCCGCGTCGGCGAGCCCCGGCGTGGCGATCTGGTAGTCGAGGCGCCAGCCGACGTTCTTCGCCCAGGCCTGGCCCCGGTTGCTCCACCAGGTGTAACGCTCCGGGCGCGGATCCAGTCGGCGAAAGACATCGACGAAGCCGAACTCGTCGAAGACCCGCGACAGCCAGGCCCGCTCCTCGGGCAGGAAGCCGGAGTTCTTCTGGTTGCCGCGCCAGTTCCTGAGGTCGATCTCGCGGTGGGCGATGTTCCAGTCGCCGCAGACCACCACCTCGCGGCCGCCACGGCCGAGATCACGCAGGTGCTCGGCGAAGGCCGTCATGAAGCGGAACTTGGCCTGCTGGCGCTCGGGCGAGCTCGAGCCCGACGGCAGGTACATCGAGACCACGGTGTAGGCGCCGAAGTCGGCCTCGAGGTAGCGACCCTCGGCGTCGAACTCGGCGTTGCCGAAGCCGGCGCGCACCGCCCTGGGCTTGCGTCGGGCATACACGCCCACGCCGCTGTAGCCGGGCTTGTGCGCGAAATGGAAATGCCCGCTCAGGCCGGCCAGGGTGCGCAGGGAGTCGTCGAGGTCGTCGGCCTGGGCCTTGACCTCCTGCACGCACAGCACGTCGGGACGGGCGGACTCGAGCCACGGCGCCAGTCCCTTGCGGGCGGCCGATCGGATGCCGTTCAGGTTCAACGAGATGATCCGTATCATGGCGCGCTGGGCCGGCCAACGCCGGCGGGGATGATCAATGACCGAAGTCGATCCGCGCGAGTTTATCCGCTTCGCGCTCGATGCCGGGGTGTTGCGATTCGGTTCGTTCATCACGAAAGCCGGCCGCGACTCTCCGTATTTCTTCAATGCCGGGCTGTTCCATGACGGCGAGCGGCTCGGCCGCCTCGCGGGCTTCTATGCCACCCGCCTGCTCTCGGCGCAGGCCCGCGGCGAGGTCGGCTTCGACATGCTCTTCGGCCCGGCCTACAAGGGCATCACCCTGGCCAGCGCCACTGCGGTGGCCATGGCCGGGCTGGGCCGCAACATCGGCTTCGCCTACAACCGCAAGGAAGCCAAGGACCACGGCGAGGGCGGCAGCCTGGTCGGCGCGCCGCTGCGCGGCCGGGTGCTGATCGTCGATGACGTGATCTCGGCCGGCACCTCGGTGAAGGAGTCGGTGAGCATCATCCGCCAGGCCGGCGCCGAGCCGGCCGGCGTGCTGATCGCCCTCGATCGCCAGGAGCGCGGCGGTGATGCCGTGCAGGTCACCGGCGAGTCGGCGGTGGAGCAGGTGCGCCAGATGTTCGGCATCCCGGTGCTGTCGATCGCCTCGCTCGATGACCTCATCGCCTACCTGGCGGCCTCGCCGCAGGGCGGCGAACTCGCCGCCCACCGCGACCGGGTGGTGCAGTACCGCCGGCGCTACGGCAGCGGCCGCTGAGCGCGCCGCTCAGCCGGCCAGCCGCTGGCGCAGCAGGTCGTTGACCGCCTGCGGGTTGGCCTTGCCGCGGCTGGCCTTCATCACCTGCCCCACCAGGGCGTTGAAGGCCTTGTCCTTGCCGGCGCGGAACTCCTCCACCGACTTCGGGTTGGCCGCCAGCACGGCATCGACCATCGCCTCGAGCGCCGAGGTGTCGCTGATCTGGCGAAGGCCGCGGGCATCGATCTCGCGATCGACCGCGTCGTCGGGCGCGCCAGGGGTCTGCCACAGCGCGGCGAAGAGCTCGCGGGCGATCTTGCCCGACACGGTGTTGTCGAGGATGCGCGCGCACAGCCGGGCCAGCAGCGCCGGGCTCACCGGCGCCGCGTCGATCTCGATGCCGTCGCGGTTGAGCGCCGCGGCCACGTCGGTGAGCAGCCAGTTGGCCAGCAGCTTGGCCTGCGCCTGGCGGGCGGCGGCATCGGCCGGCGGCGCGAGCGCGGCCAGCGCCGCCAGCGCGCGCTCGAACCACGCCGCCAGCTGACGCGAGGCGGTCAGGCCGCCGGCATCGTAGGCCGAGAGGCCGAGCTCGGACTGCAGGCGCGCGCGCAGCGCCTGCGGCAGCTCGGGCAGCGCCGACTGCACCGCGGCGATCCACTCGGGGGCGATGACCAGCGGCGGGAGGTCAGGGTCGGGGAAGTAGCGGTAGTCCTGCGCGTCTTCCTTGCTGCGCATGCTGCGGGTCTCGTCGCGGTCGGGGTCGTAGAGCCGGGTCTCCTGCACCACCTTGCCGCCGTCCTCGATCAGCTCGATCTGGCGGCGCACCTCGAAGTCGATCGCGCGCTCGAGGAACCGGAAGGAGTTCAGGTTCTTGATCTCGCAGCGGGTGCCGAAGGCCTGCTGGCCGAGCGGGCGCACCGACACGTTGGCATCACAGCGGAACGACCCCT
>JBIKWU010000292.1:0-4752 GCA_044356115.1 Burkholderiaceae bacterium
GAGCGGGCCTGACAGTAGCGGCCTCGACGGCTACCGGTGCGGCCTTGGCGGCCGATCGGGGGGCGGCCTTGCGGGCCGGCTTCGCGGGGGTGGGTTTCGTGCTCATGAGAACGAGTTTACCCGCGACCCGGAGCGCTACCTGCGTGCGGTGCTCAAACGCATCGCCGACCACCCGATCAACCGCGTCGGCGAGTTGCTGCCGTGGGACCTCGCGACCTCAGCGGCAGACGACGAACGACTCGCCGCCTGATCAGCACGGCGTGGTAAAGGCGGCAAAGACCGGCCGGTGACTCAGGGCCGACGGACCGACCCTGATGTCTTGGATTCGCTTCCCCGGCCCGCCTTGGTCGATCGCCGGGCACGGGCGGATGAGCCCGACACGCGTATCCGCCCCTGTCCGATCAGTTCGGCGACCTCCTCCTCGAGCGCCGCTCGCAACTGCAGCATGGCCCGACTGATCGGCCGACCGCGCGCCATGACCAGCATACGGGTGATCGTGAGACCGTCGACGGGGACCGAGGCGAGCCCCTGCGTGGCGTCCTGGGCGGACACCGCCGAGTAGGGCAGGATGCCGTAACCCCACCCGCCCGCGATGATCTGCTTCAGGGGCTCGATGCTGTCGACGTGCACGCGGGCGTTGAGCGTGGCTCGGGAATCGCCGAGCGCCTTGCGCACCTGCGCCATCCAGGGCGGTGCGTGGGAGAAGATCAGCGGCAGCCCGGAAAGCTGTCGGATCGTCATCCGGCGCTGCCGCAGCAGCGGGTCGCCGACCCTGCCGACGAACATCATGGTCTCGCGAAAGAGCGGAGTCGCGTGGACGAACGCATGCTCGGGCAGCTCGGCCGTGACGGCCAGATCGATGTCGCCCTGAAGCAGCCGGTCGATCAGTGGACCGGTGAGTCCCTCGGAGAGCTTCAGAGTCACGCGCGGATGCCGACTCAGAAAGCGCTGGGTCAGCGGCGCGAACAGGAGCTGGCTGATCGCGGAGGGCGCAGCGAGGCTGACGGTGCCGGTCAGCTCGTTGTTGTGGCTCTGCACGTCGACACGCGCACTGTCGATCTGTCCGAGGATGAAGCGGGCGTGCTGCAGCAGCACCTTGCCCGATTCGCTCACCGCCACGCCCCGTGGACCGCGGTCGAAAAGAGCACCGCCGAGCTCGTTCTCGAGCGCGTGGATGTGCTTGCTCAAGGCCGACTGCGCGACATGCACCGATTGCGCGCCGCCGGTGAAGCTACCGGCCTCGGCGATGGCGACGAAATAGCGCAATTGACGAAGGTCCATCGACCGCCTCTCGCGTTGGCAATCTCGAATCAAGATGGAAAGCCTATTGATTATATATTTGTTAGATCGTCGACGGCGCTCAAGAATAATCGCCACGATGCACAACGATCCGACCAACATGGCTCCCTCCGAACCGCTCCCTGCCTCGGTGCCCGTCTTCATCGTCGGCGGCGGGCCGTCGGGCCTTGCGATGTCGCTGCTGCTGCATCGCTTTCGAATCCGCAACGTGGTCATCGAACGCAGCGCCACGACCACCGACCACCCGAAATCCCGCGGCTGCTGGATACGCACGATGGAGCTGTTCCGCCAGTGGGGCGTGGAGGCGGCGATCCGGGCGCGCGGCCTGCGCGACCAGTCCGACATGTTCGTGTTCGTCGAGTCGATGGCCGGCCACGAGTTCGGCCGGACCCGGCCCGAGCCCAACCTGCAGCACACCCCTGCCTGGAAGAGCCTGGTCGCGCAGGACGCGGTCGAGGAAGTGCTGCTCGACTCGCTGCGTGGATCGCCCTGGTCGACGGTGCTCTACTCGACGGAGTTCCTGTCGTTCGCCGAGCAGCCGGATGGTCACGTCGTCAGTGCACGGTCGCTCGAGACCGGGCAGACCTTCGAGATGCACGCGCGATACCTGATCGCTGCCGATGGTGCCGGCAGCCCCACGCGGAGGGCTGCGGGAATCGAGATGACGGGGCCCTCGACGATCGCCGTGATGGCCAACGACTACTGGCGCGCCGATCTGTCGCACCTGCCCAAGGCCTCGGAAGCGGCGGGCTTTCGGGTGGTGCCCGCCGACCGCAGCCTGCCGAGCTCCACCATCCTCAACACCAATGGCCGAGACCGGTGGCTGACCGTGACGCAGATCGGCCAGGACAAGGACGATCGGCCGACGCCCTGGGACGATGCCGAACTCATCCGTATCGTGCGCGCCCAGACGGGGGTCCCCGACCTGCAGGTCAAGATCATCAACCGCTCGATCTGGCGGGTCAGCCGACAGGTCGCACGGCAGTTCAGTGCCGGGCGGATCTTCCTGGTCGGAGACGCGGCCCATCGCTTCCCGCCAACCGGCGGCTTCGGCCTGAACTCCAGCGTGCAGGACGCGCACAACCTCGCCTGGAAGCTCGCCTACGTGCTGCGGGGCTGGGCGGACGAACGGCTTCTCGAGAGCTACGGTCAGGAGCGACGTCCGGTGGCCGAATCCAACGCCGACTTCAGCTTCGGCAATCGGCTGCGTTTCACCCATGCGGTCGAGGCCGTGCGCTCGGGCGATGTCGATCGGATCGCGTTCTGGGTGAACGACATGGACAACCACCTGCACAGCGTCGGCCAAGCGCTCGGGTTCACCTATCACGAAGGCTGCGTGGTCCCGGACGGGACCGTGCCCAAGCCGCTCAATCCACGCCACTACGAACCCACCGACCGCCCGGGTGCGCGCTTTCCCCACGTCTGGCTGGACGCCGCTCGCGAACGCTCCACGCTCGACTGGTTCGACGAGCGCTTCGTGCTGGTCACCGGACCGCGAGGGGATGACTGGGAGGAGGCCTGCCGCTTGGCAGCGCAGCGGCTGGACCTGCCGATCGACTTCCACATGCTCGAGACGCCGACCGAGGGCATGGAGATGGGCCCGCGGGGTGCCGTGCTGGTGCGCCCGGATGGTCACGTGGCCTGGCGTTGCCCCTGGCAGCCTCCCGACATCGTCGGCGCGCTAACGTCGACGCTGCACAGGCTGCTGCGATGACCGTGGCGCACATCGATCATGTGACGATCCGATGCGAACCGGCGATCCTGCCGGCGATGCTCGGGTTCTACGAGGACGTGGTGGGCCTGCGGCAGGGGCCTCGCCCGCCGTTCGACTTTCCCGGTCACTGGCTGTACTCATCCGGCGAGCCGTGTCTGCATCTGGCCGGCATCTGCGCCGCCGAATCGGCAGCCGTGCCGCGCCGGCACGGCGGGGTGCCGCGCGGCGACACGCCTGCGCCCTCCGGCGTCGATCATTTCGCCTTTCGGCTCCGGGGGCTCGACCGCACGCGAGAGGCGTTGCGCAACGCGGGCCTGCGCTTCGCCGAGGTGCCCGTGCCGGCAACCCACCTGTGGCAGATCTTCGTCGGCGATCCGTCCGGCGCGAAACTCGAACTCGGTTTCGATCTGCTCGCGGAGGCGGCCCTCACGCCCGTGCCGGTGTCGCATGTCGACGCCAACGGCACGCGTATCGCCTTCACCCGCAGCGGCAACGGCCCGCCCCTGCTGCTGATTCATGGCGCCGAGGCCGATCACACGATGTTCGACGCCCTCGCGCGCGCGCTTGCCGAGCACTGCACCGTGATCGCATACGACCAGCGCGACTCGGGCCACACGATCAATCCGCAGGCGCCGTACTCGCTCGCCGATCTGGCCGACGACGCCGCCGGCCTGATCCGCGCCCTGGGCTTCGATCACGTCCATGTCTACGGCACGTCGCTGGGTGGCCAGATCGCGCAGCTGCTCGCGGCGCGCGACCCCGGGCTCGTCGACCGCCTCGTGCTGGGCAGCACGTGGCGCGTGGGCCTCAAGCTCGCCGAGATCGCCCCGCAGACCGCCGCCACGCTGGCCGAACTGCGAGCCGATCCCGCGGGCAACGCTGGCCGCATCGCCAGCTACTTTTTCCCCGACCTGAGCCTGCAGCTGAATCCCGGTTTCGCTGCGATGTTCGCCGGATCCCCGCGCAGCCCGGAACAGCGCGCCCGCCGCGCGGGGCTGTTCGCCTCGCCGCCGCGCATCGACCTGGGCGCGGTGCGGGCGCCGACCTTGGTGATGACGGGGGCGATCGATCGGCTGGTTCCCAACGCCGCGTCGATCGCGCTGGCCGACGAGATCTCGGGCTCGTCGGTGGCGGCGCTGCCGGGCGTGGGCCATGTGGCGGCCCTGCAGGCGCCAGTGGACGCCGCGCGGGAGATCGTGCGGTTCCTCGGGCAGTGAGTCCTTGCCGCGCCGGTGCTTCGAACTGAAGAGGAGAACCTGATGAACAAGCGATCGCTGCTCGCTGCGCTGGGCGCAGGCGCCCTGGGCGCGCTCTCGCCCTGTCGGGCGTTGGCGCAATCCTATCCCGCCAAGCCGGTGCGTCTCGTCTTTCCGTTCCCGGCAGGGTCGCAGTCGGAGGTCTTCCTGCGGGCGATCGGCGAGAAGTTCCTCGAGTCGCAGGGTCAGCCGCTCGTGTTCGACCACAAACCCGGCGCCACCGGCATCATCGGCAGCACGCTCGTCCGCCACGCTGCGCCGGATGGCTACACCGTGCTCTTCGCACCGATGACCAGCCTCGTGATCGCGCCCAGCCTGCTGGCGAAGCCCCCTTACGATGCGCTGCGCGACTTCGCCCCGGTCACGCTGCTGCTGCGCTTTCCGTTCTTCCTGGTGGTCAACAAGGATCTGCCCGCCCGCACGGTGGCCGAACTGGTGGCGCTGGCCCGCGCCCGACCGGGCAAGCTGAGCTTCGGCAGCATC
>JBIKWU010000293.1:0-4744 GCA_044356115.1 Burkholderiaceae bacterium
AAGAAGATGAAGGAGGAGGGCAAGACATCCAAGGCGCCGCTGTCCGAGTCCTTCGGCCAGTGGAAGAACCTGAAGATCGTCGTCCTCGCGCTGGTGGGCCTTACCGCGGGTCAGGCGGTGGTCTGGTACACCGGCCAGTTCTACGCGCTGTTCTTCCTGACCGGCGCGCTGAAGGTCGATAACGCCACCGCCAACCTGCTGATCGCCGCCTCGCTGGTGCTCGGCACGCCATTCTTCATCGTGTTCGGCTCGCTCTCCGACCGGATCGGCCGCAAGCCGATCATCATGGCGGGCTGCCTGATCGCGGCGCTGACCTACTTCCCGCTGTTCAAGGCGCTCACCGAGGCCGCCAACCCCGATCTGGCCGCGGCCCAGGCCAAGAACAAGGTCATGGTGGTCGCTGACCCGGCCGAGTGCTCGTTCCAGTTCAATCCCACCGGCACGGTCAAGTTCACCAGCTCCTGCGACATCGCCAAGCAGGTGCTCTCGGCCAACTCGGTGAGCTATGACAACGCGCCAGGCACCGGCACCGCGAAGATCACCATCGGTGACAAGTCGATCGAGTCCTATGCCGCAGCCGGGCTGCCGGCGGATCAGGCCAAGGCCCGTGACGCCGCGTTCAAGAAGGACGTGATCGATGCGCTGCGCGCTGCCGGCTATCCGGCCAAGGCCGATCCGGCCAAGGTCAACAAGCCGGTGATCGTGCTCATCCTGACCATCCTGGTGATCTACGTGACCATGGTGTACGGCCCGATCGCGGCCATGCTGGTGGAGCTCTTCCCCACCCGCATCCGTTACACCTCGATGAGCCTGCCGTATCACATCGGCAACGGCTGGTTCGGCGGCCTGCTGCCAGCCACCGCGCTGGCGATCGTGGCCCAGACCGGCAACATGTACAACGGCCTGTGGTATCCGATCATCATCGCCATGGGCACCTTCGTGATCGGCATGCTGTTCGTGCGCGAGACCAAGGACGTCGACATCTTCAAGCAGGACTGACCGGAGCTTGCCATGTGGAAGATCATTGTCGGATTCGTGGTGATCGCCGCGCTCGTGATGCTGCTGCTGATGAAGGGTGGCGGCGATGTCGACATGACCGGTGAGAAGCACAGCGTCGAGCCGGCCGCCGGCGAGGCTAAGAAGTAGGCGTTGTCGCGGGCTCGCCGCGCCTCCCGGGGCGCGGTCCCGGGGGCCGTCGCCGAGCGACCGGCCCCGTCGCCGGTACAATGCGCGCCGTCTCTTCGAGCATCCTCCATGGCGACACGCAAAGGCGATTACAGCGAAGCCTCCATCCGGGTCCTCAAGGGCCTGGAGCCGGTCCGTCAGCGGCCCGGCATGTATACCCGCACCGACAACCCCCTGCACATCATCCAGGAGGTGATCGACAACGCCGCAGACGAGGCGCTTGCCGGCGCCTGTCGCGAGATCGCGGTTCACCTCGCCGCCGATGGCACGGTCAGCGTCGAGGACGATGGCCGGGGCATTCCGGTGGGCCTGCATCCGCAGGAGCAGGCGCCGGTGGTCGAGATCGTGTTCACCCGCCTGCATGCCGGTGGCAAGTTCGACAAGCAGGATGGGGGCGCCTACAGCTTCTCGGGCGGCCTGCATGGGGTGGGCGTGTCGGTGACCAATGCCCTGTGCCGACGGCTCGAGGTGACGGTTTGGCGGGACGGGCAGGTGAGCGAGATCGGCTTCGCCGGTGGCGAGGTTGCGAGCGCGCTGGTGTCGCGTCCGGCCCCCCGCGGGGACCGGCGCAGCGGGACGCGGGTTCGCTGCCTGCCGGATCCCCGCTATTTCGACAGCGCCCAGGTGCCCTTGCCCGACCTGATCCGACTGCTGCAGTCCAAGGCGGTGCTGCTGCCCGGCGTGCGGGTGCGGCTGGCCGACGAGAAGTCGGGTCGCGACTGGTCCTGGCAGTACGACGAGGGCCTGCGGGGCTACCTTCGGGAGGCCCTTGCCCAGGGCGGGGCGCCGGAGCCGGTGATCGAGCCGCTCGAGGGCGATCAGCGCCATGCGGCTGGCCACGACAGTTTTGCCGAAGGCGAGGGCGCGCACTGGGTGCTGGTCTGGACCGAGGAAGGCCCGCTGGTGCGCGAGTCCTATGTCAACCTGATTCCCACCACCGCCGGCGGCACCCACGAGGCCGGGCTGCGTGATGGCGTGTTCGCCGCCATCCGCTCCTTCATCGAACTGCACTCGCTGCAGCCCAAGGGGCTGAAGCTGCTGCCCGAGGACGCCTTCGCCCGGGCCAGCTTCGTGCTCTCGGCCCGGGTGCTCGATCCGCAGTTCCAGGGCCAGATCAAGGAACGCCTCAATTCCCGCGATGCGCTGCGGCTGGTGTCCTCGCTGGTGCGCCCGCAGCTCGAGCTCTGGCTCAACCAGCATGTCGACCAGGGACGCCGGCTGGCTGATCTGGTGATCCGGCAGGCCCAGGCCCGCAGCCGCGCCGCGCAACGGGTTGAAAAGCGCAAGAGCTCCGGTGTGGCGGTGCTGCCGGGCAAGCTCACCGACTGCGAGTCCACCGACCTCACCCGCAACGAGCTGTTCCTGGTCGAGGGCGATTCGGCGGGCGGTTCGGCCAAGCAGGGGCGCGACAAGGAATTCCAGGCCATCCTGCCGCTGCGCGGCAAGGTGCTCAATGCCTGGGAGACCGAGCGTGACCGCCTGTTCGCCAACAACGAGATCCACGACATCGCCGTGGCCATCGGCGTCGACCCGCACGGTCCGGGCGATGAGCCCGATCTCTCCCGGTTGCGCTATGGCCGCATCTGCATCCTCTCGGACGCCGACGTCGACGGCTCGCACATCCAGGTGCTGCTGCTCACGCTGTTCTATCGGCACTTTCCGCGGCTCATCCAGCGCGGCCATGTGTGCATCGCGCGGCCGCCGCTCTATCGGGTGGATGTCCCGGCCCAGGGACGGCGTCCGATGCGCAAGCTCTACTGCCTCGATGACGGCGAGTTGCGCCACACCGAAGACCGGCTGCGCAAGGAAGGCGTTCGCGAGGGTGCCTGGAGCATCTCGCGCTTCAAGGGTCTGGGCGAGATGAGCGCCGAGCAGCTCTGGGAAACCACCATGAACCCTGACACCCGGCGGCTGCTGCCGGTGATGGTGGGCGAGGCCGGCGAGCAGGCTGCGTCCGATCGCTTCACGATGCTCATGGGCAAGGGTGAGGCTGCGGCGCGGCGCGCCTGGCTGGAGGCGCGCGGCAACGAGGCCGAGGTGGACATCTGATGGCCGACGATCTGTTCTCCAACCTGCCACCTGTCCCCGGGCAGTCGCTCGATCTCGCCGGCTACGCCGAGCGTGCCTATCTCGACTACGCGATCTCGGTGGTCAAGGGCCGCGCGCTGCCCGATCTGTGCGACGGCCAGAAGCCGGTACAACGGCGCATCCTGCACGCCATGAACGAGATGGGCCTGGCCGAGGGTGCCAAGCCGGTGAAGTCCGCCCGCGTGGTGGGCGATGTGCTCGGCCGCTTCCATCCGCACGGCGACACCGCGGCCTACGAGGCGCTGGTGCGCATGGCCCAGCCGTTCACGCTGCGCTATCCGCTGATCGACGGCCAGGGCAACTTCGGCTCGCGCGATGGCGATGGCGCGGCGGCCATGCGCTACACCGAGGCCCGGCTCACCCGCTACGCCCGGTTGCTGCTCGACGAGATCGACGAGGGCACGGTCGACTTCGTGCCCAACTACGACGGCTCGGCGCGCGAGCCGCGCCAGTTGCCGGCGCGCCTGCCCATGATGCTGCTCAACGGCGCCTCGGGCATCGCCGTGGGCATGGCCACCGAGATTCCGCCGCACAACCTGCGCGAGGTGGCCGCCGCTGCCGCGCTGATGGTGCGCGAGCCCGACAGCACGCTCGAGTCCCTGATGGCGCTGCTGCCCGGGCCCGACTTCCCGGGCGGCGCCCAGGTGATTTCGTCGGCCGCCGACCTGCGCGAGATCTATGCCGGCGGCCGGGGCTCGGTGCGCATGCGTGCCCGCCATGTGATCGAGGATCTGGCCCGCGGGCAGTGGCAGCTCGTGGTCACCGAACTGCCCCACGGCGTCTCGGCGCAGAAGGTGCTGGAGGAGATCGAGGAACTCACCAACCCGCGCGTGAAGACGGGCCGCAAGTCGCTCGCGCCCGAGCAGCTGCAGACGCGCCAGACCGTGCTGACCGTGCTCGATGCGGTCCGCGACGAATCGGGCAAGGACGCGGCCGTGCGCCTGGTGTTCGAGCCGCGCAGTTCGCGCGTCCAGCCCCAGGAGCTGCTCACCATGCTGCTCTCCCACACCAGCCTGGAATGCAGCGTGGCCGTCAACCTGGTGTGCATCGGGCTCGATGGCCGCCCTGCTCAGAAGGGGTTGGTCGCGGTGCTGGGCGAGTGGGCGAGCTTCCGGCTCGAAACCCTCACCCGCCGCTCACGTCACCGACTGGCGGAGGTCGACGCGCGCATCCACATCCTGGAGGGGCGACAGCTCATCCTGCTGCATATCGACGAGGTGATCCACATCATCCGCGAGTCCGATGAGCCGCGGGCGGCCCTGATCGCGCGCTTCGGGCTCACCGAGCGGCAGGCCGATGACATCCTCGAGATTCGCCTGCGCCAGCTCGCGCGACTCGAGACCCTGCGCATCGAGCGCGAACTGGCCGATCTGGTCGAGCGCAAGCGCGGGCTCGAGGCGCTGCTTGCCAGCCCGGCCGCCATGCGCCGCCAGGTGGTGCGCGAGATCGAGCAGGATGCCAAGCAGTACGG
>JBIKWU010000294.1:0-4711 GCA_044356115.1 Burkholderiaceae bacterium
CTCGTCGATGTAGACGATGCCGCTCTGCGCCTTCTCGACGTCGTAGCTGCAGTTCTGCAGCAGCTTCTGGATGATGTTCTCGACGTCTTCACCGACATAACCCGCCTCGGTGAGCGTGGTGGCGTCGGCAATCACGAAGGGCACGTTGAGCAGCCGCGCCAGGGTCTGGGCCAGCAGGGTCTTGCCCGAGCCGGTGGGGCCCACCAGCAGGATGTTGCTCTTGGCGAGTTCGACGTCGTCCTTCTTGCCCTTGTGGCGCAGCCGCTTGTAGTGGTTGTAGACCGCGACCGAGAGGATCTTCTTGGCCTTCTTCTGGCCAATGACGTACTGATCGAGGATGGCGCAGATCTCGGCCGGCGAGGGCAGCCCGGCACGGACTCCCTGGGCCGGCTGCTCGCCCTGGGCTTCGTCGCGGATGATGTCGTTGCAGAGCTCGATGCACTCGTCACAGATGAACACCGAGGGACCGGCGATGAGCTTGCGGACCTCGTGCTGGCTCTTGCCGCAGAACGAGCAGTAGAGCAGCTTTTCGCTGGAGCCCTTCTTGTCTGACATCATGGGTCTTTCGGGCCTCGCTCGGCGACGGGTGCTGGGCCGCGAGGGCCGCTCAGGCGGCCTCGCCGCGACGGGACATCACCTTGTCGATGAGCCCGTAGCTTACCGCATCTTCCGGGGACATGAAGTTGTCACGGTCGGTGTCGCGCGCGATGCGCTCGAGCGGCTGGCCGGTGTTGGCCGCCAGGATGGTGTTCAGGCGCTCGCGCAGATAGAGGATCTCGCGGGCCTGGATCTCGATGTCGGAGGCCTGCCCCTGCGCGCCCCCGGACGGCTGATGGATCATGATGCGCGCGTTGGGCAGCGCAAAGCGCTTGCCCTTGGCGCCGGCCGCCAGGAGGAAGGCGCCCATGCTCGCCGCGATGCCCATGCACAGCGTGCTGACGTCGGGCTTGATGAACTGCATGGTGTCGTACATGGCCAGCCCGGCCGACACCGAGCCACCCGGCGAGTTGATGTAGAAGGAGATGTCCTTGTCGGGGTTCTCGGACTCGAGGAACAGGAACTGCGCCACCACCAGGTTGGCGGTCTGGTCCATCACCGGCCCCACCAGGAACACCACCCGCTCCTTGAGCAGGCGCGAATAGATGTCGTAGGCGCGTTCACCGCGCCCGCTCTGCTCGATGACCATGGGCACCATGCCCAGGCCCTGCGGGTCCTGGTGCTGGGCGAGGCGATGATTGACCAGATCCTCGACGAGGCTGTTGAAAGTCATGGCAGATCTCCGTTGCGCGCCAGGCCGCACGGGCGGCTGGCCTCAGGGCATTCTAACCGCAGCCGGGAACCGCTCCCGGCGGCCGATCAGCCGGCCATCAGCTCATCGAAGGGCAGCGCCTTGTCGCTGACGCTGGCATTGGCGAGCACCCAGTCGACGACGTTCTGCTCGACCACGATGGCCTCGACCTCGGCCAGCCGGTTGCGATCGCTGAAGTAGTGGCGGATGAGCTCGCCGGGGTTCTCGTAGGACTGCGCGAATTCCTCGACCTGCTTGCGCAGCTGGTCGGGCTTGGCCTGCAGGGAGCGGGCGCGCACCAGCTCGCCCACCAGCAGCCCGAGGCGCACCCGGCCGCTGGCCTGCTCCTTGAAGGTGTCGGGCGGGATGGGCGGCATGCGGTCGATATCCACGCCGCGCTGCTTGAGATCGGCACGGGCGCGCTCACCCAGCGTGGCGCTCTCGGCATCGACGAGCGCGGCAGGCAGCTCGAAGCTGGCCACGCCCGGCAGGGCCTGCATCACCGAGGCCTTGGTTCGGGCACGCAGTCGCTGGGCGACCTCGCGCTCGAGGTTGGCGCGGACATCGGCGCGCAGCTTGTCGACCGAGCCGTCGGGTACCCCGAGGCTGGTGGCGAAGGCGGCGTCGAGCTCGGGCAGTTGCTGCGCCTCGACCAGCGACACCCGGGTCTCGAACTGGGCGGTCTTGCCGGCGAGTTCGGCGGCGCCGTAGTCGGCCGGGAAGGTCACCGGGAACACCGGGGTGTCACCGGCGCTGGCGCCGCGCAGGCCGGCTTCGAAGTCGGGCAGCATCCGGCCCTGGCCGAGCACCACCTGGAAGCCCTCGGCCGTGCCGCCCTCGAACGGGGTGCCGTCGAGGGTGCCCTTGAAGTCGACGGTGATGCGATCGCCGTCGGCGGCCGGCCGTTGCGCCGCCACCCAGGGCGCGCGCTGGCGGCGCAGGATGTCGATGGTCTTGTCGACCTCGGCCTCGCCCACCTCGCAGGTGTAGCGTTCGACGGCGAGCGCGCTGAAGTCGCCCAGGGCGATCTCGGGATAGACCTCGAAGCTGGCGCTGAAGCCGAGCTCGCCCTCGGGGGCGTCTTCGCGGCGCTCGATGCTCGGCTGGCCGGCCACGCGCAGCGCGTGCTCGGTGACCGCGTCGCTGAAGGCCTTGGAAACGGCGTCGCCGAGCACCTCGGACTGGACCTGGGCGCCGTAGGACTGCTCGATCATGCGCATGGGCACCTTGCCGGGCCGAAAGCCCGGCATCTTGGCGGTGCGGGCGATATTGCGCAGGCGCTGGGCCACGTCGCGCTCCACGTCGGCGAGCGCCACGGAAAGCGCGAGCTTGCGCCCGAGCGTGCTGACGGTTTCGAGTTGAGATGCCATGCTGTCGTCCAGATCAGTGGGAGGGCTGCCGCCGGGCGGCTGGTGCGGCCGAAAGGACTCGAACCTTCACGCTCAAGGAGCGCCAGGACCTAAACCTGGTGCGTCTACCAATTCCGCCACGGCCGCAAAACCCGGGAGTGTAACGGATCGACCCGGCGGGCAGCGGCCGGGCCTGTCGCGGGCTGGGGTCGCCGGGCCTGCCGGGCGAGGTGCCTACAATGCCGGCATGTCTGCCGACCCTGGCGCCGCCGCCCGCCCCTGGCACGGCGTGGATCACTACGAGAACTTCCCGGTCGCCTCCTGGCTGGTGCCGGCCGGGCAACGCCCTGCCGTCGCGGCGCTGTACCGCTTCGCCCGTCATGCCGACGATGTCGCCGACGAGGGTGACGAACCTGCGTCGGCGCGCCTCGCCGAACTCGAGCGGCTCGATGCCGCCCTGCTCGACCCGGCGCACCCGCATCCGCTGGTCGAGCCCTTGCGCGACTTCCTGCGCGCCGACCCGCAGGCGGCGCTCGAGTGCCGCGCGCTGCTCTCGGCCTTCCGGCAGGACGTGAGCGTGCACCGGCACGCGAGCCAGGCCGCCATCGCCGACTACTGCGCGCGCTCGGCCGCGCCGGTGGGCCGGCTCATGCTCGGGCTCTTCGGCTGCCGGCGCGAGCCGCTGGTGGCGCTCTCCGATGCGATCTGCGTGGCGCTGCAACTGATCAATTTCCTGCAGGACCTCGCCATCGACTGGCGCCGCGGCCGACTCTACCTGCCGCAGGACGAACTCGCCGCCGCCGGCCTGGACGAGCACGCGCTCGATCGGGCGCTGGCGCGCGGCGCCTGCGAGCCGGCGCTGCGCGCCCTGCTCGAGCGGCGCACGCGGCAGGCCGCCGCCATGCTCGAGACCGGCGCGCCGCTGGTCAGGGTCGTGCCCTGGCGTCTGGGGCTCGAGCTGCGCGGCGTGCTTGCCGGCGGCCGGCGCATCGTCGAGCATCTGGCCCGCAGCGGCTACGATCCGGTGGCGCGGCGCCCACGCCTGGGCCCGGCCGACGCCGGCGCGCTGCTGCGTCTGGCCCTGCGCCCGCCCCGGCTGTGAGCCGGGCACCTGACCGTCCGCGCCGCATGTCATGACGCCCGACCAGTACTGCCAGCAGAAGGCCGCGCGCAGCGGCTCGAGCTTCTACTACAGCTTCCTGTTCCTGCCGCCGCCGCAGCGGCGCGCGATCATCGCGCTCTACGCGCTGTGCCGGGAGGTCGACGACACCGTCGACGAGATCGCCGACGAGTCGGTGGCCCGTGCCCGTCTGGGCTGGTGGCGCGAGGAGATCGGGCGCCTGTTCGCAGGAGAACCCACCCACCCGGTGACCCGCGCCCTGCAGCCCGCGATCGCCGGCTACGGCGTCGACCGCGGCCGCCTGATCGAGATCGTCGACGGCATGCAGATGGACCTGGACCAGACCCGCTATCTGGACTTCACCCAGCTGCGCCTGTACTGCCATCGGGTGGCCGGCGTGGTGGGCACGCTCTCGGCGGGCATCTTCTCGCCCGGCCGCGCCGATCTCGGCGGGTATGCCGAGTCACTGGGGCTGGCGCTGCAGCTCACCAACATCATCCGCGATGTCGGCGAGGACGCGCGCCGGGGTCGGGTCTATCTGCCGATCGAGGACCTGCAGCGCTTCGGGGTGCCGGCCCATCAGATCCTGCGCGGCGAGCACAGCGCCGCCTTCGTCGCGCTGATGCGCTTCCAGGCCGAGCGCGCGCGCGGCTTCTACCGCGAGGCCTTTGCCGCCCTGCCCGATGCCGCGCGGCGCGAGCAGCGCACCGGCCTGATCATGGCCGCGATCTACGCCACGCTGCTCGAGGAGATCGAGCGCGACGGTTTCCAGGTGCTCGACCGGCGTACCTCGCTCACGCCGCTGCGCAAGTTCTGGATCGCCTGGCGCACCTTCGTGGGCGCGCGGGTGCCGACGATCCCGCCCGCGCCCGGCGCCGCGTGAGCGCCACCGCGCCGGTCACGGTGGTGGGCGCGGGCTGGTCGGGCCTGGCCGCCGCGGTGGCCCTGCTCGAT
>JBIKWU010000295.1:0-4685 GCA_044356115.1 Burkholderiaceae bacterium
GATCGCCCAGGGTGCGCTCGGCCACCGACAGCGGCACCCGGTTCCAGGTGGCGCCATGACTGGACACGTAGCGCCCGGTGTAGAAGCTCATGCGCGACGGGCCGCACACGCCCGACTGCACGAAGGCGTTCTCGAACAGGGTGCCGCGCGCGGCCAGGGCGTCGAGCGCGGGCGTGCGCAGGTTGGGGTGGCCGTAGCAGGAAAGGTGATCGGCCCGCAGCTGATCGCACATCACGAACAGCAGATTGCGCGCCCGCGGCGGCGCATCGGCGGCGGCAGGCGGTGGGACGGGCGCGGGTGCGCTGGCGGGGAAGACCATGATCGGCGGGGTCGGCAGACGCGCCGATCATAGCCGGGCGGGTCAGACTCCCGGCGCGCCCGCGGGCAGGGCCATCTCGAGAATGCGCGCGACATGCAGTGGCTCGCGCTGCGCGCCATCGCTGATCTGGTGCCGGCAGCTGGTGCCGTCGGCCACGATCAGGGTGTCGGCCGCCGCCGCGCGCACCGCCGGCAGCAGCGCCGCCTCGGCCATCGCCATCGAGATCTCCCGGTGCTCGGCCTCGTAGCCGAAGGCGCCGGCCATGCCGCAGCAGCTCGACTCGACCGCGCTGGCCTGCAGGCCCGGCACCCAGGACAGCACCTGCATCACCGGCGAGAAGGCGTCGAAGGCCTTCTGGTGGCAGTGGCCGTGCACCAGCGCCCGCGTGGCGCCGATCGGCGAGAGGGCGAGCTGCCAGCGGCCGGCGCGCTGCTCGCGCACCAGGAACTCCTCGAGCAGGAAGGCGGCATCGGCCAGGCGACGCGCCGGCTCGCCCAGCCCGAAGGCCAGGAACTCGTCGCGCAGGGTGAGCAGGCAGGAGGGCTCGAGGCCCACCACCACCCCGCCCTGCGCGAGATGCGGCGCCAAGGCGTCGAGCACCCGGCGCGCCTGGTCGCGGGCCTGCGCCACGCGACCTGCCGACAGCAGCGTGCGGCCGCAGCACAGCGGCGCGCGATCGGGATCGCCGGGCAGGGGCATGGCCGGCGCCACCTGATAGCCGGCAGCCTGCAGCACGCGCTGCGCGGCGCGCAGGTTCTCGGGCTCGAAGTGGTTGGAGAAGGTGTCGGCCCACAGCAGCACCGGCGGGCGGCCGAGGGCATCGGGCCCGGCCGGCAGGCCCGACGAAGGACCGGCCGCGACCGACGCCGCGGGGCTGACCGCGGCCGACGCCGCGGGGCCGGTCGCGGCGCGCGACGCGGCGCCCCGCCGCGCATCGGCCAGGAAGCTGCGCGAGCGCCAGCGCGGCAGGCTGCGCTGCGCCGAGATGCCGAGCAGCCGCTCGCCCAGGCGCGCCAGCAGCGGGCTGCGGTTGCGCAGGTTGAGCAGCGGCGCGAAGCGCGCGGCGATCGGCGCGTAACGCGGCAGGAAGGCCACCAGGCGCTCGCGCAGGCTCAGGCCGTGGCGCTGCTGCCAGTGGTGCAGGAACTCGATCTTCATGCGGGCCATGTCGACGCCGGTGGGGCAGTCGCGGCGGCAGCCCTTGCAGCTCACGCACAGGCTCATGGTCTCGCGCATCGCCGGCGCGGTGAGCGCCTCGGGGCCGAGCTGGCCCGACAGCGCCAGCCGCAGCGTGTTGGCGCGGCCGCGCACCAGATGGCGCTCGTCGCGGGTGACGCGCCAGCTCGGGCACATGGTGCCGGCGTCGAACTTTCGGCAATGGCCATTGTTGTTGCACATCTCGACCGCCTTGGCGAAGCCGCCGCTGGGGTCGCCGCCGCTGCCGGGATCGCCCACCTGCTCGGTGACCGGATCGGCCGTCACGTTCCAGGCCGACCAGTCGAGCGCGGTGGCCAGCGGCCGGGCCTGGTAGCCGGGCGGGAAGCGGAACAGCCGCTCCTCGTCCATGCGGGTGCTGCGCACGATCTTGCCGGGGTTCATCAGCCCCTGCGGATCGAAGAGGTCCTTGAGCTCCTCGAAGGCGCGGTTCAGGCGCGGGCCGAACTGCCAGGCCACCCACTCGCTGCGCACCAGACCATCACCGTGCTCGCCCGAGAAAGCGCCCTTGTAGCGGCGCACCAGCGCCGCGGCCTCCTCGGCGATCGCGCGCATCTTGCGGGCATCGCCCGCCCGCATGTCGAGGATCGGGCGCACATGCAGCGTGCCCACCGAGGCGTGGGCGTACCAGGTGCCGCGGGTGCCATGGCGGGCGAAGACCTCGGTGAGCCGGGCGGTGTACTCGGCCAGGTGCGCAAGGGGCACCGCGCAGTCCTCGATGAAGCTCACCGGCTTTCCGTCACCGCGCAGCGACATCATGATGTTCAGGCCGGCCTTGCGGACCTCCCACAGCGCCTTCTGCGGCCTGTCCTCGGGCATGGCCACCACCGAGCGCGGCAGGCCCAGATCGGCCATGAGCTCCTCGAGCCGCGCCAGGCGCCGCAATAGCGCGGTGCGGTCCTCGCCCGCGAACTCCACCAGCAGAATGGCCTCGGGCTGGCCGATCAGCGCGGTCTCGATCACCGGGCGGAACACCGGGTTGGCGCGGGCCAGCTCGATCATGGTGCGGTCTACCAGTTCCACCGCCACCGGGCCCAGGGTCACCAGATGCTGCGCGCTGTCCATCGCCTGGTGGAAGCTCGGGAAGTTGACCACGCCCAGCACCTTGTGGGCGGGCAGCGGCGCGAGCTTCAGGTGCAGGCGCCGGAACCAGGCCAGGGTGCCCTCGGAGCCCACCAGCAGATGCGCGAGATTGACCGAGCCGTCGGGCGTGTAGGGCCGCTCGGAGCGCGGATGGAAGACGTCGAGGTTGTAGCCGCCCACCCGGCGCATCACGTTGGGCCACTGGCGCTCGATCTCGTCGCGCTCGCGCGCGCCCAGTTCGAACAGCGAGGAGACCAGCGCCGCGGTACGCGCCGAGCGCATGGGCCGGGCGGCATCGGCCCCGAAGGGCCCGAAGTACTCCTGCGTGCCGTCGGCCAGCACGGCGTCGATGCCCAGCACGTTGTGCACCATGTTGCCGTAGGCAAGCGAGCGCGAGCCGCAGGAATTGTTGCCGGCCATGCCGCCCAGGGTGGCCTGGGCCGAGGTGGAGACATCGACCGGAAACCAGAGCCCGTGCGGCTTGAGGAAGGCGTTGAGGTGGTCGAGCACCACCCCGGGCTGGACCTCGACCGTGGCCGCCGCCTTGTCGAAGGCGATCACCTGGTTCAGCCGCGGGCTGGCGTCGATGACCAGGGCCTCGCCCACGGTCTGGCCGCACTGGCTGGTGCCGGCGCCGCGCGGCAGGATGGCGGTGCCGGTCTCGCGGGCAAGATCGATCGCGGCGAGCGCATCGGCCTCGTCGGCCGGCACCACCACGCCCACCGGCTGCACCTGGTAGATGGAGGCATCGGTGGCATAGCGGCCGCGCGAGGCGGCATCGAACAGCACCTGACCGCGCAGCACCCGGCGCAGGCGCTGGGCCAGTCGGCTGCGCTCGAGCGCGGGCGCCGCCACCGCCTGCGCCACCGGCACCGCGCTCACGTGTGCTGCTCCGCGCGGGCGCCCGCCGAGGCCGTCGCCATCGGCGCAACCGAGGCATTCCCGGCCTCGCGCGGCTCGCGTGACTCGAGCACCGCGTCGAGCTTGCTGCGCAGGTGCTGCTCGAGCAACCGACGCAGCCCCGCTGCATCACGGTTGACGAGCGCCTCGAGCATGCGCTGGTGCTCGGCCACCGCCGCGTCCCAGCGCGCGCGGTTGAAGTTGGACCGGAAGCGCAGGTGCTGGATGCGCAGGTTCACGCTGTGGTAGGTCTGGGTGAGCATGGGGTTGCGCGCGCAGCGGTTGATGGCCTCGTGGATGGCCCGGTTGACCCGGTAGTAGCCGGGCAGGTCGTCGCGCGCATGGGCGGCCAGCATCTCGAAGTGCAGCGCCCGGATCTCGCGCAGTTGCGCCTCGTCGCGACGCAAGGCGGCGAGTTCGCCCGAGAGCCCCTCCAGCGCGGCCATCAGTTCGAAGAGATGGCGGACATCGTCGGCCGAGGGCGCGGCCACCGCCGCGCCCCGGTTGGGGTGAAGGTCGACCAGACGCTGCGCCGCCAGCACCTTCAGGGCCTCGCGCAAGGGTGTGCGCGAGACGCCCAGCGACTGGCAGAGCACCCGCTCGTTGAGCCGGGCCCCGGCCGGCAGCCGCCCCTCGGTGATCCAGTCACGCAGCCGGTCGGCGACCTCCTCGTGCAGGGGCCGCCGGCCGATCGGGTCGACCGGCGCGGCCGCCCCGGGCTCGGCAGGCAGCGGCGCGGGCGCCGGGCCTGGGCTGGGTTCCTGAACGGCGAGTGATTGCATGCAAATCAGCGAGGCGGAAGGTCTGGGGCGATCATGCCAAGCGGGATAGAACCTTGGATGCGCGCTGAAACCCGACTTGATTCGCCCGATTTTTGCATACAAAATTCAAGCCCTCAAGCCATTCTCCTCCCACCCCCACTCACCCCGACGCGCCCGCCCGCCCGTGGCCGGGCGCGCCTCTCGCGCGGAGCGCCGCCATGAAACTCTCCCGGGGCCTGGCCCTGAACGCCCACCCCAGCGGGCGTCATTTCCTGCAGATTCCCGGCCCCACCAACGTGCCCGACCGGATCCTGCGTGCGATGGACTATCCGACCATCGACCACCGCGGCCCGGAGTTCCAGCGCCTGGGCCAGTCGGTGCTGGCCGGCATCCGCGAGATCTTCCAG
>JBIKWU010000296.1:0-4663 GCA_044356115.1 Burkholderiaceae bacterium
AGCGCCGAGGCAGCCATGTGCAAGTGGTGGGCACCCAAGCTCGCCTACGACTGCATCCACCAGTGCCTGCTCATGCACGGCCATGCCGGCTATGACCGCGGGCTCATGGAGCAGCGCCTGCGCGACGTGCTGGGCTTCCAGATCGGCGATGGCACCGCGCAGATCATGAAGACCGTCATCGCGCGCACGCGCGCCGGCCGCAAGGCGGTGCCGGCCTGAGACCACCGCGCCCGGCATCGGCTCGGCCAGGACCGACGCCGCGCCGGGGCCCACATCGTTCATCCTGGAGGAGACACCCCATGGACTTCGACCCCATCCTGCTCGCCCCGCGCCGCGCCGAGAGCATCGCCCGCGGCTGGTGGCACGAGCGCACCATCAACGATGCCCTCGATGCCTGCGTGGCGCAGTGCCCCGACAAGCTCGCGCTCACGGCGCTGCGCACGGAGAGCGGCGCGCTGCGCCGCTTTACCTGGCGCGCGCTCGCGGGCATGGCCGATCGCATCGCGGTCGGTCTCAGCCGCCTGGGCGTGGGCCGCAACGACGTGGTCGCCATGCAGCTGCCCAACGGCTGGGAGTTCACCGCGCTCTACCTCGCCTGCTCGCGCATCGGGGCGGTGCTCAATCCGCTGATGCCCATCTTCCGCGAGCGCGAGCTCTCGTTCATGCTGCGCCACGGTCAGGCCCGGGTGCTGGTGGTGCCGCGGGTGTTTCGCGGCTTCGACCACGAGGCCATGGCCTGCGCGCTGCAGCCGGCGCTGCCCGCGCTGCGTCGCATCGTGGTGGTGGACGGTGACGGCCCCGACAGCTTCGAGGCGCTGCTGGCCGGCCCGGCCTGGGAGACCGAACCCGACGCGGCGCGCATCCTGAGCGCAAGCCGCCCGGGCCCCGACGACATCACGCAGCTCATCTACACCTCGGGCACCACCGGCGAGCCCAAGGGCGTGATGCACAGCGCCAACACCCTCATGGCCAACATCGTGCCCTATGCCGAGCGGCTCGCGCTCGGCGAGAACGACGTGGTGCTGATGGCCTCGCCCATGGCCCACCAGACCGGCTTCATGTACGGGCTGATGATGCCGGTGATGCTGCGCGCCAGTTCGGTGCTGCAGGACATCTGGGAGCCGCGCAAGGCGATCGCGCTGATCCGGGACGAGGGCGTGAGCTTCACCATGGCCTCCACGCCCTTTCTCACCGACCTCACCCGCGTGGTGCAGGAGGACGGCACCGGCGTGCCTTCGCTGCGCACCTTCCTGTGCGCCGGCGCGCCGATCCCCGGCCCGCTGGTTGAACAGGCCCGCCGGGTGCTCGGCACCAAGATCGTCTCGGCCTGGGGCATGACCGAGAACGGCGCGGTCACCCTCATCCGGCTCGATGACGACGACGAGCGCGCCTTCACCACCGACGGCTGTGCGCTGCCCGGCATGGAGTTGCGCATTGCCGACGAGGGCGGTGCGGTGCTGCCTGCCGGCGCCATCGGCCGTCTGCTGGTGCGCGGCTGCTCCAACTTCGGCGGCTATCTGCAGCGGCCGCAGTGGAACAACACCGATGCCGAAGGCTGGTTCGACACCGGCGACCTCGCCCGCATGGACGAGGCCGGCTATATCCGCATCAGCGGCCGCAGCAAGGACGTCATCATTCGGGGCGGCGAGAACATCCCGGTGGTGGAGATCGAGTCCTTGCTGTACCGGCACCCGGCCGTCGCGCAGGTGGCCATCGTGGCCTACGCCGACGAGCGCCTGGGCGAGCGCGCCTGCGCGGTGGTGGTGCCCAAGCCGGGCCAGAGCCTTGACTTCGCGGGCATGGTCGCCTTCCTGAAGGAACAGAAGGTGGCGGTGCAGTACATCCCCGAGCGCCTGGTGGTGCGCGAGGCGATGCCGGCCACGCCCTCGGGCAAGATCCAGAAGTTCCGCCTGCGCGAGATGCTGCGAGACGGCTCGCTCTGAGTGGCGGGCTACTCGCCGAACCCGGCCTCGCGCTGGTGACGCACGGCGAGTATCTGCACTTCATCGAGGCCGCGCTGCAGTCGGTACAGCGCGACGTAGCCGGTCTTGCCGCTCGAGATCACGAGTTCGCGCACCGTGCCGCGCACCGGGCGACCGATCAGCGGATGCTGCGCGAGGATGCGCGTGGCCTCGGCGATGCGTTCGACGGCCGCGCGCGCAAGCGGCGGGTCGCTCGCGGCGAGGAAGTCGAACAGGCGTTCAAGGTCAGCCAGCGCGCGCTCGCTGAAGCGGACCGAGGCCATGCGGCGATCAGGCCTCTGGCTTGTCGAGGCTTGCGGGCCGCGGAGTGCGCCGCCCCTCCGTGCGCGCGATGAGGTAGTCGACGACATCCGCGGCGGCATACAACGCGCCGCCGGCATCGACTTCCTGCGCTGACTGTTCTGCCGCGCGCATGAAATCGGCGCGCGCCTCGGCCAGGGCTGCCTCTCGCTCAAGCGCGTCGATCATCCAGGCATGCGGCGTCTTGCCCGCCGAGCGAGCCAGGGGAATGATCCGCTGCTTGAGCGCTTCGGTCAGCTTGAGTGTGGTGGGCCCGGTCATCGCTTTCTCCTGGGGTAGTACGAAAGTATCACCCCGGCGCGCGACGTTCAAGCCCGGCGCGTCTTCAGCAGCGCAGCGTTCACGCAATTCTCCAGCCGACCGCTGCGCAGGTAGCGCGCCGCGGTGCGCGCCGAGAACGCGCGGATGTCGCGCATGCTCTCGGGCGTGTAGAACGCCGAGTGCGGGGTCACCAGCAGCCGGTGGCGGATCCAGGGTTCGTTGCGCATCCAGGCCCCGATCAGCGGGCTGTCGGTGGAGGGCGGCTCCTGCGGCAGCACGTCCAGGCCCGCGGCCAGCACGGTGCCGTCCTTCATCGCGTCGTGCAGCGCGTCGATGTCGACGATGGGGCCGCGCGCGGTGTTCACCAGGATCATGCCGCGGCGCGCGGCGGCGAAGGCCTCGCGGCCGATCAGCTTGCGTGTGCTGTCGCTCAGGGGGGCGTGGACGCTGACGATGTCGCTCTGGCCCATCAGCTCGGCCAGCGAGTCGGCGCGGCGCACGCCGAGCGCGAGCTCGTGGCCGTTGGGCTGGTGCGGGTCGTAGAAGACCACGTCCATGTCGAAGGCCTTGGCGCGCAGCATGGCCGCCATGCCGATGCGGCCCGCTCCCACCACGCCGAAGGTCAGGCTCGCCATGCGCCGGCCGAAGGGGTTCAGCGCCGGCCGCCAGTTGCCCTTGAGATCGGCGCGCAGGCTCTCGTCATGGAAGGCGATGCTCTTGGTCAGCGTGAGCATCAGCGCGATGGCGTGGTCTGCCACCTCGCGCGTGCCGTAGTCGGGCGTGTTGCACACCGGGATGCCCATCTCGCTCATCATGGCCAGCTCGACATCGTCGAAGCCCACCGCCGGCTTCACGTAGATGCGGCACCGGGTGAGCTTGGGCACGTGCCGGGCCGGGATCGCCGGGCCCACCACCGCGTCGGCGGCTGCCCACTGCGCGTCGGTCACCTCGTCGAAGCCCTTGCAGAACACCGCCTCGAAGCCGTCGCCGATCGCGCCGCGCTCGGGCTGGCAGTCATCGGGATAGGCGCGTGGCCACAGGATCGTCATCGTCATTGCGAGTCCTTCGCTGAACAGGTCGGGGCCGACTGTCCCGCGCCGCCCGCGTCGCGGTCAATCAGGCGGTCGGGTATCTGGAACGGCGCGTCCGGAGGCGGCGGCGGTCGGCGCGACGAAGGCCCGTACCATCGATCCGACCAACCTGAGGAGAGACACATGGCGCGCTACAACCCTGCGGCGGTGCTTCCCGGCGGCGAGCCGGGCCCCTGGGGCGACCCGGTGAGCATCCGCTACGACACCCGCGACGTGCTGCTGTACGCGGTGGGCATCGGCATCGAGGACCTGCGCTTCACCTTCGAGAAGCATCCCGGTTTCGCGGTGTTCCCCACCTTCCCGATCCGCTGGGGCAGCGCCGGCGCGCCGATCGATCCCACCGCGATCCCGCCCTCGCCCGGCCCGCTCAACATCGATGCCGAGCGCTACCTCGAGATGCTGCACCCCTTGCCCGTGACCGGCGAGGTGCAGGTGCGCTCGCGGGTGATCGGCGTGCATCCGCGCGGCAAGGGCAATGGCTTCGTCGAGGCCGAGAGCGAGGTCCTCGACGCGCAGGGGCGGGTCTGCGTTCGCCTGGCCAACGGCTCGTTCCGGCGCGGGGTGGAGCGGCTCGGCGACATCGAGCCCTTCGAGGGCCTTGGCCGCACCTTCTCGGCCAAGGTCACCGTGCCCGAGCGCGCGCCCGATCACGAGATCGTCGCGGCCATCGCCAGCAACCAGGCGCATGTCTACCGGCTCTCGGGCGACTACAACCCGCTGCACATCGACCCTGCGGCGGCGCGCTTCGGCGGCTTCGAACGGCCCATCCTGCACGGGCTGTGCACCTTCGGCCATTGCGCGCAGATGCTGCTGGGCGCGCTGTGCGAGGGCGACCCGGCGCGCTTCCGGCGCCTGAAGGTGCGCTTCTCCTCGCCGGTCTATCCGGGCGACACGCTGCGGGTGCTGGTCTGGCGCGAGTCGGCCGGGCGGGTGGTGTTCGAGGCCCGGGTGGGCGAGCAGGTGGTGGTGTCGAACGCGTGGTTCGAGTTCGCCTGAGACTGCCTGAGCCCGCCCGAGCCCGCCTGAGCC
>JBIKWU010000297.1:0-4641 GCA_044356115.1 Burkholderiaceae bacterium
GCCCCGAGATGGCCATGCTGGTGCCCGAGGGCCGGCACGAAGTCACCACCGAAGGGGGCCTGGACATCGTCGCGCAGGAGGCGCGCATCCGCGAGGTGGTGGCCGCGCTCGCGGGCGCGGGCATCGGGAGCAGCGTGTTCATCGATGCCGATCCGGCGCAGATCGATGCCGCGCGGCGCGTGGGCGCCCGGGTCTGCGAGATCCACACCGGGCCCTACGCCCACGCCTTCCATGCGGGGGGTCGTGACACCGAGGGCCGGGGCGTGCCCGAGGAACTCGAGCGGATCCGGCGCGCGGGCGAGCAGATCATCGGCCTGGGCATGCGCTTCAATGCCGGCCATGCGCTCAATTACCACAATGTGCAGGCGGTGGCCGCGCTGCCGGGCGTGCGCGAACTGCATATCGGGCACGCCATCGTGTCGCGCTCGGTGTTCACCGGCATGCGCGAGGCGGTGCGCGAGATGAAGCGCCTGATGCGCGAGGCGGCTCTGGCCGGACGGGCTGCCGGATGATCTACGGCATCGGCACCGACATCGTCGAGGTCCGGCGCATCCGCGAACTGCTCACCCGCTACGGCGAGCGCTTCGCGCGGCGGGTGCTCGGGCCCGAGGAACTCGCCGAATTCCGTCGTCGTCGCGAACGCGGCGCCCACGGCGAAGGCTATGCGGCACGCTATCTCGCCAAGCGCTTCGCGGCCAAGGAGGCCTTCTCCAAGGCCCTGGGGCTGGGCCTGCGCGGGCCGATGACGCTGCTGTCGCTGCAGGTGCTGAACAACCGCCGTGGGCAGCCGCTCGCGGTGGCACGCAAGGAACTCGAGCCTTATCTCGCGCAGCGTGGCCTGCGCGCCCATGTCTCGCTCTCCGACGAGCGCGACAACGTGATCGCCTTCGTGGTCATCGAATCGCAAGGCTCGACGACCATGGTGCCCGAACCGCCCGCCGTGGAGACCTCCGCATGACCCTCAAGCCCGGACCGGTGGTGATCGACGTCGCCGGCACCACGTTGCAACCCGGTGAACGCGAGCGCCTTGCACACCCGATGGTGGGCGGCGTGATCCTGTTCGCGCGCAACTTCACCAGCACCCCGCAGGTGGCGGCCCTGATTGCCGAGATCCGGCGGGCGCGCCCCGGGCCGCTCATGGTCTGCGTCGACCACGAGGGGGGGCGAGTGCAACGCTTCCGCGAGGGCTTCACCGCGATCGCGCCGATGCGCGAGCTCGGGCAGCGCTGGGATGCCGATCCGATGGATGCCTGCCGGCAGGCGGCGCTGCAGGGCGAGATCATCGGCCGCGAACTGCGGCGGGTGGGGGTGGACCTCAGCTTCACGCCCGTGCTCGACCTCGATCACGGGCCCTCGGGCGTGATCGGCGATCGTGCCTTCCATCGCGACCCGCGGGTGGTCAGCCTGCTCGCAGGGCGGTTGATGCACGGGCTGCTGCTCGGCGGCATGGGCAACTGCGGCAAGCACTTCCCCGGGCACGGCTATGCCCATGCGGACTCCCATCACGAGTTGCCGGTGGACGAGCGTCCGCTCGCGCAGATCCTCGCCGAGGACGCCGCCCCCTATCGGTGGCTGGGCAACACCCTGCTCTCGGTGATGCCGGCGCATGTGGTGTATCCGGCAGTCGACAGCCTGCCCGCGGGCTTCTCGTCGCGCTGGCTGCGCGGCATCCTGCGCCGCCGCCTGGGGTTCGCCGGCCTGATCTTCTCCGATGACCTCACCATGGAGGCGGCCACCGGGGTGGGCGGGATCGTCGCCCGAGCCGATGCGGCCCTGCAGGCCGGCTGCGACATGGTCCTGGTGTGCAACCGGCCCGACCTCGCCGGCGAACTGCTCGAAGGCCTGCGCTGGCGCCGCGCGGCCGCCTTCGCGCCCCGGTTCGACGCGATCGTGCGCCGCTGAGGCGGCTCCGGGCCACCGGCATCCGTCGTTCCCGATCGCCGCGATGAGCGAGGACGCCACGCACTTCGACCCCCGGCCGGTGCTCGCCGGGCTCCCGAACCTGCCCGGCGTCTACCGCATGCACGATGCCAGCGGCGCGCTGCTCTACGTGGGCAAGGCCCGTGACCTGAAGAAACGGGTCTCCTCGTACTTCCAGAAGACGCCGGCCAGCCCCCGCATCGCCCACATGGTCAGCCAGGTGGCGAGGCTCGAGACCACCGCCACCCGCTCCGAGGCCGAGGCGCTGCTGCTCGAGAGCAATCTGATCAAGACCGGCCAGCCGCGCTACAACATCCTGTTTCGCGACGACAAGAGCTATCCCTACCTGAAGATCAGCGGCCACGGCTTTCCGCGGGTGGCCTACTACCGGGGCGCGCTCGAGCGCAGCAGCCGGTTCTTCGGGCCGTACCCAAGCGCGTGGGCGGTCAAGGAGAGCATCCAGGTGCTGCAGAAGGCCTTCCGCCTGCGCACCTGCGAGGACTCGGTGTTCAGCAACCGGTCGCGCCCCTGCCTGCTCCATCAGATCGGGCGTTGCAGCGCGCCCTGCGTGGGGCTGGTCAGTCGCGAGGACTACGCCCGCGATGTCGATGACGCCACCCGCTTCCTGCGCGGCGGGCACCGTGAGGTGCTGCAGGCCCTCGAGCAGCAGATGCACGCCGCGGCCGGCGAACTGCGCTTCGAGGAGGCGGCGGTTCTGCGCAACCGCATGAGCGCGCTCTCCCGGGTGCTGCACCAGCAGTCGATGGACACCGGCACCGACATCGACGTGGACATCCTGGCGGTCGCGGCCGAGGGTGGCAAGGTCTGCGTCAACCTGGCCATGGTGCGGGGCGGGCGTCACCTCGGCGACAAGGCGCACTTCCCGCTGCACGCCGATGCCGGCGATGAGCCGGCCGAGCTGCTCGAGGCCTTCGCGCTGCAGCACTACGCCGATGCCTTCGTGCCGCCGATCATCGTCTGCCATGAGCCCGCGCCCGGCGAGGCCCTGCTCGAGTGGCTGGCGGCGCAGGGGGGGCATCCCGTGCACTGGGTGGGGCGCCCTCAGGGGGCGCGTCGCCAGTGGCTCGACATGGCCCGCCAGAACGCCGGGCTGGCGATGGCGCGCGCGCTCGCGCACGAGGGCTCCCAGAAGGAGCGCACCCGTGAGCTCGCGCGTGTGCTCGGGCTCGACGACGGCGGCGACCTCGCCGCGCTGCGCATCGAGTGCTTCGACATCAGCCACACCATGGGCGAGGCGACCCAGGCCTCGTGCGTGGTGTTCGCCGACCACGACATGCGCCGCGCGCAGTACCGGCGCTACGGCATCACCGGCATCGAGGGGGGCGACGACTACGCCGCCATGCGCCAGGCCCTGCAGCGCCGCTATGGCCGGCCGGCACCGGGGGAGGGCGGGCGCGAGCGCGAGCCGGCGCCCATGCCCGATGTGGTGCTCATCGATGGCGGCAAGGGTCAGGTCGGGGTTGCCCGTCAGGTCTTCGACGAGCTGGGCCTCGATCCCGCCTGCCTGGTGGGCGTGGCCAAGGGAGAGGGGCGGCGGGTGGGGCTCGAGACCCTGGTCTTTGCCGACGGCCGCGAGCCGGTCGCGCTCGGGCGCGAGTCGGCTGCGCTGATGCTGGTCGCGCAGATCCGCGACGAGGCCCATCGCTTCGCGATCACCGGCATGCGGGCGGCGCGGGCGCGGGCGCGCAACACCTCCACGCTGGAGGAGATTCCGGGCGTCGGCCCTCGCAAGCGGCAGCGCCTGCTCGCTCGATTCGGCGGGCTGCGTGGCATCATGGCGGCGAGCATCGAGGACCTTTGTCAGGTGGAAGGCATTTCCCGCACGCTGGCCGAAGAGATCTACCGACGGCTCCACTGACCGCCACCCGATGCCCACCAACCTGCCCACTCTGCTCACCTGGCTGCGGATGCTGGCCATTCCGCTGCTGGTGGGGGTGTTCTACCTGCCTCTGCCCCAGGACAGCCGCAACCTCGTGGCCACGGTCCTGTTCGTGGCCGCTGCCATCACCGACTGGGTCGACGGCTGGCTCGCCCGCCGCTGGCAGCAGACCTCCGCCTTCGGCGCCTTCCTCGACCCGGTGGCCGACAAGCTGCTGGTCTGTGCGGCCCTGGTCATGCTGGTCGAGCTCAACCGGGTCGACGCGCTGGTCGCGGTCATCATCATCGGCCGCGAGATCACCATTTCGGCGCTGCGCGAATGGATGGCGCAGATCGGTGCGCGGGCCAGCGTGGCCGTTCACTCCATCGGCAAGTTCAAGACCATCGCGCAACTGGTGGCCATCCCGATGCTGCTCTTCAACGATCGCCTTCTCGGGCTGGACTGCGTGCTGATCGGGCGCTGGCTGATCGTGCTGGCCGCGGTGCTCACGGTATGGTCGATGTTCTATTACCTGCGGCGCGCCTGGCCCTACCTGCGCGACGCCGTCTGAGCCCGCGCAGGCGCGACAGGGGGCAGGTTTGACAGGCATGCTGGTGACGCTATAATTCCGCTTCTGTGCACGGTGAAAGCCGCGCCACCTGCGGGAATAGCTCAGTTGGTAGAGCGCAACCTTGCCAAGGTTGAGGTCGCGAGTTCGAGACTCGTTTCCCGCTCCAGATTCTCCAAGGGAAGCCCGCGCTTCCCTTTTTGTTTGATGCAGCCGGCGCGCCCCGCGCCGCGCCCCTGGCGGGGTGGCAGAGTGGTCATGCAGCGGCCTGCAA
>JBIKWU010000298.1:0-4636 GCA_044356115.1 Burkholderiaceae bacterium
GGCCTGCGCCACCAGCACACCGTTACGGCCGTAGACAGCCCACGGCAGGGCTTTGCCGATCTCGATTTCGCCGGGTTGCACCTCGACCCGATTCTCGGTTGCATGGGGGGTATTCATAAGACTTGCCGCGCCCTCTGTCTGGAATCGTTGCCCTGCCGGCGGGATGCGCCTTGCGGGCGCCCGGCATCATCGATCCTCGGAAACGCAGGGTAGCGCGAGGCCGGACAGCGACATCGCGGAATATGCAGCCATTCCCCCCGGCATCCCTGGCGGCAAATCCGTGGGCGGTCATTGTGCGCCGCCTGCCGGCGGCGCATGGGCAGCGCTTGCCAGCCCGAAGGAAAAAGCGCCGGGCTGGCCGGCGCTCGGGCGAGGCTGACCAGCCCGCAGGCTGGTCGACCACCGATCAGAAGGCGTGACGCAGGCCCAGGTAGAACGAGGACAGGTCCTGCCCGGCGGTGAGCGCCGGCTGGTTGGCCAGACCCGTGCCGGTGAACGGCGCGTAGCTGGCGCCGGTGGCGTTGTCGAGCTTGGCATAGGACACGCCGACGCTGGTGCGCTTGGAGAACGGGTAGTCGTAGCCAATGACCATGTACTTGGCACCGCTGTTGGCATTGGTGTTGCCGGCGGTCTTGGAGTCTTGCGCCACGGTGTAGGTGAACAGCAGGGTGCCCGGACCAACCGAGGCCTTCACCGGGATCGACCAGGCCATGCGCTCGGTCTTCGCGCCCTGGGTGCCGTTGGTGGCGCCGGCCGCGGTGATCGAGGACTGGTCGACGGTCACACCGATGTCGACGATGCCGAAGTTGTAGCCGCCCCAGGCTCGGGTCGAGGCATGCTTGACGGTCTTGGGCTCGTTGTAGGCGTTCCAGAAGGAAATGCCGGCCCGCAGCTTGCCCGCGCTGTAGCCGGCATTCAGGGCCATGGCATCACCCTTGGCGGCCGAGCCCAGCGCGCAGGTGGGCGTCAGAGCGGTCAGGCTGGGGGCTGCCGGGCAGCCGTCATACGTGCCGCCGCCTGACGCGCTGATGGCCGCGGTGCTGTAGCCGAAGCCGACGTTGAAGCCGCTGAAGCTCCGGGAGTCCCAACGGATCAGGTTGTCAGTGCGGCTGCCGCGGGCGATCACGGTCTGGTTGATGTACGACAGCAGCGAGACGTTCCAGTGGGTCAGCGGGGTGGCGCGGCTGGAGTGCTCGTCAACGCCATGGATGTAGTGCTGGTCCATGCGGCCCAGGCGAAGCTGGCCGAAGTTACCGGCAAGACCCACCCAGGTGGCGCCGTCGGCGATGGCGGACAGCGAGGCCCCAGCGCTCTTGGCCTCGTCAGGACGGAACCGGGTGTCGATCTGGAAGGTGGCGCGCAGGCCGCCGCCGAGGTCTTCGTTGCCCGCGATGATGAATCGCGAGGAACCGTCGGTCAGGGCCAACATGTCACCGGTGGTGCCGGCGCCGGTGACGCTGACCCGGTCGATGCCGGTCTTGACGATGCCCGAGAGGGTCACCGAGGTCTGGGCCTGGGCCAGCGCCGGCAGGGCGGCGGTGACCGCGAGGGCGATCAGGGTCTTCTTCATGATTTCTCCAGGATTGCTGAGTGCCAGTAACTGTCGATCTGGCGCATCGAGCCTCTGGGCGGGGTGGCGATCTCTCGCACCCTCCGCGGCAGTGACCCCGGAATTCTGGAGAGTGAGGCTGCGTCAGGCGGATTGACCCTTGTGCATCACGCCTGCCATCTTCTTGTCATCAAATGGAGGTCCAGAGCGGTCGATCACCTCAGACCAAAAAAAAGCGCCGGGGTGACCCGGCGCTTTTTGCTGACGGCAAGCTGGCTGTTGCCAGCCGGCGATCAGAAGGCGTGACGCAGACCGACCGTGAAGGACGAGATGTCCTGGCCCGCAGTGACGGCCGGCAGGTTGGCCAGCGCAGCGCCGGTGAACAGGGTGTACGACGCGCCGGTGGCGTTGTCCAGCTTGGCGTAGGAGACGCCCAGGCTGGTGCGCTTGGAGAACGGGTAGTCGTAGCCGATGACGGTGAACTTGGCGCCGGTGTTGGCAGCGCTGGTGCCCGCAACCTTGGCGTCCTGCGCCTGGGTGTAGGTGAACAGCAGCGTGCCGGGACCAACCGCGGCCTTGACCGGAACAGACCAGGCGGTACGCTTGGTCTCGGCGCCCAGCGTACCGGCGGTGGCGCCAGCGGCGGTAACCGAGGACTGGTCGATGGTCACGCCGACGTCGACGATGCCCAGGTTGTAACCGGCCCAGCCGCGAACCGATTTCTGCTGAACGGTCTTGGGCTCGTTGTAGGCGTTCCAGTACGACACGCCAGCACGCAGGGGACCCGCAGCGTAGTTGACGTTGGCAGCCATGCCGTTGCCCTTGGCGTTGTCACCCAGACCGCAGGTGGGGGTCAGGGCGGTCACCGAGGGGAGCGCGGCGCAGCCGTCGTAGGCGAAGGCGGCGGTGCTGTAGCCAAACCCGAGCGAGAAACCAGCGATGCTGTTGGAGTCCCAACGGATCAGGTTCGGGGTCCGGCTGGTGTTGGCGATGGAAGTGGCGTTGATGAACGACAGAAGCGAGACGCTCCAGTGCTGCAGCGGGGTGGCGCGAGCAGCGTGCTCGTCAACGCCCCAGATGTAGTGCTGGTCGATCCGGCCCAGGCGAACCTGACCGAAACCGCCCGCCAGACCAACCCAGGTGGCGCCGTCAGCGACCGCGGCCAGCGAGGCAGCAGCGCTCTTGGCCTCGTCAGGGCGGAAACGGGTGTCGATGCGGAAGATGGCTCTCAGGCCGCCACCGAGGTCTTCGGTGCCGGAGATGATGAACTTGGACGAGCCGTCGGTCATCTGCATGCCGCTGCCGCCGTTGTTGCTGATGTTGGTCTGGGCCAGACCGGTCTTCAGGTCGCCCGACAGGGTGACGGAGGTCTGGGCCTGGGCCAGCGCCGGAACGGCGGAAGCGACGGCGAGCGCGATCAGGGTTTTCTTCATGGGTCAATCTCCTTGGTTTCTGGAATCACCGGGCGGCCCTCACGCCGCCACCACCCCCGGGCCCTGACCGCAGTTGCGCGCGGGCACCGGCTGGAAGTCATGGCATTGTCATCAATTTCCGGCAGGGGTCAAAGCACGCGCCCACAGGCAGTGTGCTTTTTGCGCCACGCTGTGGTGCATTGGCAACAGTGGGCACAGACATGGGGCGCGCCCCGCGCTCGCTAGAATGGGGCATGGACGCTTCGCTGGATTCTCCCCCGCAAACGGACGGGGTCGGTACCCCGTGGTCTGTCGCCCCCCGCAGCGAGAGCGTCGGGCCGGTGCTCTCGCCGCTGGACAAGTGCCTGGCATCGATCGGGCGCGGCATGGCCACCCTGGCCTCCGGGCTGCCGGCGGCGCGGCCCAGCCCGGCAGCGGCACAGGCCGAGGGCGATTGCACGCCTGAGCAGCGTGCGCTGGCCGCGGCGCTCATGCGGGTCAACCATGTCGGCGAGGTCTGCGCGCAGGCGCTCTACGACGGCCAGGCCTTCGGGACGCGCGATCCGGCGCTGCGCGAGACCTTCCGGCAGGCGGCCCAGGAGGAGATCGATCATCTTGCCTGGACCCGCGAGCGCATCGCGGAACTGGGCGGGCGCCCCTCCCTGCTCAACCCTGTCTGGTATGCCGGGGCTTTCGGGCTGGGGCTGCTTGCCTCGCGCGGTGGTGACGCGATCAGCCTGGGGTTCATGGCTGAAACCGAGCGTCAGGTGGAGCGTCACCTGGATTCGCATCTCGAGAGACTGCCGGCCGAGGATGTCCGATCCAGGACGATCGTGGCGCAGATGAAGGAAGACGAAGCGGCCCACGCCCGCACGGCGGCGTCGTTGGGCGGTGCCAGTCTGCCGCCGCCGGTGCGTGCCGCGATGAGGCTGGCGGCCCGGGTGATGACCGCCACGGCGCACCGCATCTAGGCAGGCGAGCGCCCCGGGTTTGCGTTTGGCACCGGGGCTCGCCGGCGGCGGGCACGTCCGCTCCCGCGCGCCGATCGGGTCAGTCTTCCAGGATCTCCCAGTCCACGGTCAGGCGAGCGGTGTGCGCCAGCATGGCCGACGCCGAGCAGTACTTGTCGTGGGACAGCTTGATTGCGCGCTCGACCAGGTTGGTCTTCAGGGCACGGCCGCGCACGATGAAGTGGAAGTGAATGGCGGTGAATACCTTGGGGTCGGTCGGGGCGCGCTCGGCGGTGAGCTTCACCTCGCAGCCGCGGATGTCCTGCCCGCTCTTGCGCAGGATCAGCACCACGTCGTAGGCCGTGCAGCCGCCAGTGCCCGCCAGCACCAGCTCCATGGGCCGAGGCGCGAGGTTGTGGCCCCCACCTTCCACGGCGCCGTCCATCACGGCGGTATGGCCACTGCCGGTGGTGGCCAGAAAGCTCATGCCGGCAAGGCCGGTCCAGCTGACGGTGCATTCCATGAGGGGACTCCGGGTGGGCCCGCCGGGCGGGTGTGTTGCGCTGCGAAAAACCGGGTGGATTCCGAGAGGGATTGTCGGGAATTTCGGCCTCTAGGATGCCGATTCCTGACAGATTGATTCTTCAAGTAATTGAAATTAAACGCTATTTGTGGCGGCTGTCGAGTCTGCCGCAGGTTTGTTGCGCCGCCGCAAAAAGTTCTTG
>JBIKWU010000073.1:0-15602 GCA_044356115.1 Burkholderiaceae bacterium
GCGTCGGCCTTCCGCCTGACGCGCGGCGCCACCCGGGTGTTCGCCCAGGCAGCCGACAGCGGCCGACTCCTCGAGCGTCACTTCTGCGCCGATTGCGGCAGCCCCATCTTCACCCGCCATGCCGACGACACCGCGCAACGCATCCTGAAGGTGGGCAGCCTCGATCGCCAGGAAGGCATGGCGCTCGCCGCGAGCATCTGGACGGCCAGCGCGGCACCCTGGGCGCACATCGATCGCGACCAGCCGTGCTATCCCGCGGGCCGGCCCGCAGCCGGCGCCGCGCCCGCGCCCGCGCCCGCGCCCGCGCCGGGCCGCGGTTGAGACGCTCGGCGCCCGCGCATCCCACGGTCAGCCCCCGCCATCCATGTATCAGCCCGTCTCGCCCCTGGAGTACTTCCGGCTGCTGGTGGGTGGGTCCGAGGGCGGCGACATCCCCCTGCTGGAGGCAGCCGCCTCGCTGGCGCAGGACGCCCACCCGGAACTCGACCTGCAGGAAACCCTCGCGGCATTCGATCGCCTCGCGCAGGACATGGCGCAGGCCTGTCGCAAGGCCAGCACCGAAACCACGCGTCTGCAGCGCGCCCTGCACTGCTTTTTCGTGACCCAGGGCTTCGCGGGCAATCGGCAGACCTACTACGACCCCGGCAACAGCTATCTTCATCGCGTGATGAAGACCCGCACCGGCATTCCCATCAGCCTGGCCGTGCTGTTCACCGAACTGACCCGGCATGTGGGCCTGGATGTGGATGGCGTGGCCTTCCCCGGCCACTTCCTGGTGCGTGTGAACCTGCACGAAGGTCTGGCGGTCATCGACCCGTTCACCGGGCAGAGCATCGACCGCGCCGAACTCGAGCGCCGCGCCGCGCCCTACGGCGTGCCGGTGGAACGCCTGCTGCATCCGGCATCGCCGCGCCAGATCCTGATCCGGATGCTCAACAACCTGGCGGCGATCCATGCGCGCCAGAACGAAGGCGCGCTGCTCGAGAAGGTCACCCAGCGACTGGCCATGCTTGGCGCGACGCCCGGCGCCTGAGCGCGCTGAGCGGGCACGGCCACCGCCAGAAAGCGAAAAGCCCAAGCAAATCATGGACTTGCTTGGGCTTGTGTTTGGTAGGCGCGATTGGACTCGAACCAACGACCCCCACCATGTCAAGGTGGTGCTCTAACCAGCTGAGCTACGCGCCTGCAGCCCTAGACTATAGCAGAAGCTTGGACGGTCTGCTCGGCTCCCTCACGCCACCCTGAGCGCCCGCATCCCGGCCGCTCAGCGCGAACCGCCCGGCTCATGCCCCCCCGAGGCCCGCGACAGCATCAGCACCGGCACCAGGCCCGCCAGCACGATCAGCAGGGAAGGCACCGCCGCCTCGGCCAGGCGCTCGTCGGCCGCGAAGTGGTAGACGGCCACCGCGAGCGTGTCGAAGTCGAAGGGCCGCAGCACCAGCGTGGCTGGCAACTCCTTGAGGCAGTCCACCGCCACCAGCAGCGCCGCGGCCGCCAGGCTCGGCCGCAGCAGCGGCCAGTGCACCCGGGCCAGCACCTCCAGCGGCGCAGCCCCCAGGCTGCGGGCGCTCTGGTCCATGGCCGGGCTGATCCGGGTGAGCGCCGACTCGATGCCCTGGTAAGCGATCGAGAAGAAGCGCACGCCGTAGGCATAGACCACCGCGGCCGCCGTGCCGCCGAGCAGCAGCATGCCCAGCCAGCGGTCGATCAGGCCCACCCAGCCCAGCAGGCCGATGCCGATCACCACCCCGGGCAGCGCGTAGCCGGCGCAGGCCAGGCTCACCGCCCAGCCCACCGCGCGGCCACCGACCACCCGCGCGGCGTAGGCGGTGACCAGGGCCACCGGCAGGATCAGGGCGGTGGCCAGTCCGGCCAGCAGCAGCGAATGCCACAGCCAAGCGCCCAGGCGCGGATCGACCGGCGCATCGGCCGCGAGCCAGGCCCGCAGCAGCAGCGCCACCGGGATCAGGAATCCGAGCCCCACCGGGATGAAGGCCAGCACGCTCGCCCGCCAGGCGCGCCAGCCGCGCAGCACCTCGCGAGACGGCGCTCGCGCGGCCCGCGCCGAGAAGCGCATCCGGGCACGCTGCCGCCGCTCCAGCCAGGCGATCAGCCCCACCAGCACCAGCAACGCCAGCCCGAGGCGCGCCGCCGCCACCCGATCGCCCATGCCCTGCCAGGCCCGATAGATGCCCGCGGTTAGGGAATCGACCCCGAAGTAGCTGACCGTGCCGAAGTCGGCCAGGGTCTCCATGAGGACCAGCGCGCATCCCGCTGCCACGGCGGGCCGCGCCACCGGCCAGACCACCCGCCACCAGGTGGCGCGCGGCGACAGGCCGAGCGAGCGCGCCGCCTCGGCAAGCGACGCCGGCCGTTCGGCAAAGGCGGTGCGCGCCAGCATGTACACGTACGGGTAGAGCGCGAGGCCCAGGCACAGCCCGGCGCCGGGCGTGGAGCGGATCTCGGGAAACCAGTAGCCCCTCACCGGCCAGCCGGTGAGCGCGCGCAGCCCCGTCTGCAGGGGGCCGGACACATCCAGGAAATCGGTGTAGGCGTACGCCAGCACGAAGGCCGGCATCGCCAGCGGGAGGATCAGGGCCCAGGACAGCCACCGGCGCCCGGGGAACTCGTAGGCCGCCACCAGCCAGGCCGCGCCCACGCCCAGCAGCAGCACCGTGGCCAGCACCACCAGCGCCAGGCCGACCGAGGTGAGCAGCGCGGCCGGCAGCACGGTGCCGGCCAGGTGCGCGAGCGTGTCCCAGCCACCCTGCGGCGACCCGGCGATGAGCATCAGCACCAGCACCGGCGACGCGGTCATGAGCGCTCCCAGCGTGGCCAGCACACCCAGCGTGGCCGAGGACAGGCGCATCAGGCCGCGCGCGGGCGAGGCAGGCAGGGCGACAGGGGAGTCGATGGCGCTTCGGTAGAATCAGGCTGAACGAGAATTATATGCATTCGGCCCCGCCCGCCTCCCCCAAGCTCGCCGCGCCCCGGCAGACCGCGCTCGTGGTTCGCGACCTGCGCGTGTCCTATGACCCGAGCGGGGCGCGCGCCCCGGTGGTCGATGGCCTGAGCTTCGAGCTGCCGTCCGGGCGTATCGGTTGCCTGCTCGGCGCCTCGGGCTGCGGCAAGAGCACCGCGTTGCGCGCTATCGCGGGCTTTGTCCGGCCGCAGGCCGGCGAGGTACTGCTCGAGGGCCGGTGCCTGGTCGGGCCCGGCCACTGGACCGAACCCGAAAACCGGGGCGTGGGCATCGTCTTCCAGGACTACGCGCTCTTCCCGCACCTGACGGTCGCCGACAACGTCGGCTTCGGCCTGCGCGGCGCGGCCGGCCGGGGCGCGGCGCGGCAGGAACGCGTCGCGCGCATGCTCGACCTGGTCGGCCTCGGATCGGTGGCCAGGCGCCATCCGCATGAACTCTCCGGGGGGCAGCAGCAGCGGGTGGCGCTCGCGCGGGCGCTCGCCCCGGCGCCGCGGCTCCTGCTGCTCGACGAGCCCTTCTCGAATCTCGACCCCGACCTGCGGGAGCGGCTGGCGGTCGAGCTGCGCGAGATCCTGCTCGCCGCCGGCACCACCGCGCTGCTGGTCACGCACGACCAGTACGAGGCCTTCGCGATGGCCGATCAGATCGGCGTGATGCAGGCCGGCGCCATCGCCCAGTGGGACACACCCTATCGGCTCTACCACCGCCCCAACTCGCGGGCAGTCGCCGACTTCGTGGGCATGGGCTCATTCCTGCCGGGCCGACTGCACCAGCACGACGGACAGGCCGAGGTGCGCTTCGAGCTCGGTGTGCTGCCGATCCGTCATCGCGGCGACCAGGCCCTGGCGGGCGCGAGCGCGAGCCTGAGCGGCGACATCCTGGTCCTGCTGCGGCCCGATGACGTGATCCACGACGACGCCAGCCCGCTGCAGGCCGAGGTGGTGCGCAAGGCGTTCCGGGGCGCGCAGTTCCTCTACACCCTGCGGCTGCCGAGCGGGGCCAGCCTGCTGGCGCTGGTGCCCAGCCATCACAACCACGCCCTGGGCGAACGGATCGGCATCCGCTTCGATGCCGACCACGTGGTCAGCTTCCCGGCGGACGACCTGTCGACGGCTGGATGAAGCAGGCCTCGCCGCGGGCAAAGCGCCCGGCGAGCTCGGACGAGCGCATCGACTGCGCTCGACGGTCCGGGTGACGCACCAGCAGCAGCACGGTCCGGCTTTCATTGATCCAGGCGACCTTCGCGTAGGCGTCGCTGCGATCGGGCTCGACCAGGCGCAGCCAGTCACCTCGACGCAGGCGCGACACCGGGTCGGCTCCGGCATCCGGCACCACGGCCGGTTGCGTGGGCAGGTCGGCCAGATCGAGCGAGGACAGCACCTGCTGCAGCCGCGCCTGCGCCGTGCGATCGGCATTGCCCTCGGCGACGGGTCGCTGTCGATCCTCTCGCCGGCGGGCCGGGCGGATCGGCAGCAGGCGATCGTCGGGCGCGCGGCGCTCGGTGAGCGTGGGTGGCGCTGGCGTGGGCGGCGCGGACGCAGTCGGCGCGGACACGGGTGGCGCCGGCGACGCGGGCGCGCTGGGCGGGCCTGACGATGCCGTCGGGGCGGGCGTCGGCGCCGACGCGGATCCCTGCCCCGGCATCTCGCGCAGATCGCCCTGCATGCGTCGCAGATGCACCAGGAAGAGCTCGTCCAGGAAGGGCTTGAGCTCCTCGCTGGCCATGCCCACCTCCCGCACGCCCTCGGTGAGCAGCCGGATGAGCGGCGGTATCCGGGCCGCGAACTCGCGTCGGTCATGGCTGCGCGAGGCGGGGTCGAGCGTCCAGAGCAGATCGTCGACCACCTGCAGGGCGACCTTGAACGGGCCACTTTCCTCGCCGTCGCGCAGCGCGGTGGTGCGCAACTGGCGCAACCAGACGGTGAGCAGGAACTCCCTGACCGACGCGGGTACCTGATGCCGCTCCAGCCGCTCGCCGATCATCACCGAAAGGCGCACGGTGAGTTCCTGTTCACGCTGCGCGGACGGACGTCGGCGGTAATCGCGGCGGTTGCGGCCTGCGGGCGGGCGCGGCTGGCGAGCGGCGGCGTCGCGCTGCAGGCGTTCGACGAGTTGCGTCACGTGGCGCGCTGCCCTGGCGTATTCGCGCTCGACCTGCCGCGACAGCACGAAGGCCCGCGACTGCAACGCGCCAGCCACGATCTCCACTGCGCGCACCACGGTCTCGAGCCGGCGATGCAGTTCGCCACCGCGATCGAGCTGATCGCCATACGCCGTGACCAGCGCGCCCAGGTTCTCGAGCAGCCGGCGCAGCGAGCGCGGTTCGTCACCCAGGTAGCCCGGGTCCATCAGCGCCAGGGCCAGTGCCGGTTGCTGCAGGCGCCAGAGCATGGCCCGCGCGATCTCGGGCTGGCGCTGGTCATCGATCAGGTAATCGAACAGAGCCGCCACCACATCCACCACCGCCAGTTGCGGGGCGGCCACGCCGCCCTCGCGCAGCCGGGCGCGCGCGTTGGCGAAGAAGCGTTCGCGGGCCTGTCGACTGTGCGGGGGCACGCCGATCGCATGCGCGAAGGCGAGCGCGTCCCGCTCGAGCTCGACCACCGGCTGCAGCGTGGGCAGCGCCGGCAGCGGCAAAGGCTCGGCGCCTGCCAGGGAGGACGAGCCCAGCAGCCGTGCCGCATCAGCCGCATGCTGGCTGGCATCGAGCGCGCGCATGCCGGGGTGGGTTGCGGGCCTTCCGGAGCCCGCGCCCGAGGCGTCGCGCCAGCGCGCGGACAGGCGCCCGCCGGGATCGGCCAGCCACCGGGCGATGTCTTCCAGGGCGAGCGCCAGCACCGCCGGCGAGCGGCGCAACACCGAGCGACGCGTCTGGGTGAGCACCGGTTCGACCGCGCCCGGAACCGGTTCGAGCGCGGCGACAGCGGCCGACGCCAGGATTCGCGCGCCAAGCGGATTGAGGTCGTCATCCGGCCAGGCTTCCGGCCAGAGTGCATGGACCCGGTCCATGAGCGAGAGGTAATCGGCGCCGACGATCGCCCGCACCGCCCTGGCCACATCGCCGACCAGCACCTGCTGGCCCGGTTCGTCCTCCTGCAGCAGACCGAGCACGCGCTCGGCATCGATCTGTCGTGCCGCGTACTCCTGGCAGCGGGCGGCCCGATCGGCGAGCCCGCGCGCCGCACGGCCGACCCGCTCGGCGCTCTGCAGCCGCAGCAATCCGGCGGCGGCATGCAGCGCCTGCCGGTCACGGGCGCTGGCCTCGAACGCGGCCGCGCCTTCCAGGTCGCCGGCAATCTCGGCGCATACCCCGAGCAGCGAGCGCTCCAGGGTGTGGGCGAGCCGCTGCACTGCCTGATCGAGCAGGGGGTCGACGGCGCCAGCGGGCGCGCCGGCGGTCATGGGCGGCGATCCTTTTTCACCCCTGGGATGCTAAGGGGAGACCCGCGCGATCGGCTGTGATGGAATGCCGGCGCGCCGGCTACACTCGGACCATGTCACCCACGTCGGCGCCCTGGCTGAGCCTGGCCGTGGCCCTGGGCTGCGGGCTGCTGATCGGCATCGAGCGCGAGCGGCGCAAGGGCAGCGGCCCGGCACGCGCCCCGGCCGGGGTCCGCACCTTCAGCATGGCGGCGCTGGCCGGCGCGATCACGCAACTGCTCGCGCAACCGCTGCTGGTGGCGGCGGGTGCGGCGCTGCTGGTTGCCCTGACCACGATCCACCATTGGCGCCATCCGCGCCGTGATCCGGGCATCACCACCGCCCTGTCGCTGTTCGTCACCTTCCTGCTTGGCGTGATCGCGGCCACCGATCCGATGCTGGCCGGTGCCGGCGCGGTGATCGTGGCGGTGCTGCTGGCGGCCCGTTCGCGGCTGCACCGATTCGCCACCGAGGTGCTCACCGAGGCCGAATTGCGCGACGCCCTGATCCTCGCCGGCGCCGCCCTGGTGGTGCTGCCGATGTTGCCCGCCGAGGCGCCCGCCTGGCTGCCCGGGCTGAACCCGCGCGCGCTGTGGCAACTGGTGCTGCTGCTGCTCGCCCTGCAGGCGGCAGGCTACATCGGGTCGCGGCTGCTGGGCGCGCGCACCGGCCTGGCGCTGTCGGGCCTGGCCGCCGGCTTCGTCTCGAGCACGGCCACCTTCGCGGCGATGGGCGCGCAGGCGCGGCGCGCGCCGGATCTGGGCGGCGCCTGCGCCAGCGGCGCACTGCTCTCGAACCTGGCCACCGTGATCCAGATCGCGCTGGTCTGCGCCACGCTCTCGCCAGCCACCCTCGCCGCGATCACGCCCCTGGTGGCGGCGGGGGCCCTCGCGGCCCTGAGCGCGGCGATGCCCGGGATGTGGCGCTCGCGCGGCGCCACGGCGGCAGCACAGCCGGCGGGGCGGGTGTTCGACCTGCCGCGCTCCCTGGCCTTCGCCGTGCTGCTCACCGGCATCACCTGGATGCTCGCCTGGGTCAACGCGCACCTCGGGGCATCCGCGGCCCGGCTCGGCGCCGCGATCGCCGGCTTCGTCGATGTGCACGCCGCGGTGGCCTCGGGCGCCTCGCTGGTGGCGCAGGGCGCGCAGGCGCCAGGCGAGGCGGCGTTGATGATGCTCCTGGCGCTCAGCGCCAACAGCCTGAGCAAGCTGGTGGCCGCCTGGGTCGCAGGGGGCGGCCGCTTCGCGCTGCGCGTGGCGCCCGGCCTGGCGATGCTGGTGGCCGCGCCCTGGGCGGCCTGGGCGCTGTGGCCCGCGCGCTGAGAACGGCCAGCCCTCAGAGCAGCTGGCAGACCTCGTCGAACGCGAAACGCGGGCTGCGCGCGAAGGTGCCGGCCGGATCGATGTACCCGAGGTTGCACAGGAAGTTGGAGCGCACCCGTCCGCCGGGGAAGAACTCGGCATCGACCTTGCCGTTGTCGAAGCCGGACATGGGGCCGCAGGCCAGGCCGAGCGCGCGCGCGGCCATGATCAGGTAACCGCCCTGCAGCGAGCCGTTCCGAAACGCGCCGGCCTCACGCGCCGCGCGGTTGGCCTCGCCTTCGAACCAGGAGCGCGCGCCCGGGTTGTGCGGGAACACGCGGGGCAGGTGCTCGTGGAAGTCGGTGTCATGGGCCACGATGCACACCACCGGCGCGGCGAGGGTCTTCTCGAGGTTGCCCTGCGAGAGCGCCGGGCGCAGCCGCTCCTTGGCCTGGGCGGTGCGCAGGAACACCAGCCGGGCGGGCTGACAGTTGGCCGAGGTGGGGCCCATCTTCATGAGCTCGTAGACCTGGCGCAGGGTGTCGTCCGAGACCGGGCGGTCGAGGAAGCGGTTGGCGCTGCGCGCCTCGCGAAACAGGGCGTCCAGCGCCTGAGCGTCGATCATGGGAGTGCCTTGGGAGAGGGTTCGGGGAGCGGCCGTCGGCGCAGCCTCGACCGCCATGATAACGGCACGGTGGCACGCGCCGCGCCCTGCCCTCGGCCGCGGGCCGCGGGTAACATCGACCGACACCCGCCACCGGGGCGGGCCCCAGCCTGCGGAACCGTCACGCCATGAAGATGCCCCTCGAAGATGTCACCGTGCTCGACCTCTCCCACGCGCTGGCCGGGCCGCACTGCTCGACCATGCTCGCCGACTTCGGCGCCCGCGTGATCAAGCTCGAGACCCCCGGCGCGGGCGACATCGCCAGGGCCTGGGGCTCGCCCCTGCCGGGTGGCGAGAACTCCTATTTCGTGAGCCTGCACCGCAACAAGCAGGGCATCTCCATCGATCTGAAGACCGCCGAGGGCAAGGAGCTCTTCTTCAAGCTCGTCGAGAAGGCCGACGTGGTGCTCGAGAACTTCCGCCCCGGCGCCCTCGAGAAGCTCGGCCTGGGCTACGAGCGGGCGCGTGAGCGCAACCCCGGCATCATCTACTGCTCGGTCTCGGGCTTCGGCCAGGACGGCCCGTACCGCGAGCGCGCCGCGCTCGACCTCATCCTGCAGGCCGAGAGCGGCATGATCAGCGTCACCGGCGAGGAAGGCGGGCACGGCGTGCGCTGCGGCGTGTCCATCGCCGATCTCACGGCGGGCATGTATGCCGGCTTCGGCATCGTCATGGCGCTGCGGGTCAAGGACAAGACCGGCGAAGGCCAGCGCATCGATGTCTCGATGCTCGAGGGCCAGATGTCCCTGCTCAACATCATGATCAGCGGCTACCTCGCCGACCGGGAACTGCCCCGCCCCATGGGCACGGCCTACAAGGCGCTGCTGCCCTACCAGACCTTCCGCACCCAGTCCCGTGACCTCGCGCTGGCGGTGGGCAGCGAGAAGCTCTGGAAGATCTTCTGCCCGGTGATCGGCCGCCCTGACCTCACCGATGACCCACGCTTTCGTACCAACCTGCAGCGCGCGCAGAACCGCGCGGTGCTGATCGACATCCTGCAGCAGGTGTTCCTCACCCGTACCTTCGAGGCGTGGGAGGCCGTGCTGCTCGAGGCCGGGGTGCCGGTGGGCGCCATCAACGACATCGCGCAGCTGGTCGAGCATCCGCAGGTCAAGGCACGCGGCACCCTGGTCGAGATGGAGCACCCACGGGCCGGACCGGTCAAGGTGGTGGGCGTGCCGGTGCGGCTGTCGCGCACGCCGGGCGCCATTCGCTCGCCATCACCACGCCTGGGCGAGCACACCGAGGCCACCCTGCGCTCGGTGCTCGGGCTGCCCGAGGCCGAGATCGCCCGGCTGGTGCGCGAACGCATCGTGCAGCAGGCACCCTCGGAATAGACGGCTCCGGCGCCGGGTATTCCGCGGTTCACGCGGGAACCGGGCGCCCTAAAGTGCGGGGGCTCTCTTCGATGCTCCCATGCCTCTTCTCGATCAGATTCCCTCGCGGCTCGTCAAGCCCGCGCTGTTTGCCCGCCCTGGCGACGGCGAATTCAGCCACCTCAGCGCGCTGCTGGTCGACGAGCGCGATGTCTCGCGGGTGGCGGTCGCGCACGCGCTGCGCCAGATCGGCCTGGCGCGGGTCAAATCGGTGTCTCACCCGGAAGAGGCTCGCGCCCAGTTGCGGGTGCAGCCCTTCGATCTGATCCTCACCGAATACCACTTCTCCTACGGCGAGACCGGACTCGAGTTGCTCGAGGACATCCGTGCCCGGCGACTGGTGCCCTTCACCACGCTGCTGGTGATGCTCACCGGCGAGGCCGTGCACGAGCGGGTGGCCGCCGTGGTGGAAACCGCGCTGGATGCCTATCTGCTCAAGCCGGTCAATCCCGCCACGCTGGAAGCCAGACTGACCCGGGCGCTGGCCAAGAAGGCGGCGCTGCTGCCAATCTGGGCGAGCGTCGAGCAGGAGGCCTTTCACGACGCCCTTGCGCGCTGCGAGGCGATGATCACCCAGCGCGAGACGTTCTGGCTGGATGCCGCCCGCATCAGCGCCGAGATTCACCTCGCGCTCAAGCGGCACCGGGAAGCCGACGGCATGTACGAACTGGTGCAGGAGGAGCAGGCTCTTCCCTGGGCGAGGCTGCCCGTGACGCTGCCTGCGCAGGCGGCCGGCGGCGAGGCTCTGGACAGCGAGGACACCGCCGCCTGCGGCGACACCTACCAGCGACTGGCCCGCTGCTACCTCGAGGATGGCGACGCCAGTGCGGCCATGCAGGCGCTGCGGCGCGGGGTCAGCGCCATTCCGGCCGATCTCGTCCGCCTGCAGAGCCTAGGTACACTGGCCTTCCTGCTCGGACAACTCACCGAAGCCCGGGAGACCCTCGACAAGGCAGCACGGCTTGCGAACGGCAACCGCAGTGTCGACCCCCAGACCCTGCTCGCGCTGGTCATGCTGGAGGCCGATCGCGCCAGCGAGGAACCGATGGGCGCCGTCGATGCCCGGGCGCATGCCGATCGCCTCGCGCTGGCTCATGCCGCCGACCCGGCGGACGCGCGACTCGCGATCCTGAACGAGATGGCCACCGCGCGTGTGCTGTGCCTGGACGAGGACATGGAGAGGGCGCGAGCCAGCCTGCATGCGCTCGATACGCAGATCGAACGCCCGGGATTCGACCTCTCCTGTGCGCTGCATCTGCTGCTGCTGATGCGCTGCCTGGCCCCGCACGATCTGGGTCCGAACGACCCGCAGGACTGGGTCAGGCGACTCGGCAGGCGCCACGCAGGCACCCGGATCGCCACCAGCCTTCTGGCTCTGGCACTGCGGCATTCCCCCAGCCTTGCCGGTCTGATCGAGGAGCAGCACGAGCGCCTCACGCGGGAGATCGCCGAGGCGATGTCGATGCTGCTCAAGGCCGACATCACGGGCGCGGCGCGGCGCCTGCAGGCTTTGCTGCTGGAGAGCCGCAACCCGCGTGTCGCCCAGCTCGCCGACGGGCTGCTCGATCGCCACGGGCGACACCTGAGCGCGATCCAGGCCTCGGAACTGCAGGACCTCATCGAGGCGACAGCGCCGCGACCGATGCACAGGCACGCCCGCTCGCCCCTGCTGGCATGACCGGCACCGCGGGCAAGCGCTTGGCCGATCGCCGGGCGGGCATCAGCAGCCTCCCATCGGACAGCTCTCCCGATCATCGGGCGCCAGCGGCATTTCGGCCGCCTGTGCGTGTCGATCAGCCCCCCGCGCAAGCATCATGACGTTCGTGAACACCAGCATGAAACCCGGCGCCAAGCCGCCGCCCAAGATCACCGCCGCCGCCACCTTCGGCGCGCCCCAGGACGACGATTTCGGCGCCATGAAGGCGCTGATCATCGACGACAAGGATGTCTCGCGCATGACCGTCTCGGGCGTACTGCGCGACATCGGCATCGGCAAGGTCAAGACCGTGCACGGTCCGATGCAGGCCCGCTCGCACCTGAAGGAAAACACCTACGACGTCATCCTGTGCGAGTACCACTTCAGCGGTGCCGAGACCGGCCAGGACCTGCTTGACGACATCCGCTCGAAGCGGCTGGTGCCCTTCAACACCATCTTCTTCATGGTCACCGGCGAGGCCATCTACGACCGGGTTGCCTCGGTGGTCGAGAACGCGCCCGATGACTACCTGCTCAAGCCCTTCAAGCCCTCCACGCTGGAAGAGCGGCTGAACCGGGCGCTCAACAAGAAGATCGCGCTGCTGCCGATCTGGACCAACATCGAAGAGAAGTCGTTCGAGCACGCGCTCACGCGCTGCAAGATCATGGTCCGCGACCGGCATCCGTTCTGGCTGGACGCCGCGCGGATCGGCGCCGAACTCAGCATGCACCTGAAGCGCCACAAGGAGGCGCAGCAGATGTACGACATGGTGCTCGAGGCCAAGGCCCTGCCCTGGGCCAAGCTCGGCGTGGCCCAGGTGGCGCTCACCGAAAGCGACACCGAACGCGCCCGCGGGTCCCTCGAGACCCTGGTCAGCGAGTCAAGCGCCTACGTGGACGCCTACGACATGCTTGCGCGGGTCTACTTCGAGGAGGGTGATCTGGGGCGGGCGCTCGAGACCCTTCGCCGGGCAGTTGAAGCCACTCCCTCGAATGTCATGCGCCTGCAGAAGCTGGGCTCGCTCGCCTTCCTGGTGGGTGATCCCGACGAGGCCGAGACCATGCTCGGCAAGGCCTACAAGCTCAGCCAGGGCAATCGCGACTTCGACGCCCAGACGGTCATGCTGCTGCTGTTCCTGGCTGCTGCGAAGGCCGCGCAGAACCCGCAAGTCATCCGCGATGCCGAGCGCTACGCCGGCGTGCTGGCCCTGGCTCGCGACAAGGCCCCCGACAACTTCCGCTACGCGGCCATGGTGCGCATCGCCGACGTATGCCTGCGCGCCCTGAACGGCGAGCGCGCCCGCGCCGAGGAAGGGCTGCGCGGGCTCGAGGACATCGTGAGCAGCCCTGCCTGCGACTTCGAGACCGTGTCCAGTCTGCTGATCCTGATGAGCCGTCTGGACGCGTCAGGCATCAAGCCGATCGACGCGGCCGACTGGACGCGTCGCTGCGCCCGCCGCCACGCGATCTCCAAGACCGCGGTCGACCTGCTGTCAGCCTCGCTCGGCCAGATGAAGGACATGATCGAGATCGTGGTCCAGGAGCACGGCCAGATCAGCTATCAGATCAACGACGCCATGGCACGCCTGCTCAAGAATGACGCCGACGGCACCGCCCGTCGCCTCGACGAGCTCGCCCGAGACACCCTCAATGCGCGGGTCTTCAGCCTGGCCGACAACCTCGCCAACAAGCATTCCAAGAAGCTCAGCGCGAGCTCGCAGCAATTGCTGCGCGAGTTGCGCGACTTCAGCACGCAGTTCTGCGCCAACGGCGCCTCGGTCGGCCTGGCGCGCATCACCGCCAATCCCCGAAGCCGGCTGCCGCTGGAAGGCTGACCGGGCGTGACCGGAGCGCGCCGGCCATCCGAGGGCGCGCACCGGATCGGTGTCGACTTCGGCACCTCCAACTGTCTGGTGGCCTTCGCCGAGCGCGAGGGCCCGCGGGCGATCACGCTCGAAGCCGGCGACTCCACCCTGCCCTCCGTGGTGCACGTGCCCCGCATGCCGCCGCCCGCGGCCAGCCTGGTGGGCACGCCCCTCGATGCCTACGAAGCCATGCAGCGCCAGAGCCTGACCGAGGCGCTCGCCCTCGGCGCGCAGCCACGCTTCGGCCGCGAGGCGCTGGCCGCGGCCCAGGATGACCCCGACGGATTCTTCTTCCGCTCACCCAAGTCGTTTCTCGCCGCCGACATCGACCCGGTTCACCGGGCGCGCTTCCAGCGCATCGTCAGCCTGATGCTCGCCCACCTTCGGGAGCGCGCCAGTGAAGCCGCCGGCGAGTCGCTGACCCAGGCCTGCTTTGGCCGGCCGGTCAACTTCGGCACCGTCAGCGGCCGCGACCCGCAGCAGGCCAACGCCCGTGCGCTCGCGCTGCTGGAGGCCGCCGCCCGCGAGGCCGGCTGGCAGGAGGTGATCTTCGAGTTCGAGCCGGTGGCTGCGGCCCTGGACTTCGAGCGCACCCTGCAGCGCCGCCAGGTGGCCCTGATCGTCGATATCGGCGGCGGCACCACCGACTGCACCGTGGCCCTGCTCGGCCCTGCCGACCGTGGCCGAGCGGCGGCACAGGCCGACGACCGCCACGATGACATCCTGGCCTCAGTGGGAGACCGCGTGGGCGGCAATGACGCCGATACCGCGCTGGCCTTCGCAGGGCTGATGCCCGCCCTGGGACTGGGCTTGCGCGAGCGCTCCGGCCTGCCGGTGCCGCCCCAGCCCTACAGCGATGCGGTCGATGTCTTCAGTGTGCCGGCGCAGGCCGCGTTCCTGAGAGCCGGGGCGGCGATCGCGGCCACCTGCCGGCGCTGCGATGACGCGGTGGCGCATCAGGTACGGCGTCTGGAGACCCTGCGCGAGAGCGGGCAGACCCTGTGGCTGGTGACCCGCGCCGAGGCCGCCAAGCGCGCCCTGTCAGAGAGCGCCGACCCGCAGGTGACGGTGGCGCTGGAACGCATCGAGCCAGGGCTGCGCGCCTCGCTCGGCGCCGAGCGCCTGCCACGAGCGCTCGAGCCGCTGCGTCTGGCCCTGCAGCGGCTGATCAGCGAGGCGCTCGCGCAGGCCGGCGCGCGCCCCGAAGTGATCTACCTGACCGGTGGATCGGCCCGGGCCGAGGCGCTGCAGGAAGCGGTGGGCCAGCTGCTGCCCGGCGTGCCGATGGTGATGGGCGACGCCTACGGCAGCGTGGTGGCCGGCCTGGCGATGCGGGCCGAGCGGGCATTCGGCCCGCGGCCCGCCGGGCGGATCAGACCCGCTCGATGATGATCGCCGGCGCCATGCCGCCGGCCGCGCACATGGTGACCAGGCCGCGGCGCAGATCGCGGCGCTCGAGCTCGTCGAGCAGGGTGCCGATCAGGATGGAGCCGGTGGCACCGATGGGGTGGCCCAGCGCCATGGCGCCGCCATTGACGTTGACCTTGCTGCGGTCGAGCTTGAGATCGCGGATGAACTTCTCGGCCACCACCGCGAAGGCCTCGTTGATCTCCCACAGATCGATGTCATCGACCGTGAGGCCGGCCTTGGCCAGCACCTTGCGCGCCGCAGGCACCGGCGCGTTGAGCATCAGCGTGGGGGAGTCACCCATGTTGGCCACGGCCACCACCCGCGCGCGCGCCTTCAGGCCCTTGGCCGCGGCATAGCGCGGCGAGGCCAGCAGCAGCGCGGCCGCGCCATCGACCACGCCCGAGGAGTTGCCGGCATGGTGGATGTGCTCGATCTTGAGATCGGGGTATTTCTGCAGGATGAGGCTGCGATAGGTGGTGCCCTTGTCGTCCAGGGGCACATCGGCCATGGTGGCAAAGGCCGGCTTGAGCTGCCCCAGGCCCTCGAGCGTGGTCTGCGGGCGCGGGAATTCCTCATGGTCGAGCGCGAGCGAGCCGTCGGCCTTGAAGACCTTGATGAGGCTGCGATCGAAGTGGCCGTTGGCGATGGCATGCGCCGCGCGCTTCTGGCTCTCGAGGGCGAGCGCATCGACGTCGTTGCGGGTGATGCCCTCGAGAGTGGCGATGGCATCGGCGCACACGCCCTGATGGGACTGCGGATGGCTGGCGCGCAGGCGCAGGTTGCCGGCGTCCATCAGCGACGGGCCGTCTTCGCTGCTGCGCCGGCCGGTCATGGACATCATCTCGGTGCCGCCGGCGATGACCAGGTCTTCCATGCCCGACATGATGG
>JBIKWU010000074.1:0-15530 GCA_044356115.1 Burkholderiaceae bacterium
TGAAGACCGCGCACCGCGGCTACGTGATGGACTCCGGCCTGATCGCCATGAGCGATCAGGCCGGGCAGCTACTGAGCGATCCACGGGTGCGGGCGGCCTACCTCGGCGAGGCCGACGGCGAATGACGCGCGAGGCGCGGTGCTCGCGCTGAAGCTGTTCCTGGTGCCGGGCTTCCTGCTGCTGGTGTCGCTGGCGGCCCGACGCTGGGGACCGGCGATGGGCGGCTGGCTGGCCGGACTGCCGATCGTCACCGGTCCCATCCTGGCTTTCATCGCCATCGAACAGGGCGCGGGGTTCGCGGCCCAGGCGGCAGGCGGATCGCTGATGGCCGTGGTGAGCACAGTGGCCGTGACCGTGGCCTACGCCCACGCCGCGCGGGCCGCGCACTGGCCGGTGGCAGTGGCAGCGGCGCTGGCCACCTGGATGATCGTGGCCTGGGGCCTGTCGCTGCTGCCGGAATCGCTTGCCCTGTCGGCCCTGCTGGCCGGCGCTTCGTGGCTGCTCGCACCGCGGCTGTTCCCGCCGGCGGTCGAGTCCGGCCCCGCGCCGCCATCGGACCCTCGCGAGCTCGCCCTGCGCATGATCGCGGGCGCCCTGCTCAGTCTGGTGGTGACGCAGGCCGCGTCCCACGCCGGCCCGCGCTGGAGCGGACTGCTGGCGGTATTCCCGATGATGAGCATCGTGCTGGCGGGCTTCTCGCACCGCACCCAGGGACCGGCCTACACCGCCACCCTGCTGCGCGGCCTGGCGCGCGGCCTGCTGTCCTTCGCGGCCTTCTGCGCAGTGGCGGCGCTGCTGCTGCCCACGGCCGGCACCGCGGCGGGCTTCGCGGCCGCAGTGCTCGCCGCGATGCTGGCGCAACTGGCTACGCTGCGCCGTCAGCCGCGCTCGTGAAGGCGTCGGCAAAGAACTCCTCGGGCGGCAGACCGCACGCGCGGGTGAAGTCGGCACGCGCGGCCTCCACCATGATCGGCGCGCCGCAGGCATACACCTGGTGGCCCGAGAGGTCAGGGAAATCGGCCATCACCGCGCGGTGCACCAGCCCCGTCCGGCCCTGCCAGTGGTCCTCCGGCAGGGCATCGGACACCACCGGCACCCAGCGCAGGCTGGGCAGCTGATCGACCCAGCGAGCGCACTGCGCGGCCCGGTACAGGTCGCGGGGCCGGCGCCCACCCCAGTAGAGCGAGATGGGCCGCGACACCCCCTTGTGGATGGCGTGCTCGACGATCGCCTGGATGGGCGCGAAGCCGGTGCCGCTGGCCAGCAGCACGATGGGCCGGGTGCTGTCCTCGCGCAGGAAGAAGGTGCCCATGGGCCCCTCGAAACGCAGGATGTCGCGCTCGCGAAGCGCCGGCTGCGACTGCCCGAACACCGTGTCGGTGAAGCGGCCACCCGGCATGTGCCGCACATGCAGCTCGAGCTGTTCGGCGGCGTGCGGCGCGCAGGCCATGGAATAGCTGCGGCGCGTGCCGTCCTTGAGGATGAGCTCGATGTACTGGCCGGCGAGGAACTGCAGCCGCTCGTTGGCCGGCAGTTGCAGCCTGAGCACCGCGACATCGGGCGCCTCGAGGGTGATGGACGACACCCGGCAGGGCATGCGGCGCACGGGCAGGTCGCCGGCGGCCGACACCACCCGCGCCTCGATGCTCAGGTCAGAGAGCGCCGTCGCGCAGCACATCAGCGCGAAGCCGCGGGTGGCCTCGGCATCGCGCAGCGCAGCCGCGTGATGGGCGCCCTGGGCGACCTGGCCATCGACCACGCGGGCCTTGCACGAACCGCAGGCGCCGTTCTTGCAGCCGTAGGGCAGGATGACCGAGTGGCGCAGCGCCGCGTCGAGGATGCATTCGCCAGGGTCGGCCTGGAACTGCTTGCCGCTGGGCTGGACGGTGACAGTGAAGGCCATGGGGTGACTCTCGGCGAGGCGATAATGGGTCGATGACGCGAAGCCCCCGAGTTTATCGCGCGCTGCCCCGCCGCTTCCGGCGCGCCAGCGTGCTGCTGGCCGGCTGCGGCGATGTCGGCCAGCGGATCGGCGCGCTGCTCGCCGCGCGCGGCCTGCGCCCGATCGGCACCCTGCGCACGCCCGAGCACGCCAGCGCGCTGCGCGGGCTCGGCATCGTGCCGCTGCGGCTCGACCTCGACACCCGCCTGCCGCGGCTCGCGGCCTGGTGCGGCAAGGTGATCCACCTCGCGCCGCCCCCAACCGAGGGCACGCAAGACCCGCGCACCCGGCGGCTGATCGCGGCGCTGTCGCGCCCGGCGCGCGGCCTGTGGGGGCCGGCGCGCGCCTCGCATGACCCGAGTGCCCGGGTACGGACGGCTCGCCCGCTGGCCGGCGCACGCTGGGTCTACATCAGCACCACCGGGGTCTACGGCGACTGCGCCGGCGCGCAGTTCGACGAGACCCGGCCGGTGGCCCCGGCCAATCCGCGGGCGCAGCGCCGCGTGGCCGCCGAGCGGCTCTGGCGCCAGGCGGCGCGCCAGGGTGCGCGCGCCAGCGTGCTGCGGGTGCCGGGCATCTACGCCCACGACCGGCTGCCGCTCGCGCGCCTGCGCCAGGGGCTGCCGGCCCTGCTGCCGCAAGACGACGTGCACACCAACCACATCCATGCCGATGACCTCGCGCGCATCGGCCTGGCCGCCCTGTGGCGGGGCAAACCCGGCCGGGTAGTGCACGCGGTGGACGACAGCGACCTGCGCATGGGCGACTACTTCGACCAGGTGGCCGATGCCGCCGGCCTGCCACGCCCGCCCCGGGTGCCGGCCGCCGAACTCGCCGCCCGCGTCTCGCCGATGATGCTGTCGTTCATGAGCGAGTCGCGACGCCTGCGCAACCGGCGCCTGAAGCACGAGCTTCGGGTGCGTCTGCGCTATCCCACGGTGGCGCACACCCTCGCCGAGGCCTTCGGGCCTGTGCTAGAGTCATCGCCTTCTCACGACCGGCCGGTGTAGCTCAGTTGGTAGAGCAGCGCATTCGTAATGCGAAGGTCGTAGGTTCGACTCCTATCTCCGGCACCATCTCCCCGCGGGGATCGGCAGCATCCAGCCTGCCGGTCCCCGTTGTCTTTCAAGGACCCCGCCCATGAACGACGACGACATCGCCTGGATGGGCCTGCAGTCGCTGGCTGACGCCATCCGCGCGCGCCGGCTCTCGGCCCGGGAGGCCACCGAGGCCATGCTGCGCCGGATCGGCCGGGTCGATCCGGGCCTGCATGCCTACGCCCGCGCCACGCCCGAACTCGCCCTCGCCCAGGCCCGTGCCGCCGACCAGCGCCAGGCCCGCGGCGAGCCGCTGGGGCCGCTGCACGGCGTGCCGGTGGCGGTGAAGGATCTGTGCTGGACCGAAGGCGTCGTCACCGCCGCGGGCACCACCATCCACCGCGACTTTCGCCCGCCCACCGACGGCACGGTGGTGCGCCGCCTGCGCGAGGCCGGCGCGGTGCTGCTGGGCAAGCTGCAGATGACCGAGGGCGCGTTCAGCGCCCACCATCCCGAGATCACCGCGCCGCTCAATCCCTGGGACCACGCCGCCTGGACCGGCGTGTCCTCCAGCGGCTCGGGCGTGGCGGTGGCCGCGGCGCTGTGCCATGGCGCCATCGGCACCGACACCGGCGGCTCCATCCGCTACCCCGCGGTGGCCAATGGCGTCACCGGCCTGAAACCCACCTGGGGCCGGGTCTCGCGCCACGGTGCCTTCGAACTCGCCGCCTCGCTCGATCATCTCGGCCCCATGGCCCGCAGCGCGGCCGACTGCGGCCTGATGCTGGGCGCCATCGCCGGCGCCGACCCGCTCGATCCCACCGCCCTGCCCGTGCCGGTGCCCGACTATCTGGCGGGCGATGGCCAGCGGCTGGCCGGCCTGCGGGTGGGCATCGACGAGGCCTACGCCCTGGAGGGGGCCGAGCCCGAGGTGGCCCGCGCCTTCCAGGATGCCGTGCGCAGCCTCGCCGGCCTGGGCGCCACCCTGGTGCCGGTGCGCATGCCGCCGGTGGCGGCGGTGGTGGGCGCCTGGGTGCCGCACTGCGCGGTGGAGGCGGCGGTGGCCCATGCCGATACCTGGCCCGCGCGCCGGGCCGAGTACGGGCCCATGCTGGCCACGCTGCTCGATACCGGGATGGCGCTCAGCGGCCCCGACTACCAGCGGCTCCTGCTCGCGCGCGCGGCGTTCACCGGCCGCATGCAGTCGCTCATGGCCGGCATCGACCTGCTGCTCACCCCGGTGATTCCGTTTGCCGCGCCCAGCCTGGCGCGCATCGCGGCCCTGCGCACCGAGCCCGAATACCGGCAGCGTCTGCAGCGCTTCACGGTGCCCTTCGACATGTCGGGCCAGCCCACCCTGACCCTGCCCGCGGGCTTCACGCCCGAGGGCATGCCGCTGGGGGTGCAACTGGTGGCCGGCGCGCTGCGCGAGGACCTGCTGGTGCGCGCCGGGCGCGCCTTCCAGACGATCACCGACTGGCACCAGCGGCGACCCGCCGGGCTCTGAGCGGGGCTCCCCTTCGCGGCAGGACCGACGGCGCGCCGAGCGGCCGCGCCCTCGGCGGCGGCGCCCCGCGCCGCGGTCCTCAGCCCGCCGTGTCGGCGGCGGTGGTACGGCGGGCCGACTCCTTCAGGCGCTGAAGTTCCTCCCAGCCCTTGTAGGCGGTGATGCCGTTCTCATCGAAGAAGACCACCGGTCCCTCGCACACGAACAGGTACTCGGTGTCCTCGAGCGCCGTGGTGGCGCCGTGCAGCACGCCATTGGGCTCGTAGTCGTAGTCGCCCGCCTCGAGGATGCCGTCGCGCACCTGCAGGCGGCCCTTCAGCACATAGGTGTGGGCATCCGAGAGATGCTTGTGCGGCGGGGCGACGAAGCCCTTCTTCCAGCGATAGAGCGCCACCCAGCGACCGGTCTCGGGGCCGGTCCAGAGCACCTTGGTCCAGGCCATGCCCGGCGAGGTCTCGATCCAGGGCTCGTCGGCCCGGACGATGATGTCGGCGAGCTGGTCGTTGATCGGCTTGATGTTCTGCAGCGGCATGGCAGTGCGTCCGTGATCGGCGCCGGCCCGGCGGGCCGGCCTCGCCGAACTGTAACCGCCGCCGCGCTCAGTGCGAAAGCCGGGAAGGTCCATCGGCCGGATCGAACCCCTCCCAGCCGGCAAGGCCCTCGTCGATCACGCGTCCGGCCTGTGCCACGGCCCGCGAGAAGCCATCCTGGCGTTCGGCCAGGGAAGCGCCGAGCCGGACCAGATCACGGGCCTGGTCCGCGAGCTCGAGGAGTTCGGGGCCGATCAGCGGGAAGCGGGAGGCCTCCATCGCAGCGCTCAGGGCGAGCAGCTCGGCCTGGGCCGCGAGCCGGCGGGCGAGTTCGGCCGGGAAAGCGCAGTCATCGGGGCTGGCGGGCATGGCGGGGGCGATCCGATTCGCAGACATCGACATCTGCATATCGGCAGCCAACCGGAAAACTTGAGAGACCTCCGCGCGCGCATCGCCGGGATGCGCGCGGGGGTCGGGTCGCTAGCGCGGATTGATGAAGCGCAGGTTGCTGCGTCCGCCCGAAAGCACCACGCGCAGGCTGACGTCGATCAGCACGTCGGAGTTCGACGAGGACCCGATCACCACCAGGTTGCGCTGGCTGCTGGTGGGTGTGGCGGTGCCGGTGCCCAGCGCGGTCTGAAGCTTGGTCATCGGCGCGGCCACGCTGAGCGACGCCGCGTTGTTGCGCATGCGGGTGATGCCAGAGCCGAGATCGCGGGCATAGACGTAGGCCGTGGCGCCCGGGCTGCAGGCATCGTTGCTCGGCGCCGTCGCGGCCCAGATGACCACGCCGCGCGCGATATGCGGCGCCGTGACGACCTGGGCGGTGTTCGGCATGGTCATGTACCAGCCCCTGGTGCCAGGCCCGACGGTCGCCGGACCACTGGTGGCATTGACCAGATCGGATGGCGCCAGGGCGCTGGCGAAGGTGCCCGGCGTGACCGGCCCGCCGTCCTTCACCGCATAGAAGGTGCCCGTGAGCGGGGCGCTCACATCCGATGACGCCAGCAGGCGGCCGGTGCCGAAGGTGACCCAGCGTTCGGTGGGTTCGCGGGGATTGATCGCCACCGCCGGTGCGGTGGTGATGGGCGCACTGACATTGATGATCTTGGTCCCGGTGCTTGACCAGTTAGCCACGGTGGCGCCGGAAAGATCCCAGCGCCAGAGGTTGCCCCTGATGTCGGTGCCATAGAGCTGGAGCACCAGCTGCTCGGCATCATCCTGGAAGTAGCCCTCCATCTGGGCCAGGCCGATCGGGTTGGTCGTGGAGCCGCTGTCGGGGACATCGAGCTTCTTGACCACCTCGCCCGTGCAGGGGTGAAGCAGCCAGATGTGACCGGCCCCATCGTTGTGGTACCCGGAGGACACCGCCACCAGCCACCCGGCCCTGGTCCAGATCACCAGCGGCTGGCCATAGGAGAAGCCCACCTTCGCCACGCCTCCGGCCCCGGTGCCGCTGCCGTCGAACTCCCAGAGCACCTTGCCGCGCAAGGCATCTTCGTCAGCGGCGTCCGGCGAGGTGACATCGAGCGCGAAGTAGCCCTTGCCGCCCTTGTTCAGGCCCGACACCAGGATCGTGCCCCAGGTGTTCGCGCGGGTGCCGCACTTGGTGGTGTCGTTAGGGAACTTGATGTCGCGCACGGTCGGCGTGCCATCCACCCGGTAGCGGTGCGAGAACTTGTTGGGCAGCGGGTCGACCTCGCGAAAGCTCAGGCCAGACAGGCCGTCAACGCCGCTGCGGAACATGAAGCTCGGCACGTAGGCCCAGCGTTCGGTACCACCGGTACTGCCGCTGCTGGCATCGATGGCATGCAGCATCCCGCCATTGGACCCCACGAAAAGCGTTGGCGACCGGCCGGCATTGGCCGTGACGAACCCGCTGTAGCCGGGGTGATAGGAATCGCTCAGGCTCTGGTTGGGCGCACCGAGCCAGCGCGGCTCGGAATTGACGATGTCGGGCAGCAGCTTGGAGCGTCGACGGAACTGGCGGGTCTCGGCCAGCGTGTCCTCCAGGCTGCGGTCACCGCGCAGGTAGTTGAGGATGTTCTTCGCGGTACCGGTATCCGATGCCAGCGTGGCCTGCTGGGTACTGGTGATGGTGCTGCCGCCGAAGTCGGTGGGGCGGAAGCGCACGGCGGTGTCGGTCGACGACGATCCGGTGCGGGTCACGATCTTTCGACCGGTGTTCCAGCCGGTGCCCGCCAGTTGCGCGCCGATCCGGTCGGCGGCAGCCCAGACCGCCACCGTGGAGATCTCGCCGGTGGTGGGCGAGACATTGCGCATCTGCACGTCGCCAGTCCACTCGCCCGACCTGTAGTTTGCCCGGAAGGCCATGGTGGGCACGAAGATGAGGTCGCTGCCGGTGAGCACCGCGCCCGAGCCCGAGCCTTCGCGGGTCTTGATCTCGGTGAGCGCCCGCGCCAGGGCGTCGGAGAGTTCCTGGGGCGAGGCCACGCTGAAGAACTGGCCATGGGAGATGGCCGCCGCATGCCAGAGATCATCCACGGCCGAGGCGTTGTTGGCCGAGGGGCTGGGCCAGTCGGCCGTGCCGTTGCGGATGGCGGTGATGCCGTTGGGATAGGGGATGGTGCCCTGGGCGGAGAAGGCCAGCCCGAAGGTAACCACGTGCTGCCAGCTGGCCGGATCGGCCGAGGACGTGAACACGTTGTCGGCCATGGTGGGCCGCAGATCGGTCAGCCAGTAGTAGGCGGCGATGTCGGCCAGCGTGTTGCTGGAGTTGCTGCCGGGCAGTTCCCGGTAGGGGCGTGGCCAGGGATCGCCCGCCGCCAGGGCCGTGCCGAACTCCGCGGTGAGGGCATTGAGCAGGAGGGTCGAATTGGGCAGCGTGTTGTCGTAATTGTTCGAGCCCACCACGCCGGCGGCGCCGGCGCCGTTCCATTCGCCGTCGGTGGTCATCAGGTTGTAGTTCTGCTGGCAGCTGTACTGGATGGGGTCGGTCACGGCGCCCCCGCCCGGTCTGACGCCCGCCTTGTAGTACTCGCCCACGTCCTGAAGCGCCTTGCGCAGGGGCGTGCCGCCGGAGGTCCAGAGCCCGTAGAGCCGCGTGTACCAGTCGTTGCGGAAGCTGCCGGTGAAGGTATCCAGCGGGATGAAGGCGCCAGTGCCGTCGGTGGCGGACGCATTGTTGATGGTGTAGAGCCCCACCCGGAAGCTGCTGTCCACCGTGCGAAAGGCCTCGCCGAGCGCGGTCTTCATCGCCAGCAGCCGGGTGCGGTAGTAGCTGAACCAGTTGGCGAAGTTGGTCTTCTGGGCCTCGGTGGCCGAGTTGAGCTCCACCCGGGTGTAGCTGCTGTCGGGGTAGCAGGTGCCCACCACCGGCACGGCGGGCGAGGTGCCGGTGTAGGCGTAGTAGTGGCCACCCGTCGCGCCGCTGCCGGCCGAGTAGGTGGCGTTGTTGGGGGAAGTCGTTCCGTAGGTGGTCGGAAAGTTCGTGCTCAGATTGACCGTGGAGCCATAACCGTCGGGAAAGAACCCGTTGGGCCAGGCGCTGGAGTAGCTGGCATTCGCCCAGCGGGTGCCGTCACCGTTGATCGGCGGCAGATAGGTGATGCTGGGGTTGTAGTAGAGCCGGTTGTAGTTGCTGTTCCGGTAGCAGAACTTGCCACTGTTGGCCGATGTGCCCATCGGCGCAAACTGCCAGTCCATCGACCCGGAGTTGTCGAGAGTCAGCATCAGGTTGGGCTTGACCGAGTTGATCGTGAACAGCGGCTGGTCTTCCAGGGCCGGCACAGTCTGCGCCCGCAGGGGCGAAAGGCCCGGTCCGTGAAGCAGCACCACCAGCGCACCGGTCAGAACGGCGCGAACGCCCGCCCCCGGGGCCCGCGGCCTAGGCCCCAACCTCATCTGCTCGACCTCAGCCACGATCAGTCACCCTTCAGAAACATCTGCGCATACGCCACCGAGTTCTTCGGCCCGTCGATACGCACGGTGATCCGCACGAAGGGCAGCAACTCCGAGGTGGCGGCACCGCAGTTGGACATGCAGTTGCGCGGATAGCGGTATTCGTAGAGCCGACAGTTGGCCGCCGTGGCCGCGCCGGTGGCCGAGCACAGGCGCTCGATCAGGTAGCGGCGCATCTGCCGCGACGGGACATCGACCGCCGCGCCCGGCCAGTCGCTGGTGGCCGAACCGTCGGTGTTCCAGCTCGGCGCGGAGAGTTGCGCCAGTGGCAGGGGGATGCCGTCGGCGTTCTGCTCGCGCTGACTGGCGTAATAGGAGATGGCGGGCTGATCGGTGTTGCGATCCATCACGTTCAGGGCCGGGGTGGGGTGGGATTGCATGAACGCCAGGATCGCTTCATTGAAGGCCATGTCGGCGTTCTGCTCGGCGCTGCGCATGAACTGGTAGTTCATCGAGGCCATGTTGGCGCTGTCCACGGAGCGAAAGAGCGCGAAGCCGGCCACGATCATCACCACCAGCGACACCAGCGCCACGATGAGCGACAGGCCGCGCTGGTCACGGCGCGCCGGGCCGGGCATCGGACGGCCACGCGCGGCGAGCCCGATCCGGGCGGGATGGCGGGGGCGCTCGGGCACGATCACATCTCGCTCAGCAGCGCATTGCGCACGCCGAGCACCGTGGTCACGGTGTTGTAGCGCATGCAGAGCTGGTTGCCGGAGAGCGAGTAGTTGCCGCTGGACGGCATGGCCGGCAGGTTGCTGGCATCGTCGCCAGCCCGGGCCGGCAGCACCTGGCGGGTTTCATCGGCGGTGGTCGTGCAGCCGCCCTTCTCGCCCGCCCGCTCGAACTGGGGACTGCGGATGAGCAGCCCGATGCGCACCGCCTTGATCTGGTTGAGCGAACGCGCCGGACGGGGGCCGTTGAGGGGCAGCGTAGTGATCACGTTGTCGGGCAGCGGATTGGAGGGGTTGAGCCACCAACTGGCCGCCGACGGCGGCTCGATCCAGTCATCGATCACATCGTCATTGCCGATGTCGATGCCCAACTGGATCTGCATCGACACGACGTTGTCGGCAAGCACCTGGGCGGTGCCGCCCGCGAGCAGGTTGGTGACCGTGAGCCGCCCGCTGCCATCCACCGTGAAACGCTCGAGCGCGGGCGTGGCACCCAGGTGGATCAGCACCGGCTCGGCATAGGCCTCCGCGATACCCGTGTCGACGGTGATCGCGGCCGGACTCACCCCGGGACTCGCCGGCACGGCCGTGATCCTGGCCAGGGTGCAGGCCACCGGCCGGGTGGCGCCGGGATTGGCCGCCGAACTCTGCTCGTAGACGAGCACCCAGTCGTTGATGGCCATGCCCAGGGCCGAGCTGAGGGGAATGCTGGTGGCGTTGACGGCGAGGGGGCCGACCACCGTGACCGGCAGGGGTACCGTGGTGCTGCTGCCGGTGAAGACGGTGAGCGTGTCGGAGGCGATCCCGCTGCCACCGTCGGTGACGATGATCGGCGCCACGCGGTGGGTGGTGCCGCCACGCGTGAAGCTGCAGCCGATATGCATCTCCGGGCGCGGCGGTGTGGTCTTGGACAGCACGTATCCGGTGCCCGGCGTGATCCTGCGGACCGGCGAGGTGTAGGTGGTGTCGCTGATGGCGGTGAGGTTGTAGCCCGCGCTGATCACCGCGCGCTCGAGGGCCGCCAGCCCGAAGACGCCAGACTGCAGGCCCTCGCTGCCGCTGCTGGTGCTGCGCCGGCGTTCCTCGCTCACCGACATGGTCTGGAAGATGGCCACCGCCGAGGCCATGGCGATCACCGTGGCCACCATCAGCTCGAGCAGCGAGAAGCCCGCCTGGGCGCGTCGGCGCATCATGACTGCGGCTCCAGGATCATGGCCGTCGTGGTGTAGGACCCCACGACATCGGAACTCGGCGCCTTCCAGCGCACGGTCACGCTGACCGTGGTGGCGGTCTGCGAGCCGAAGGAGATGTCGGTGGAGTAGGCGGTCTGGGTGGTGGTGATCGTCACCGTGGGCAGGTTGGCCGAGGCGCCGGGCAGGGCCGTGCTGCCACTCACGATCCGGTTCTTCCACTCGGTGTAGCGCGTGCCGACCGGATTGCCGCCGCTGCTGTAGAGGGCGGCCAGCCGGGATGGATCGACCGTCCACATCTCGGCGATGAGTTCCGAGGCATGCTGGGCCGCCTGCGCGCGGTAGGTCGCGTCGCTCATCATCTGCACCGAGCGGGCCTGCATGCCAACCACGCCCAGGATGCCCAGTGAGAAGACCAGGATGGCCACGAGGGCCTCGACCAGCATGAAGCCACGCTCGCGGTGGAGCCGCCCGGCGTGCGGCGCCAAGGGCGGGCGGGCAGCGGCCTGCCGCGACAGGGATGGCATGCGGCGGACGAGCATCTCAGCAGACCCTTGGATCGCCGCTGTTGCTCGCCAGGCCGGGATCGCACATCCGGGCCGACCCGCTGGGGCTGATCACCACCGACAACCGGCGCTCCGCGCTGCTGGCCATCGCGGCGTTGCGAACGTCGATCCGGACGGTATTGGTCCAGCCCTGCACCACCAGCGGACGACCGCGACCATCGAAGATCACCTGCGCCGGGAACCCCGCGCCCGGCTCGAGCGGCGTGGCAAAGGCGGCGGGCAGCGCGAGCGAGGCATCGGTGGTGGCTCCGGCCCGGGCCCGGCCCGACTCCTCGCCGCCGTCACGGGCCTGGATGGTGCTGCCCTCGGGACAGGTGGTACCGCCATCGGCCACCTGGCACACCGTCCAGGCGGTGGCGCCGCCATCGGTACCGGCCATCGTGAACAGCACCCGTGCATTGCGCTTGAGCGCCTCGGAACGGGCAACCCCCAGGCCATTGAGCACCCCCTCGGCCGAGGCGCGGATCTGCAGGTTGCCCATCCACTCGCCAAACGCCGGGATGCCGATGCGCAGCAGGATGACCGCGATCAGCATGGTGATGATCAGCTCGACCATGGTGAAGCCGGCCATGCCTGTCAACGGACTACGGGGGAGCGCCATGTCACTCCTTCTTGATGAGCCAGCGGGTGGCGCCGGAGCTCGGCACGGCGCCCCAGGCACTGGCCCAGGACTCCGTCTTGCGGACATTGGCCTGCGTGATGGAGTAGGAGAAACCGACCACCGGTGAGCCATCGTTTCCGGTGGCGGTGATCTTGTAGGACTGGTTGTTGTCGCCGAGGGTGCAACTCAATGCAAAGCGCTCGAGGGTCGGCAGGGGGTTGACACCGCAGTTCGCGCCGGACGCATAGGTGCGGTTGTCGGCATAGAACTGCTCCATGCGCACGCGGGTGTCGGCCAATGCCGCCGTGGCGTCGACCAGTTGCGAGCGGATCACATGGTTGCGGTAGGCCGGATAGGCCGTGGCCGTGAGAATGGCGACGATCGTCACCGCCACCAGCAGTTCGATCAGCGTGAAACCCCGTGCCCTCATCGCGATGCTCCTTGGAGGGGAGGAGTCTAGGCAGGTGCCGCCACCGGGGTATGACCCGACCGACGAACGCCGCCGCGCAGGCAGACAGGCGGCACGGCCCGTCCGCGCCGGTCGGGCCCGCCGGGCGCCGGGCAGGGCCAGGCTAAACCAGGGCTGGGCTGGCCAGACCGGACCGGGCCGGGCCGGCGTTCAGGGCCGGGCGAGCCCCTTCGGCAGCGGGAAGGCGGTGTCCTCCTGCACGCCCGGCAGTTGGCGCACCGAGCGCACGCCGAGGGTCTTGAGCCGTGCCAGCACCTCGGTGACCAGCACCTCGGGGGCGGAGGCACCGGCGGTGATGCCGATGCGCTGGCGCCCTGCGAGCCAGGCCGGATCGAGTTCGGCGGCCGAGCCGATGAGGTGCGCCTCGCAGCCCATCTTCTGCGCGACCTCACGCAGGCGGTTGCTGTTCGAACTGGTGGGCGAGCCGATCACCAGCACCAGATCGCACTGCGGCACCATGAACTTGACCGCGTCCTGACGGTTCTGCGTGGCGTAGCAGATGTCCTGCTTCTTGGGCTCGGCCACCTGCGGGAAACGGGCGCGCAGCGCGTCGATCACCTCACGGCAGTCATCGACCGACAAGGTGGTCTGGGTGACATACGCGAGACGCGCCGGATCGGCCACCTGCAGGCGGGCGACATCGTCGACCGACTCGACCAGGTGGATGCCGCCATCGGCCTGGCCCATGGTGCCCTCCACTTCCGGGTGGCCGGCATGGCCGATCATGATCACCTCCCGGCCTTCGCGGCGCATGCGAGCCACCTCGACGTGCACCTTGGTGACCAGCGGGCAGGTGGCGTCGAACACCGACAGGCCACGGGCCTGCGCCTCGTCGCGCACCGAGCGCGCCACGCCGTGGGCCGAGAACACCACCGTGGCGCCCGCCGGCACGGCGTCGAGCGACTCGACGAAGACCGCCCCCTTGGCACGCAGATCGGCCACCACATGGTCGTTGTGCACGATCTCGTGGCGCACGTAGATGGGCGCGCCGTGGAGATCGAGCGCGCGCTCGACGATGGCGATGGCGCGGTCGACGCCGGCGCAGAATCCGCGGGGTTGGGCGAGCAGGGCTTCCATGGGCTCTCCGGACCGGTCTGGGAGGGATGGATTACAGGACGGCGATGATCCGCACTTCAAGGCGGACCGCATGGCCGGCCAGCGGGTGATTGAAGTCGAAGAGCGCACTGTGCTCGTCGATCTGCTTGAGGATGCCGGCGTAGCGGCCGCCACCCGGCGCGGGGAACTCCACCAGATCGCCCGGCTCCCAGGTGGTGTCGGGCTCGGCATTGGCCTGCAGCATGGCGCGCGAGACCCGCTGCACCAGCGCGGGGTTGCGCTCGCCGTAGGCCTGCCCAGGCGGGAGGGTGAACACCGAGTGGGCGCCCTGCGCAAGCCCCATCAGGCAGCGTTCGAGCGGCTCGGCCAGTTGTCCGAGACCCATCTGCAGGGTGGCCGGGGGGCCCCCGAAGGTGCTGACGACATCGTCGCCTCCTTCCGCCAGACTGATGCGGTAGTGAAGCGTGAGATGCGAATCAGCCTGAACGGTGGGAGAGAGCTCGGTCATGGATCGCCCGGATTGTATGTCAGGCGGGGCGCTGCCGCCCCTGGAGGACAGCCAGCTTCTGGCGCTGGCACTCGATGGCCGCCAGGGCCCGGCGGCGCTGGCTCGCGCCCGGCGCGATCTGCGGGCCAGCGCCAGCCTGCGGGCGCTGCTAGGGCCCGAACCGGCGCCAGGGGTACCCGCCCTGCGCTGGGCGCGGCTGCGCGCGGTGGCCGAACTCATGCGGCGCGCCGAACTCGAGCCCCTCACGCAGGGCAGCGCCCTGCTCTCGCCCGACGCGGTTCGCCGCTTCCTGCAGCTGTGGCTGCACGACCGGCCGGTGGAGTGCTTCGTCGGGGTCTTCCTGGACAGCCAGCACCGCGTGATCGCCGCGCGCGAGCTGTTTCGCGGCACCCTGGCACAGACAGCGGTCTATCCGCGCGAGGTGGCGCGCCAGGCCTTGCGCCTGAACGCGGCGGCCATCATCCTGGCGCACAACCATCCTTCGGGCGTCGCCGAGCCCAGCGCCGCCGACCGGCTGCTCACCGATGCGCTGAGATCGGCGCTCGGCCAGCTCGACATCCCGGTGCTCGATCACCTGATCATCGCCGGCAACCGCTGCGTGTCCTTCGCGGAACGGGGCTGGCTCTGAACGTCGTGGCAGGGCTTGCTGGACATCTCGCTACCGCGCGGGCATACTCGAGGGCTTTTCCAATAACCCCGTACCGCCTTGCAGTGGCGCGCTCCTGGCCCCTGGCCGATCGCGTGAGCACAAGGCAGTGCCCGACAACCGGCCGTTCGCGTGAACGACCGGCAATTCCGAGGAGTGGATCATGGCCCGCGTATGCCAGGTGACCGGCAAAGGACCGATGGTTGGCAACAACGTCTCGCACGCCAACAACAAGACCAAGCGCCGCTTCCTGCCCAACCTGCAGTCGCGCCGCTTCTGGGTTGAAGGCGAGAACCGCTGGGTGCGACTGCGCCTGACCAACGCCGCCCTGCGCCTGATCGACAAGAAGGGCATCGAGGTGGTGCTGGCCGATCTGCGCGCCCGCGGCCAGGCGGTCTGATTCCGCGAACCCCGGCCTCTCACCCAGGAGAACTGCGCCATGCGTGACAAGATCAAGCTCGAATCCACCGCCGGCACCGGCCACTTCTACACCACCACCAAGAACAAGCGCACCAAGCCCGAGAAGATGGAGATCAAGAAGTTCGATCCCGTCGCGCGCAAGCACGTGGCCTACAAGGAAACCAAGATCAAGTAAGCCTGGCGGGCGCGGGCTTGCCTCGCGCCTCGTGCCGGTGATCGCCGGGCGCCATGCGTGACAACGCATCGCGCCAAACAAAAAGCCCCGCTCTCGCGGGGCTTTTTGTTTGGGCCCCGCTGCGCACGGGCAGCGGGGCACGAAGAACGGGTGTCAGGCCGCGTAGCGCCGTACCCGCAGCGCGAGATCCTGAAGCGGCCGCATGCCGCTGGACTCCGCCCTGCTGAGCCACTCCTGGAGGTTCTCGAGCAGCTGGTCCTTGCTGAGCGTGGAGCGCTCCCACAGCCC
>JBIKWU010000002.1:0-47661 GCA_044356115.1 Burkholderiaceae bacterium
GGACGGTCGCCGCTACAAGGAGTACTACGGCTCTGCCTCGGACTTCAACAAGGGCGAGTACAAGCACGTGGAAGGCAAGCGCATCCTGGAGCCGATCAAGGGCCACCTGGCCGACACCCTCACCGAGATGCGTCAGGATCTGCAGAGCTCCATCAGCTATGCCGGGGGTACCCGTCTGATGGATGTGCGCCGGGTCAACTACGTGATCCTCGGCGGTGACAATGCGGGCGAGCACCTGCTGATGTGATCCGCCCGCCATCAAGGAGATCGATCATGGGCAATATCATCGTCACTGGCGGGTCCTCCGGGGTAGGGGCCGCACTGGTCCGGCGCCTGGCGGCGGCCGGTCATCAGGTGTTCAACCTCGATCTGACCGAACCGGCTGCGCCAATGGCGGGCCAGACCTTCGTGCGCTGCGACCTCGGTGATGCGCAGGCCATCGCCAGCGCGGTGGCGGCGCTCCCGGGCAGCCTGCATGGTCTGGCCAACGTGGCCGGCATGGCCCGGGCGGCCGATCCGGTGCGGGTGCTGGCCGTCAATTTCCTGGGCCTGCGCGAGATCACCCGCGCGCTCACCCCACGACTGGCCGAGGGCAGCGGCGTCGTCAATGTCTCGTCGATCGCCGGCCGCGACTGGCGAGCCCGCCTGGACCGGATCGCGCCGCTGCTCGACACCCCCACGATGGCCGATGGTCTGGCCTGGTGCCGGGCGCAGACCGATGCCTTCGCGCGCGACCCCTACTCGTTCTCCAAGCGCTGCGTCACCGCGTTCTCGCTGCGCGAGGCGCGCGAGCACGTGCATCGGAGCACGCGCATCCTGTGCGTGAGCCCGGGCGGCATCGACACCCCGCTCTCGCCGCAGTTCGAGGCACTCATGGGCAGCGAACAGACCGCGTGGTCGCGCAGTCAGGTCGGACGGCCCGCCGTGCCCGACGAGATCGCGCAGGTGATCGAGATGCTGCTCTGCCAGCCCTGCGGCTGGCTCAATGGCGTGGACATCCCGGTGGATCGCGGCTATTGCGCCGGGCTGGAGTCGGGCTGGATCGACTTCAGCCAGTCGCCGGTGATGCAGGCGATGCGCGAGCGCAAGCGTCCGGCCTGAGGGCGGGCGGGCCCGATCCGCCGCCCTGCCGGGTGGGGAAGGCTCAGGTGCCTGTCGCGGGCCGATTCACCAGCCACAAGCCCACCGCCACGCCAGCCAGGCCGATCAGCAGCGATACCGTGAGCTGCTCATCAAGCAGCACCACGCCGGCCAGCAGGCCCAGCACCGGCGTGAGGAAGGTGAAGGCCGAGATCCGGGCGGCGGGGTAGTGGCGCAACAGCCAGAACCAGGCCAGATAGCTGAAGAAGGCGATCACCACCGACTGGTAGAAGAGCGAGGCGATGGCCAGGGGCGACGTCCATTGTGGCGCGGGCTCGCCGATCAGCCAGGAGCCGATCGCCATGAGCGGCGCCGACACCGCCAGTTGCTGGAACAGCGTGCGTTCGGGCGCGGCGCGGCCCACCGGGGTGGCCCGGATCCACAGCGTGGTCAGGCCCCAGAGCGCCGCTGCCGCCAGCGCCAGCAGATCGCCCAGCCACAGCGTGCGGGCATCGCCGCTACCGCTGGCAAGGCCGCCGCGAAAGGTGAACACCAGCGCCGAGAATGCCAGCACCAGACCCGCCACCTGCGGGGGCCTGAGCCGCTCGCCCGGCGCGATCAGCGGCATGCCGGCGGCCACCAGAAACGGCGCGAGGTACAGGAACACGATGACCCGCGATGCGCTGGTGTACTGGACCGAGCCGTAGAGGCAGCAGAACTCCAGCGCGAAGAGCACGCCGGCCATGATGCCCGAGGCGTTGACGCCGTCGGCGGGCCACAGCGCGATACCGCGATGCCGCGCCCACAGACCGACCAGCACGGCGGCGATGGTCGAGCGCAGCGCGCCCTGCATGAGCGGCGGCACGACATCCAGGGTGACCTTCATCACGACCTGGTTGGCGCCCCAGATCGCGCAGCAGGCCAGGATCAGCGTGATGGCGAGACGGTCGAGGCTGGCGCGCCGGTCATCGGAGGCAGGCGATGGTGGCGGCGATGGTGGCGGCGTGGCCGCGGTAGATCCGGATGACATGTCGGGAGGCTACCGCAGTGCCAGCCCATCTGGCCGGCCCGGGCGCGGCCAGCGTGTTGGGAATGGCGCGTCGGTGGGGCGAGCCTCGATCATGCGGGAGCCCGCTCCCGTTTCCGAGTTCCGCGCGCCCGCGGGGCGTGTGCCGGATCGCGCGCCTATGATGGCCATCTCATCGATGCCGGCCGCGTCCGGCGCCCCTCTGCACAGGAACCGACGTGAGATTCGCCTTTTCTTCCGAGCAGGAGATGTTCCGCGGCACGATCCGGCGCTTCCTGTCGGACCGCTGCACCACCCGCGATGTGCGCCGCCTGATGCAGACCGAGGCGGGCTGGGAGCGCGAGGGCTGGCAGGCGCTCAACAGCGAACTCGGCCTGTGCGCGGTGCGCATTCCCGAGGCCTACGGCGGCCAGGGCTTCGGCTTTGGCGAGCACTGCATCGTGCATGAGGAAATGGGCCGCGCGCTGCTGTGCGCGCCGTACTTTGCCACCACCGTGCTGGCGGCCGGCGCCATCCTCAACGGCGCGAGCGAGAGCCAGCGTCAGGCGCTGCTGCCGGGCATCGCCGCCGGCGACACCGTGGCCACCCTGGCCGGCGTCGAGGATGACGGCCACTGGGAGGCCGCTGGCACCCGGCTCACCGCCACCCGCAGCGGCGAGGGCTGGCGTCTGGACGGTCACAAGAGCTTCGTGCTCGATGGCCACACGGCCGACCTGATCGTGGTGCTCGCGCGCGCGCCGGGCTCGCAGGGCGACGAGGGGCTGTCGCTGTTCACCGTGCGTGGTGACGCGCCGGGCCTGAGCCGGCGCGCGCTGGTCACGCTCGACCCTACCCGCAAGCTCGCGCGCCTGCAGTTCGACGGCGTGGCGGCCGAACTGCTCGGCGACGAGGGCGGCGGCGGCGCCGCCTTCGACCGGACCATGATCGAGGCGGCGGTCTGCCTCGCCAACGAGATGGTGGGCGGCGCGGCGCGCCTGCGCGAAGACGCGCTGGCCTACGCGATGCTGCGCATGCAGTTCGGCCGGCCGATCGCGTCCTTCCAGTCGATGAAGCACAAGCAGGCCGACATGCTGCTCGAGGTGGAACTGGCCAAGTCGGCCGCGTACTTCGCGGCCGCCGCGCTCGACGAGGGGGATGCCGACATGGCCGCCACGGCGTCGCTGGCGAAGGCCTGCGCCAGCGAGACCTACCTGCAGACCGCCATCCACGCCATCCAGATCCATGGCGGCATCGGCTTCACCTGGGACAACGACACCCATCTCTGGTTCAAGCGCGCCAAGAGCGCCGAGGTGTTCCTCGGCGATGCGCACCTGCACCGCGAACGCATGATGCGCCACTGGGCTGCCTGAGGAGATCCGCATGACCGAACTGACCGAATCGGCGGTCCGCGCCGACGTTCGCGCCTGGCTCGGGGCGCACTGGAACCCCGACCAGTCGCTCATCGCCTGGCGCAATCAGCTGGTCGACTCCGGCTGGGGCGCGCCGCACTGGCCGCGCCAGTGGCATGGCCGCGACCTGCCTGCCGGGCTGGTGCCGGTGGTGGAAGAGGAGTTCAGGCGCATCAGCGCGGTGAGCGTTGCGCGGGTGGGCATCCGCACCCTGGCGGCCGCCACCATTCTTGCCCATGGCTCCGACCTGCAGAAGCAGCGCTTCCTGCGGCGCAGCCTCACCGGCGAGGATGCCTGGTGCCAGCTCTTCAGCGAACCGGGCAGCGGGTCGGACGCGGCCGGCGCGGTCACCCGGGCCGATTTCAACGGCACCCACTGGGTGATCAACGGCCAGAAGCTCTGGACCTCCGGCGCCCAGAAGGCCGACTGGGGCTTGCTGCTGGCCCGCACCAACTGGGACCGCACCAAGCACGCCGGCCTGTCGTACTTCATCCTGAACATGCGTCAGCCTGGCGTGGTGGTGCAGCCGCTGCAGCAGATGAACGGCCATGCCACCTTCAACCAGGTCTTCATCACCGATGCGCTGATCGAGCCCGAGCTGCTGGTGGGCACCGAGGGCGGCGGCTGGGCCGTCACCACCACCACGCTCATGCACGAGCGCCGAGGTGCCGACGCCCTGCGCACCTGGGCGCAGGGCTATGACCTGCCCGGTCGGGTCTACGAGGAGGAGCGTGCCGAGATCGCCGTGGCGCTGGCGCCCTACAAGTGGTACCCCAACCGCGCCGGCCGCGTCGACCTGATCATCGAGCGCGCCCGCGAAACCGGCCGCCTGGCCGACCCGGTGGTCAGGCAGGAGATCGCGCGCCTGATGATCCTGTCACGCGCGGCGGAATGGACGGCCCGCCGCGCGCGCAGCGCTCAGGCGCAGGGGCGCCCGCAAGGCCCCGAGGGGTCCTTGGGCAAGCTCGTGGCCAGCCATGTGGCGCGGGCGGCCGCGCGGGTTCACACCCAGATCAGCGGGGCCGATGCCCTGCTGTCGGGGGCCGACGGCCCCCTGAACGGCACGATCGCGGAGATCCTGGTGTCGGTGCCGGCCACCTCGATTGCCGGCGGCACCGACGAGATCCAGCGCAACATCATCGCGGAACGGGTGCTGGGCATGCCCAAGGAGCCCAGCGTGGACACCGACAAGCCCTACCGCGACGTGCCGCGCAACGCCGTGCGCTGAGCGGCGCTCAGGCCGGCTGCGTCTCGCGGGCGCGCGGGCGCAGCTCGAGCCCCTGCAGGTTGCCCTCCTTGCGCCAGGCATCGAGCATGCGGATGAACACCATGGGGCCGCGCCAGAACTGCGAGTTGCGCGCCGTGCGCTCGTTGGGCTGGCCCTCGTTGTTGTAGTAGCCCGGCGTGCACTGGTTCAGGAAGGGCTGACGGGCGCGCGACAGCTTCACGATGGTGTCCACCCACGCGGTCTCGGCCGATTCGCTGGCCTCGACCGTGTCGATGTCGCGCGCCTTCACCTCGCGCAGCAGGTACTCGAGGTGGCGCGACTGCTCGTCGAGCATGTGCTGGAAGTTGGCGCTCTGCCCCGACTGCTGGGTGGTCATCACGAACAGGTTGGGAAAGCCGCGCGTGAACAGGCCGTGGTAGGTCTGGGCGCCGTCTTTCCACTTGTCGGTGAGGGTGAGGCCCTGGCGGCCGCGCACCTCGAAGCCGAGGCGCCGGGTGAAGTCGGTGCCGACCTCGAAGCCGGTGCCGAAGATCAGGCAGTCGAGCTCGTACTCGCGGCCGGCCACCACCACGCCGCGCTCGGTGATGCGCTCGACACCGCGGCCCTCGGTGTCGACCAGATGGACATTGGGTCGATTGAAGGTGTCGAGGTACTGGTCGTGGAAGCAGGGCCGCTTGCAGAACTGGTTGTACCAGGGCTTGAGGGCCTCGGCGGTGGCCCGGTCCTTGACCACGGCATCGACCCGCGCGCGTACCCGCTCCATCTTGCGGTAGTCGGCGAGCTGGATGAGTTCCTCGACGTTCTCGACGGTCTCGCCGGCCGCGGCCTGCCGGCGGGCCGCGAGCAGGATGTTGCCGATGAGGTCGGTCCAGCCGTCGTTGACCAGGTCGACGTCGAACTTGCCGCCCGAGATCACGGCGGTGAAGTTGTCCATGCGCTCGCGCTGCCAGCCCGGCTTGAGGCTGCGCGCCCATTCCGGATCGGTGGGGCTGTCGTTGCGCACATCGACCGACGAGGGGGTTCGCTGGAACACGAACAGTTCCTTGGCGCCTGCGCCCAGGTGCGGCACGCACTGCACCGCGGTGGCGCCGGTGCCGATGATGCCCACCCGCTTGTCGGCCAGCCCGGTGAGGCCGCCTTCGGGGCTGCCGCCGGTGTAGGCGTAGTCCCAGCGGCTGGTGTGGAAGCAGTGCCCGGCGAAGGTGTCCACCCCGGGGATGCCGGGCAGCTTGGGCCGGTTCAGGGGCCCGCCAGCCAGGACCACGAAGCGCGCGCGCAGGGTGTCCTTGCGATCGGTGGAGACCAGCCAGCGCGAGTCGGACTCCAGCCAGCGCATGTCGGTGATGGTGGTCTGGAAGATGGCCGAGCGATAGAGGTCGAAGTGCCGGCCGATGCGCTGGGTGTGCTCGAGGATTTCGGGGCCGCGGGCGTACTTGGCCTTGGGCATGTAGCCGGTTTCCTCGAGCAGCGGCAGGTAGATGTAGCTCTCGGTGTCGCAGGCCGCGCCGGGATAGCGGTTCCAGTACCAGGTGCCGCCGAAGTCGCCGGCCTTCTCGATGATGCAGATGTCTTCATAGCCGGCATTGCGCAGGCGCGCGGCGGCCAGCAGGGCGCCGAAGCCGCCGCCCACCACCAGCACGTCCATGTCGCGCACGATGGGGGCACGGGTGTGGTTGGGGTCCACATACGGATCGGCGAGGAAGTGGGCGAAGCGGCCGGTGATCTCGACGTACTGCTCGTTGCCTTCCGGGCGGATGCGCCGGTCGCGTTCGAGGTCATAGCGGCGGCGCAGGGCGTCGGGGTCGAACTCGAGCTTGCTGAAGGCGGAGGGCGCGGCGGTGTCGGGCATGGCGGATTCCGGTGGGGCGCGTGGAGGGCCCGGGCGCGACAGCGCGCCGGGCAGCGGGATCTCATGAGTTTACGCGCCCCGGCGGCGGGCCGCGCGGGGCGTGCTCAGGGTTTGCGGAACCCGGCCGGGTGGCGGCTCAGCCGAAAGCGGAGAGGTCGATGGCGCCTTGCGCGCCCTCGCGGCGCAGCGCCGCGCGCTGCACCTTGCCGGTGGCGGTCTTGGGCAGTTGCGCCACCACCTTCACATAGCGCGGGCGGGCAAAGCGCGGCAGACGCGCTGCTGCCTGATCGACCACCCTGCGGGCATCGAGGCTGATGCCGTGGTGCGGCACCAGCGCGAGCATGAGTTCGTCCTCGCCTCCGGGGATGTCGGAGGGCACCGCGTAGGCCGCCACCTCGGCCACGCCGGCGATCTCCTGCACGACCGACTCCACCTCGGTGGCGGAGATGTTCTCGCCACGGCGGCGGATGCAGTCCTTGATGCGGTCGATGAAGGTGATGAGGCCGTCGGCGTCCATCACGCCGGCATCGCCGGTGTGGAACCAGAGATTGCGCCAGGCCTCGACGGTCTTCTGCGGCGCGTTGAAGTAGCCGCTCATGAAGCCGAAGGGCACCTTCGGGCGCACCAGGATCTCGCCCATGGTGCCGGCGGGCAGGGCCTGATCGGTGTCGGGATTGGCGATGCACACCTCGAAGTAGGGCTCGACCGTCCAGCCCGCCGCGCCCGGCGCCGAATGGCCGATGCGGCCCATGATGGGCATGTTCACCTCGGTCATGCCGAAGCCCGAGATGACATCGCGGATGCCGAAGCGCTGGCGGAACTGCTCCTCGTGCTGCGGCAGGTTGGGCGCGTTCATGAGCGCGCGAAGCCGGTGGTCGGTGTCACGGGGGCCGGGCGGCTGGGCGAGCAGGAAGGCCGCCGTGGCGCCCAGGAAGTTGCTGACCGTGGCGCCGTGCTCGCGGACATCGGCCAGCCAGGCGGTGGCGCTGAACCGGGTGCGCACATGGGCCGGGATGCCGGCCAGCAGCGTGGCCGCGAGCTGGATCAGCAGGCCGTTGGCGTGAAAGAGCGGCAGGCTGATGTAGTACTTGTCCTGCGGGCCGAGCTCGAGCGCGCGGATGTTGATGATGCCGTAGAGCGTGCAGTGCGCGTGCGGCATGAGCACGCCCTTGGACGGGCCCGAGGTGCCCGAGGTGTACATGATGCAGGCGGTGTCGGAGGCCGACGGACCGGGCCCGGTCCAGGGATCGGCCGAGCGGATGCCGGCCCAGTCATGCGCCCGCCAGGCGAGCGGCAGGCGGGTGTCGTTGTGGCCGACCACCACCAGCTGGCGCAGGTGGGTGAGCTCGTCGGCGATGGCCACCAGGGCCGGCACCAGTTCGGCGTCGACCACCACGCAGCCCACCTCGGCATCGTTGAGCTGATGGCGCAGGAAGGCGCCGCGCAGCTCGGTGTTGAGCATGACCGCGACTGCGCCCAGCTTGCCCAGCCCGAGCCAGGCGCGGATCTGGTTGCAGCTGTTGAGCATGAACACCGCCACGCGGTGGCCGCGCTCGACGCCGAGCTGGTTGAAGAAGCCGGCGGCCAGACGGGTGTCGGCCTCGGCCTGGCCGAAGCTCATGGCGTCACCGCCGCTGTCGCTCATCCAGGGGGCGTCGGGCCGGGTGGCGGCCATCTCGGCCAGCACGTCGGGCAGGACCCAGCGGGAGGGATCGTCGATGGCGCTGTACATGGCGGGCTCGCGGGGGCTGGCTCAGGCGGGATCGACGCGCTCGTAGAGCGTGACCACGCAGGCGCCGCCCAGGCCGAGATTGTGCTGCAGCGCCAGCCGCGCGCCCGGCACCTGCCGCGCGCCGGCGCTGCCGCGCAGCTGCTGGACCAGCTCGGTGCACTGCGCAAGGCCGGTGGCGCCCAGCGGATGACCCTTGCTCAGCAGGCCCCCCGACGGGTTGGTGACGACGCGCCCGCCGTAGGTGTTGTCGCCGTCCTCGACGAAGCGCTGCGCGCCGCCCTCGGGGCACAGGCCGAGCGCCTCGTAGGTGATGAGCTCGTTCTGGGCGAAGCAGTCGTGCAGCTCGACCACGTCGAGGTCTTCCGGGCCCACTCCGGCGCTGCGATAGACCTGATCGGCGGCCGCGCGCGCCATGCTGTAGCCGACCACCTCGCGCATGTCGCGCTGTTCGAAGGTGGCCGGGGAATCGGTGGTCATGGCCTGGGCGCGGATGCGCACGCTGCGGTCCAGGCCGTGGCGCTCGGCGAAGGCCGGCGAGCACAGGATGGCCGCTGCCGCGCCGCAGGTGGGCGGGCAGGCCATCAGGCGGGTCATGACGCCGGGCCAGATCATGGGCGCGGCCATGACCTCCTCGGTGCTGACCACCTGACGGAACAGCGCCATGGGGTTGTTCGCAGCGTGCCGGCTCGCCTTGGCCCGGATGCGGGCGAAGGTCTCGAGCGGGGTGCCGTACTGCTGCATGTGGGCCAGGCCCGCGCCGCCGAAGTAGCGCAGCGCGAGCGGAATCTCGGCATGGCCGACCAGATCATCGGTGACCGCGTCGAAGCGCTCGAAGGGGCTCGGCCGGTCGGCGAACTGGGTGCCGAGCGCGCCCGGCTTCATCTGCTCGAAGCCCAGGGCCAGCGCGCACTCAACGGCACCGCTCTCGACAGCCTGGCGCGCCAGAAACAGCGCGCTCGAGCCGGTGGAGCAGTTGTTGTTGACGTTGAGCACCGGGATGCCGGTCATGCCCACCTCGTAGAGGGCGCGCTGCCCGCAGGTGGAGTCGCCGTAGACATAGCCCACGTAGGCCTGCTGGACGAGGGCGTAGTCGAGCCCGGCGTCGGCCAGGGCGGCGCGCAGGGCCTGCGCGCCCATCTCGGGGTAGGGCTGGTTGTTGCCCGGCTTGACGAACGGGATCATCCCGACGCCGGCCACGTGCACGGTGCGGCTCATGGTGTGTCTCCTGCAGGTATGGGGGTGGGGCTCAGCTGGCGAGGTCGAGTTCGCGATAGCCGCCCGCGGCGACCGCGTCGGCCTTGGCACGGAACTCGGGGCCGGTGCCGCTGTAGCGGGCGAGCACCCGTTCCGCCTTGCCCTCGACGTTGGCATTGACGCCGGTCATCCAGGAGTTGACCTCGTTGGAGAGCAGGCCGATGGACGCCTTGCGAACGACCTCCATCCAGGCATCGACGCTTTCGGGGCGGACCTCCACCCGCGACAGTTGATGGTCGCGCATGTGCCGCAGCAGCCCGGTGACCCAGTCGACGTTGTACTCGATGCTGCGCACGATGTTGCCGAGCGCGCACATCGGCCCCATCACCATCAGCAGGTTCGGGAAGCCGGCGTTCTGGATGCCGAAGAAGGTGCGCGCGCCGCCGCGCCAGAGGTCCTGCAGCGAGATGCCGTCGCGGCCGCGCAGGTCGATGCGGTCGTAGGCGCCGCGCAGCGCGTCGAAGCCGGTGGCGTAGACGATGATGTCGAACTCGAATTCGCGGGCGGTGGTGCGGATGCCGGTGGCGGTGACCCGGTCGATAGGGGTCTCGGTGAGATCGACCAGCTCGACGTTGGGCTGGTTGTAGACCTCGTAGTAGCGGGTCTCCAGAGGCAGGCGCCGGGTGCCGAAGCCGTGGTTCTTCGGGATGAGCTTCTCGGCCACCGCCGGGTCTTTCACCCGCTGGCGGATCTTGCGCGCGACGAAGTCGGACATCAGGGCGTTGGCCTCGCGATCGACCAGCACGTCGCGGAAGTTGCCCATCCAGATGCCGAAGCCGCGCTCGGCGTAGCGCTTCTCCCAGAAGGCCTCGCGCTCGGCGGGCGGGACATCGACCGTGCGGCGCGGATCGGGCGCGTGGATGAAGCCGGCGGGGCTCTCGCGGCAGCGCTGCAAAATGTCTGGATAGCTGGCCTTGATGGCGCGCTGCTCCTCGTCGGTGATCGGGCCGTTGTGCAGCGGCGCGCACCAGTTGGGCGTGCGCTGGAAGACGGTGAGATGGCCGGCGGTCTTGGCCACTTCCTGGATGGTCTGCACGCCGCTGGCGCCGGTGCCGACCACCGCCACCCGCTTGCCGGTGAAGTCGACCGGCTCCTTGGGCCAGTTGGCGGTGTGGCAGGACGTGCCCCGGAAGGACTCGATGCCGGGGATGCGCGGCAGCGTGGGCACCGACAGCGCGCCGATCGCGGTGACGAGGAAGCGGGCGCAGGGCTGGCTGCCGTCGTCGAGATGCAGACGCCAGACCCGGCCGGCCTCGTCCCAGCGGGCCGAGTCGACCCGGCGGCCGAACCGGATGTGCGGGCGCAACTGGAAGCGCTCGGCCACATGCTGGGCGTACCGCAGGGTCTCGGGTTGCGGCGCGAAGTGCTCGGACCAGCTCCAGTCCTGCAGCAGCTCGGGCGAGAACGAGAAGCCGTAGGTGTAGCTCTCGGAGTCGAAGCGGGCGCCGGGGTAGCGGTTCCAGTACCAGGTGCCGCCGACATCGCTGCCAGCCTCGATGACGCATGCGCTCAGCCCGAGCTCGCGCACCCGGTAGAGCTGGTACAGGCCGGCGAGGCCGGCGCCGATGATCAGGACGTCGAAGTCAGGGGTGGCGGGGGAGGCGGCGGCATCGGTCATGGTGGCTGGGCAGGCAGGGTGGACGGCTCAATCGACGCTGATGTTCGATTGTCGGATGATTCTGGCGTTCAGGTCGCTCTCGGCCTTGATCTTCGCGGCGAACTGCGTCGGGTCGAGCATGGGCAGGTTGCCATGCTGCATGAGTTGCGCGCGGACGGCCGGATCGGCCGCCGCCGAACGGATCGCGTCGGCCAGGGCCTTGACGATCGCCGGCGGGGTGCGTGCCGGCACCACCGCCGCCACCCAGGAGGACGAGTCGAACCCGGTGTAGCCCAGCTCGCTCACGGTGGGCACATCGGGCAGGTCACGCCAGCGCTCCGGGCTGGTCACCGCCAGCGCGCGCAGTCGACCGCTGCGGAACTGGGCGACGGACGTGGGGTTCTCGAACACCACATCGACCTCCTTGCCCAGCAGCGCCACCTGCGCGGCCGAGGCGCCCCGGTAGGGCACGTGAACCATGCGGACATCGGCCATGTGCGACAGCAGTTCGAAGCCCAGGTGCACCAGTCCGCCATTGCCGGTGGAACCGTAGGTGAACTGGCCCGGACGCTCGCGCGCCAGTCTGATGAACTCGGGCAGCGTGGTGGCCGCGCCGGTCTTCTCGCTCGCCGGGTTGGTGGCGATCACGAACGGGTAGGACACCATCAGCGAGACCGGCGCGAAGTCGGCGGCCTCGTAGGGGGGCTTGCGGGCGAGCAGCGGGTTCAGGGTGAGGGTGCTGGAGTTGCTGATCAGCACGGTGTGACCATCGGGCGGGGCCCGCAGCACCTCCTGCGCCGCGAGCACGCCGTTGGCGCCGGTGCGGTTCTCCACCATCACCGGCTGCCCCAGCCGGGCGCGGACGTGCTCGGCCATGATCCGGGCGACGACATCGGTGATGCCCCCGGCGCTGAAGCCCACCACGAAGCGGATCGGCCGGTTCGGCCAGGGGCTCTGGGCGGCGCTGGTGGCCACCAGCCCCAGCGAGAGGATCAGGCACAGGCCGGCGCGCAGCAGGGGGCGGGGAAAGGGGCGCATGAGAGGCTCCAGGGTTGGGTGAAGGCGGCGGCGCGGCGTGCCGCTACCAGGTGTCGATGTGGGTGCGCTTGCGCGCGGATCGGGGGGGCGGCACCGGGAAGGACTGCAGCCCGGCGATCAACCAGCGGCGGGTCTGCGCCGGGTCGATGACGTCGTCGATGCTCAGGAAGGGCGCCACGTTCACCGCCTTGCCGCGCTGGTACAGGCCATCCACCAGCGCCTGGTAGCGCGCCTGGCGCGCGGCCGGGTCGGCGATCGCCTCGAGCTCGGCGCGGTAGCCCAGGCGGACCTGACCCTCCAGGCCCATGGAGCCGAACTCCGCGGTGGGCCAGGCCACCGTCATGATGGAGCTCTTGTGGAAGGAGCCGCCGGCCATGGCCTGACCGCCCAGGCCATAGGCCTTGCGCAGGATCACGGTGAGGATGGGCACGCTGATGTTGGCCGCGGTGACGAAGATCCGCGAGCAGTGACGGATCTGCCCGGTGGCCTCGGCCTGCGGCCCGACCATGAATCCGGGGGTGTCGCACAGCGAGATGATGGGCAGGTCGAAGCCATCGCACAGCTGGATGAAGCGCGCCAGCTTGTCGGATTCGTCGGAGCCGATGGCGCCGGCGTTGTGCATGGGGTTGTTGGCGATCAGGCCCACCGGGCGGCCCTCCAGGCGGGCCAGGGCGGTGACCGCCGCCGCGCCGAAGGCCGGGCGCAGCTCCAGCACCGAGCCCTCGTCCATCAGCAGGTCGATGACGCGCCGCACATCGTAGGCGCGGGTTCGGCGGGTGGGGATGGTCTCGCGCAGCAGGGTCTGGTCGGCACAGCGCCAGTCGTCGATGGGGCCCTGGAAGTAGCTGACGTAGCGACGGGCCACGGCCACCGCCTCGGCCTCGTCGCGCACCCGCAGATCGACCGAGCCGGCGCGCTCGTGGACCTCGGCCGGGCCGACCTCCTCGGGGGCGAACACGCCCAGGCCGGCGCCCTCGATCATCACCGGTCCGCCCATGCCCACGGTGGCGTTCTCGGTGGCGATCACCACGTCGCAGCTGCCCAGCAGCACGGCGTTACCGGCGAAGCAGCGCCCCGACACGATGCCCACCAGCGGCACCAGGCCGCTGAGCTGTCCGAAGTGCCAGAACGTGGGGTTGGCGAGGTTGACCCCGCCGATGTTGTCGGAGTCGGCCGGGCGGCCGCCGCCGCCCTCGGCGAACAGCACCAGCGGAATCCGCAGCGACACGGCCAGCTCGAGCAGGCGGTCGTGCTTCTTGTGCCCGATGTAGCCCTGGGTGCCGGCGAAGACGGTGTAGTCGTAGGCGGCCACGAGGCAGCGGCTGCGCACCGGCCCGACCGCGCCGGCGTTGATGGTGGCCAGCCCGTAGATGAAGCCGTCGGCGGGGCTGATGCGCTGCAGGTCCTCGAAGGTTCGGGTGCTGCGCTGGCCGGCCACCGCGAGCGCGCCGTATTCCAGGAAGGAATCGGGGTCGCAGAGGTCGGCGAGATTCTCGCGCGCGGTGCGCTGACCGGTCTTGCGTCGGCGGGCCACCGCGTCGGGGCGGGCGGCATCCAGCGTGAGCGCGTGCCGCGCCAGGGCTTCGGCGAGGTCAGGCCGCGGCTCGGCAGTCGCCCCGTCAGCGGCATCGGCGGCGCCGTCTGCCGCGCCATGGGCCGCCGCGCCATCGTCGGCCGAGTCGGCCATCAGCGCGGTCTCGCCCGTCGGTGCGAGCGCATCATCAGCCTCGATGCGCATGAGCAGCTGGCCCTGATCGACCGCCTCGCCCGGCATGCCTGCGCCGTGCGCGACCACGCCGGCGCGCGGCGCGGTCAGCACGTGCTCCATCTTCATCGCATCGATCACCAGCAGCGGCTCGCCGGCGCGCACCCGCTGGCCGGGCGTGACCAGGCACTCGACCAGGGTGCCGCGCAGCGGCGCGCGCACATCGCCGGGGCCGGGCGGCGCGGCCGATGCCGCGGGCACGGCGGGCGCCGGCGCGCCCGAGGAGAGTGGCGCGTGGCGCTCGGGCTGCGGCTGCGCGGCCAGTTGCGCGAGCGACTCGAGGTGGGTGGCGAGGAAGTCGGTGGTGATCTCGCCGGCGAGGAACGCGGGATGCCGCGCAAGGCAGCGCAGCAGCGGCAGGTTGCTCGCCACGCCGGCGATCCGGAACTCGCTGAGCGCGCGATGACCCCGCTGCGCGGCGGCCGCGAAGGTGCCGGCGCTCACGATCAGCTTGGCCAGCAGGGGATCGAACTGCGCGCTGGGCGCGAGCCCCACGCAGCCGAAGGTGTCCACGCGCACGCCCGGACCGCCGGGCGGATCGAAGGCGTCGAGCCGACCGGTGATCGCGCCGCTGGGCCCGGGCCCGGGCAGCACGGGGTCCAGCGTCACCCGGAACTGGATGGCATGACCGCGCGGCGCCGGCGCGCGGCCGGCCTCCAGGCCCAGGTTGGCCAGCGACTCCCCCATGGCCAGCCGCAGCTGGGTCTGGACCAGATCGACGCCGGTGACCGCCTCGGTGACGGTGTGTTCCACCTGCAGGCGCGGGTTGGCCTCGATGAACACGAAGCCCTCGGCTTGCGCCGGCCCGATGTTCCCGACCAGGAACTCCATGGTGCCCACGCCGCGATAGCCGCTAGCGCGGGTGAGGCGCAGCGCCGCCTCGACGATCGCCTGGCGCAGGCCGTCAGGCAGCCAGGGACTGGGCGCGATCTCGATCAGCTTCTGATGCCGATGCTGCAGGCTGCAGTCGCGCTCGCCGAGGTGACTGGCCTCGTTGCCGTCGCCGAGGACCTGGATCTCGATGTGGCGGGCCGGCGCCACCAGCGCCTCGAGGTAGACATCGGGCTGCCCGAACGCGCTGGCGGCCTCGGAGCGGCAGCGCGGATAGGCGGCGGCGATCGCCGCGGGAGAGTCCACCTGGCGCATGCCCCGGCCGCCCCCGCCGGCCACCGCCTTGATCATGGCCCGCGCGCCGGGACCAAGACCGCGCAGGAAGGCCTGGGCTTCGTCGAGCGAGCAGGGCCCGTCGGTGCCGGGCAGCACCGGCACGCCCAGACGGCGCGCCAGGGCGCGGGCCTGCAGCTTGTCGCCGAACCGCGCGAGCACCGAGGGCGCCGGCCCGACGAACACCAGGCCGGCCTCGTGACAGCGCCTGGCAAAGTCGGCGTTCTCGCTGAGGAAGCCGTAGCCGGGGTGGATGGCCTCGCAGCCGCCCTGCCGCGCGGCGTGGATCACGGCGTCGATGTCGAGGTAGGCGGCAGCGCCCGAGCCGGGCAGCGTGATGCAGCGGTCGGCGGCGAAGCCGTGGGGGCTGGCGATGTCGTCCTGCGAGCAGATGGCCGTGGTCTGCAGGCCGAGCTCGCACGCGGCGCGCGCGATGCGGATGGCGATCTCGCCGCGGTTGGCGATCAGCACGGACCGGAAGGGTCGTGCCGCGGGGTCAAGGTGGTTGATGATGGCACGCCCCAGAGGGCGGCGCCTGGCCAGGCCGACGGCGGCAGGCACCACCGGGTTGCAGACTGTGGACGATGCTACGCCCTCGCCAGCGTCGGCGCGGCATCCGGGGGGCGCGGTCCGTTCCGGGAGCACGCTCGCGCGCGGTCCGCCGGGCGCGCGCGCGCTGCCTCAGGGTCCGGTTTCGGACCCGAGGTCGAGTTCGGCCTGCGCCAGCCGCATGATGGCGAGCGCCTGTGCCGCCTCCTCGCGCAACGCGGCCATGTCCAGGCCGGGCATCCTGTCATCGACCGCCAGGGACCCAGGCGTGCCGCCTCGTCGACGACCGCTGCCGAGGCATCGAAGGGCATGCCCGGCCAGTAGTGTTACGGGTGGTCGGCGACCGTGGTGCGGCCCGAGAGCAGCAATTCGACGCAGCCGCGGGCATCGATGACCTGCTCGTCAGCGTCCGGGTCGAGGTGCCCGATCGCCTCGATGCGGCCGGCTCGCACCCGCAGATCCCCGCCCAGGCGCGCGGTGTCGTGGCGCATGGCTGCCCCGGGGAGACCGGTGAGCAGGGTGCTGGCGCCGCGGATGAGCAGGCTGGGGGCGGGATGCGAGGAGATCATGGCGGGTGGGCTGGGCGGGTCCGGGACCCGACGATGTCGGCAAGCGTCATGCCAGGTTCGACCGCGCCGTCCCCGGTGGCAAGATGCGGGTCATGGACTCACCCAGCCCGCCCCATCCCGATGCCGTCCTGCGCTTCTGGTTCGAGGAGCTTGCCCCCGCTCAATGGTGGTCCGGCGGATCAGCTCTCGATGCCGACATCCGCCAGCGCTTCGGTGCGGTGCTGACCGCAGCCGCGCGCTGCGAACTCGCCCACTGGCGCAGCGAGCCCACCGGCCGGCTGGCCGAGATCCTGGTGCTCGACCAGTTCTCGCGCCATGTCCATCGGGGTGAGCCCCGGGCCTTTGCCCAGGATGCGCTGGCGCTCGGACTGGCCCAGACCGCGGTGGCGCTCGGCGCCGACCAGGCCCTGCCGCCGGCGCAGCGCGCCTTTCTGTACATGCCCTACATGCACAGCGAGTCGCCTTTGATCCACGCCGAGGCGCTGCGTCTGTTCGGCGCGCCGGGACTGGAGCGGCAGCTCGAGGCCGAGCGTCGGCACTGGGCCGTGATCGAGCGCTTCGGACGCTACCCGCACCGCAATGCGGCGCTCGGGCGCGCGTCGACTCCCGAGGAACGGGCGTTCATCGCCACCCCGGGGACCGCGTTCTGAGGCGGGTTCGGCTGCGGCTCAGCGCAGCAGCGCTTCCAGACCCGGATCCTCGGGCCGCTGGGCTCGAATTTCGCGCCATATCGCGCAGGCGCGCTGGCGGGCGCCGGCTTCCTGCCATTGCGCCGCCTGCAGCACGCGGTGGGCCAGTGGTGCGCCGCTGTCAGGCACCAGTTGTGCCAGACGGGCCGCTGTCTCGGGCGCCAGCACGCTGAACGTGCCGACCCGGGTGCTGATCGGCAGGGTGCCGCGAAAGGCCTGGACCCGCCACTCGTAGAGCTTGCCGCTCTCAAGGGTGACGCTGGGCGGCAGCTGCCAGTTGAGCGTGGCGCCGACCTGTACCGCGAGGTTGGCGCCGCCCGGCGGGCCGAGGGATACCCAGTAGGTGTCGGCGCCCGCCGCAGGCGTCCAGCGCAGGGCCCGCTCATCGGCGGTGATGACCGTGTCGGTGGGTTCCAGCCCCGCAGACTGCGGATTGCCCTCGGTCTCGCAGCCGGTGAGGCTGCGCATGCGGGTGGCGGCCATCGCGATGCGCGAGGTACGGCCCACCGCGGGCAGGCCCCCGCCACCGGGTAGCGCGGCCGGACTGACCGGCGCGCCTGTCGGTCCGTTGACCGCGTCGGCATCGAGGCGGAACTCGCCAGGGCCGGCGAGCTGGAACTCGCGCCCGCTGGCCAGATGGGCGAGCACCGCGCGGCCCTGGGCCCCGAGGCTGAGCACGGTGCCTGCCGGCAGCGTGGCCAGGATGGCGACACGGCCGCCGCCGGCGAGCGTGGCCGGTCCGACCAGGTCGGTGACCAGCAACTGGGCACGCGCGCCGGCGGCGAGAAGAAGGCCCGTGAGAACGATCAGCAGTCTCATGTTCACTCCCTGGGGTGCTGGTAACCGAAGATCCGCATGGCGGCGCGCCCGCGCACAGCCATCGGGCCGAGATCGACGAGCCCTTCCGGCTGGCTCAGGCGCGCCCTGGCTGCCTCGGACACCAGCAGCGGATAGCCGGCTTCCTTGGTCAGCGACTCGATGCGCGAGGCGGTGTTGACGGTGTCGCCCACCGCCGAGAACTCGAAACGGGTGGCCGATCCGACGAATCCGGTGACGGCCGGCCCGGCATGCAGGCCGATGCCGATCTGCAGCACCGGTCCGCCCAGCGCGCGCTGTTGCGCATTGAAGGCACCCAGCGCCGCCAGCATGTCGCGGGCCGCGGCCCAGGCGCGATCGGCGTCATCGGTTTCGGTGGCGGGCGATCCGAACACGGCCATGATCCCGTCGCCGATGAACTTGTCGAGCGTGCCCCCGTGGCGATGGATGACCGACACCATCAGGCCGAAGTAGCGGTTGAGCAGTTCGACCACCTGCTCCGGCGCCATGGTTTCGCTGAGGGTGGTGAAGCCGCGGATGTCGGAGAACAGCACGGCGATCTCGCGCCGGCCGCCGCCGGCCTGCGGGTCTAGGCGGCCGGCGACGATCTCGCGCAGCACCGCCGGGCTGACCAGGCCCGAGAAATGCTGCCGCAGGCGGTTGCGCTCCTGCGCCGCATCCCAGGCCTCGTGCCCGGTGCGCACCCCCACGCCGATCAGCGGCGCGATCGCCCAGGCGACGGCCGGGATCGCCCACGACTCGCGCAACAGGTACACGCTGGCGAGCAGCACCGCCACCGCCAGGCCGAGCGCGCTCGCCCAGGCCAGAGCCCCGGTGCGCCAGGCGCCCAGCACCGTGAGCAGCGCGAGCGCGAGCCACGCGAGCGGCCAGGACAGCTCGCGTACCAGGGTGTCATCGAGCAGGTTGCGGATCTGCTGGGCGTGGATCAGCACGCCATGCGAGGTACCGGTGAAGGTGCCACCCGCGGTCAGCGGCACCGGGGTCTGCAGCTGGTCATCGAAGGGCAGCAGGTTGCCGAGCAGCACGACCCTGTCGCCAAGCGCGGCCTGCAGGGCCGCCTGATCCTGCGCCTGCACCCAGGCGACCACCTGACGCCAGGTGATCAGGGTCACCGCATCACCGTGGGCATAGTGGATCAGCCCGTTGCGTGGCGGTGCGCCGGCGACCCGCGCCACCTCGCCACCGAGCGTGGGCAGCCTTTCTCCCTGGTTGCCGAGCCGCTCGTCGAAGCCGCGGATCATGCCGTCGGCATCGGGATTGACGACCAGATAGGCGCGGGGCAGGCGGCGGCTGACCGCCTCGAGCAAAGGCTGCATGGCCTCGGGCTGGCCGTCAGCGCGCACGCCGATGCCCAGCACCACTGGCGGACCTCCCCGCACCGCGACCAGGGCCTGCGCGAGAGCCTGGTCGAGCCCGGGGCTGAGGGCGTCGAAGGAGCGCTCCGGCAGCGTGAAGTCAAGCCCGGCCGCGCGCGCGCCGCCGATCACCAGGCCCTGGAGGAAGGCGGCGATCTGCCGGTGCATGAGCGCGATCGGCACCTGGAAGGCATCGAGGTCTTCGGTGTGCAGACCGACCACCACCACCTCGGCCTTCGCCGGCACCGGTGCGTGCTGCGCCAGCCAGCCGAACGCGCGGTCGCGCCAGCGCGCCTCGAGCAGCCCGGCACTGGTGATCGCCATGATCAGGCCAGACAGCACGAGCGCCACCGCCAGGCCGGGCAGGGCCTCGCGGCGGAACAGGCTTTGCTGGTGGGTTGACCCGGAGTGGCTGGGGCTCATGGCGGCGACTGACGCAGGATGAACCTTACCGCGCAGCGCGGTGTCCGCCATCGCCAGCTTGTGTGACACGCGTCCCTGTCCGACGACCGGCAGGCATCGGTTATGCTCGGCGCGCGCGCCGCCCCGAGCGCCCGCCGATCGGGGGGCCGCGTCTTCCGCCTCGAATCCCGTTCCCCGGAGAAACCCGCCGTGAGCACGCCCACCAAGTACCTGCTGGACGAGTCCCGCATTCCGAAGTCCTGGTACAACATCCAGGCCGATCTGCCCAAGCCGCTGCCGCCGGTGCTTCACCCCGGCACCCACCAGCCCATCGGCCCCGCCGATCTCGCGCCGCTGTTCCCGATGGACCTGATCCTCCAGGAGGTCAGCACCGAGCGCGAGATCGAGATTCCCGAACCGGTGCGCGAGATCTACCGGCTGTGGCGGCCGGCGCCGCTGTATCGTGCCCACCGTCTCGAGAAGGCCCTGGGCACGCCGGCCAAGATCTTCTACAAGTACGAGGGCGTGAGCCCGGCCGGCAGCCACAAGCCCAACACCGCCGTGCCCCAGGCCTTCTACAACGCCCGCGCCGGCGTCAAGCGCCTGACCACCGAGACCGGCGCGGGCCAGTGGGGTACCGCGCTGTCGTTTGCCGGCTCGCTCTTCGGGCTCGAGGTGCTGGTGTTCCAGGTGCGGGTCTCGTACGACCAGAAGCCCTACCGCCGCGCGGTCATGGAAACCTACGGCGCGCGCTGCCTGCCCTCGCCCTCCACCGAGACCGCCTTCGGCCGTCAGGTGCTCGCGGAGCGCCCGGACCACCCGGGCAGCCTGGGCATCGCGATCTCCGAGGCCGTGGAACTGGCCGCCCAGCGCGAGGACACCAAGTACGCGCTCGGTTCGGTGCTCAACCATGTGCTCATGCACCAGACCATCATTGGCCTGGAAGCCATGGAGCAGATGCAGATGGCCGATGCCTGGCCCGATGTGGTGGTGGGCTGCACCGGCGGCGGCTCCAACTTCGCCGGCATCGCCTTACCCTTCATCGGCCACGGGCTGCGTGGCGGAGCCCGGCCGCGCATCGTGGCGGTGGAGCCGGCGGCCTGCCCCTCGCTCACGCGCGGCCGCTACGCCTATGACTTCGGCGACACCGGCCACATGACGCCGCTGGCCAAGATGCACACCCTGGGTTCGAGCTTCACGCCGCCCGCCTTCCACGCCGGCGGCCTGCGTTACCACGGCATGGCGCCGCTGGTGTCGCACCTGAAGGAGCTCGGCCTGATCGAGGCCACCGCCCACACCCAGAACGACTGTTTCGCGGCGGGCGTGCTGTTCGCGCGCGCCGAGGGCATCGTGCCCGCGCCCGAGGCCAATCACGCGGTGAAGGGCGCCATCGAGGAGGCGCTGCGCTGCAAGCGCGAGGGCCGCGCCGAGACCATCCTCTTCAATCTCTGTGGCCATGGCCACTTCGACATGAGCGCCTACCAGAAGTACTTTGCCGGCGAACTCACCGACGAGAGCTACGACGAGGCTGAACTCGCGATGGCGCTGGCCGGGCTGCCGAGCGTGTCCGCGGCCGCCTGAGCCGGCGTGCGCGGATCGGCGCCGCGGCGGCATCGCGCGGCGCCGTCTCGCGACGTCGGGCGGCTCAGCGTGGCCGGGCGCGCTGCTGGCGGATCATGACCATGCCTGCGCCGATCAGCAGCGCGATACCCGCCCAGGCGAGCGGGTTGGGGATGTCGCCCCACACCAGGTAACCAAGCACCAGCGCCCACAGCAGACCGACGTAGCGGAAGGGCGCCACCACCGAGAGTTCGGCGCGACGCATGGCCGCGATCACCGCGTAGTAGCCGGTGGACAGGAACACCGACGCCACCCCCAGCAGGCCGACATCGCGCCAGCTCATGGCCACCCAGCCCTGCACGGCGAGCACGCCGCCGGCCATCAGCCACACCACGGTGGCGGTGCACAGCGTGACCACGATGGAGGGCGCACTGGGCGGGATGCGCCGGGTGAGCAGATCGCGAAACGCGTAGATCAGGGTGGCCAGCAGGCAAAGCCAGGCATAGCCGTTGAAGTCGCCCGGCCGCGGTTGCACCACCATCAGCACCCCCAGGAAGCCAGCGCCGATCGCGAGCCATCGTGCGCGGTCGACCCGCTCGCCCAGCAGGATGACCGCCAGCACCGCGATCATCAGCGGCGAGGACAGGTTGATCGCGGTGATGTTGGCCAGCGGCAGATGGAAGAGCGCCGCGAGATAGAGGAAGGTACCCAGGCCCTCGCAGCCCGCCCGCAGCAGCACCCAGCGATCCAGCACCTGGCGAAGGCTGCCCAGCGCGCCCATCCGCCAGGCCACCAGCGCGATCAGGGTGATGGCCATGACGCCGCGCACCACCAGCATCTGCGCGGCCGGCAGACGCTCGCCCAGCGCCTTGATCATCGCGTCGTTGCCGATGAAGGCGCTCATGCCAAGGACCATCCAGGCAATGCCCACGCGGTTGTGGCGGGCACGCTCGAGAGGATCGCTGGGGACGGATGAGGTCATGCAGGGTGGCGCAGGCGGGGTGGGGCAGTGTGGTGGCGCGCGGTCGGCCCCGTCAATGCGCGCCAGGCGAGGGCGTTCCGGGGATGCTGTGCCATCATCGGCGCCAGCCTTCCGGAAATCGTGATGAGCCAGCCCCCATCGGATCCCGCCCTGCTCCTGGAGCCACCCGCGCTGCAGACGCACCTCGCCGCTGACGACAGCTTCGCGGCGCGATTCCTGCGCGCGCTCACCGCGATCGCCGCCAGCGACCGCGTGGTCAACCTGGCGGAATACGAGGCGCTGAGCGCGGTGGTCGAGCGCCTGCAGCAGTCAGCGCTGGCCGCGCGGCTGGTCCTGCACGGCCTGACCCAGGCGCTCGAGCCGGCAGCGGCCCTGCGCGAGCTGCAGCGGGCTTCGGCCGCGGTCGAGGAGCCTTTGCGGCTGGACGCGTTCGAGGCGGCCGCGCCGCTGCTCGCCCTGCAGGGCGAGCGCAGCCAGGAGTTTGCCCGCTCGCTTGCCGACGCGCTCGGCCTGCGGCTCGACGAAAGCCGTCTCTCGGCCTTCGAGGCCGGGCCGCAGTCACCGTTCTGGCGCGATATCGCAGGGCGATCGGCGCGCCGGCTGCGTGGCCGTGATCTGCTGCCGCTTGCCAGCGAGTGCCTGCGTCTGAGCGGTGACCCTGAACTTGCCCGAGCGCGGGCCGGCTATCTCGATGGCTCGGTCGATCGCGGGGGCTTGCACGCGGCGCTCGCGGCGGCGGGCCAGGCGCTCGATGCGCGACTGGTCGCCTTCGAGACCAGTCTCGGGGTGGCCGCGCAGGCCGGCGCCATTGCCCGCCAGTACCTGGCGGTGTCGGAACGGCTGATCGGGCAGGTCCGGCAGAAGCTCGCCATGCTGCTCGCGCGGATCGACCACGAGAAACAGGTCTTCGACGAGGACTTCGACGAGATGATCCACGACGCGGGCAATGCCTTCGAGCTGGCGGTGGCCAGCCGCCTGCGCACCGACGACTGGAAGGACCGGCGGGCCTGGCAGGACATCGGCCGATCGGCCTTCGGGCGCGAGCTCGAGCGCCGGGTGGATCGCATCGCCCGTCGCCATGAGCGACAACTGCAGCTGCTCAAGGAGGAACTGCGGCTGTTCCAGGAAGACCTCCGGCTGGTCAACGCCTCGGTGCTCGAGCGCCAGCACCACAGCCGCCTGGCGCGGCTGGCGCCAGGCCTGAGGCCTTCCACGCAGCTCGTCAATGCCGTCGAGGGGGTGGCCAACTTCACGCTGGCGGCGGGCGGGGCCTCTGCGCTGGGCGCGGGCGCGGCGGCCTACCTGCTGGGTGGCGCGGTGGTACTGCCGCTGGTGGCGCCGATCGCGCCTTACGTGGGTGGGGCGGTGCTGCTGGCGGGCGTGTTCCGATGGCTCACCGATCAGGACGGACGCCGCGACGGCGAGATCAGCCACCAGCGCGAGGCCTTCGAGAAGGCGCTGCGCGAGCGCCTCGGCGAGGCCCGTACCGCGTATTTCGCACAGCTGGCGCAGGCCCGCGGCGAGTTCATCGCCACCGCGCGGGCGCTGATCGCCCCGCTGGGTCTGGAAGCCGAGGCCGCTCGAGACCTCGCCGAGGTGCGCCATGAGGTGGCGCGGCGCATCCTGGCTGACACCCGCCGCTCGTTGAGCGAGCTGAACCAGGCCATGGCCCGCCTGCCGTCTGACTGATCGGTCGCCCTACAGCCCCACCCGATAGACCGCCGCGTTGACCGTGAAGATCATGGCGCCGCCGGTGACGAAGACCACGCCTGGCGTGGTCTCCAGGCGCAGGGTGCGCTGGCCGGTGAGGCTGTTCCAGCTGTACACCCAACCGTCCTCGCCGTAGATGACCTTGCCCTCGCCGCTCGCGTAGAGCACGCCGCTGCTCCGCGGCGACAGCACGGTGGTGGCCGACGCGGTAGCCGCTTTCACCGACGGGCTGTTCGGGGAGGGTTCGCGCCAGGCGAGCACGCCGCCGCGCAGCGAGAAGGTGGGGGATGCCGCAGTGGCAAGCGTGATGGATGCACCGCCGGCGAGCGGCTGGGTGAGCAGCGAGACCGTGCCATCGACGCTGCCGCCCACCGGGGAGCGCTGCCAGGCGATGCGCGTCCCGTCGGTCTGGGGATAGATGTTGCGCACCCCGTCACTGGTGAGCCGCGTGGAGATGCCGGTGTCGGATTGCCAGCGGTAGATGTCGAAGCTGGACGAGGTGCCGCTCCCCCCGGTCTGGCCCCAGTAGACGACGTGCACGACATTGCCGACCACCGCGAGGTCGTAGTCGGTGTTGCCCACGTAGTTGATCGGTGCGGGCGCCGTGATGCGGGTGAACTTGCCAGTGGCGACCTCGTAGAGCGTGTAGCTGCCGGCATTGGGCCCGCTCCAGTTGGTCCAGACCACGAACCCGCCGCGCGCCACGGGGTTCTCCTGGTAGGACGATCCGGCGGTGTAGGGGCTGGCCGTGGACAGATTGGCGCGCGTGCCGGCGGCGTCCCAGGTGTAGATGCAGTTGAAGGTGGGCGTGCAGTCGCTGTCCTTGGCCTGCGCGTAGACCCTGCCGGCGCTGATCTGCCAGTCGGTGGCGTACTGGATGCCCGCGACGCCGCGCAGCACGACCTCGCCGCCGGAGATCAGGTCTCGGAGGAAGGCGCCGCCATCGCTGGTGGCGTACAGCACCTGGGTGCCCTCGGCCGCGAGCAGGCTGGCGCCCGTGGGCAGCGTGAACACCGGCGTGTAGCTCAGGGCGGGGCTGGAGGTGATGACCACCTTGCGGGTGACGACGCTGGACAGGCCGTCCTTGTCGGTGGCGGTGACCGTCAGCGTGTACTCGCGTGCCGAGATGCCGGTGATGTCATACACCGCGTCGAAGCTGCCGAGCGTGGTGCCCAGCACCTGGACATCGCCGAGCCGTGCCGTGGTGGTGACGGTGCCGCCCTTGTCGGTGACCGCGGTGCCGATGATGCGCAACGCGCCGTTGACGAAGGCGCCATCGGCCGGGCCGTCCAGCGAAATCACCGGCGCGTTGGAGACCGGCACCGGCACGGTGAGCGTGCGTCGGCTGCCGTTGTTGTCGGTGGCCACGATCACCATGGAGTGGCTGCCCGAACCCGCGATGGCCGCGCTGACGGTGAAGCGGTAGACATCGTTGCTGCCGCTGCAGTAGCGGGAGCAGGCATTGGGCGCGGTCAGGGTGGTGGCGGCGGCGCCATCGAGGCTGGCGCTGACCGAGGCGATGCCGTAGCTGGAGGCGGCCCGCGTGTCGACGTTGATGGTGCCGGTGGTGCCCGAGGGGGTGGCGGTGAGCAGCGTGACCGAGGAGTTGGTCACCGTGACCGTTCGGCGCACCTCCTGATAGCTGTTGGTGCCTACCTGGATGCGGGCGATGATCGAGTGCGATCCGTTGGCGTAGGACGCGGTGTTCCAGGTGATGGGCGCCCCCGTGGCGCTGGAACCGGTGCCCAGCAGCATGAGGTCGACGTACCAGGTGACGCTGCCCGCGACGGTGCCGGACAGCGACAGCTGCAGGGTGCCGGCGAGCGGCTCGGCGCTGCCGAGCACGATGGCCGGATCGGTGACCTGCACCACCGTGAAGGTGAGGGTGTCGACCGCGGACTGCCCCGCGGCATTCGTGACGGTGAGCACCACGGTGTAGCTGCCGCCGACGTCGGGCGTGATGACCGGCGTGGCGCTGGTGGCGTTGGCCAGGGTGGCGCTGCTGCCCGCCGGCCTGCTGGACAGGGCCCACTGGTAGCGGACGCCGGCGGTGGGCGCGCTGGCGCTGCCATCGAGCGTGACCGTGGTGTTCGAGTTGACCGTCGTGAAGCGGGCGATGCTGGCCGAGGGCGCGTCGGTGGCCGGCACCTCGGTGCCCGGTACGCCGCCGCTGCCGCCCGATGACCCGCCGCCGCAACCGCCGAGCGCGGCCAGCACCGGCAGACAAAGCGCGAACGCGCACGCAAGGACGACTCTGAGCGGACCGGTGCGGTGTGACATGACTTCCTCGGCGCATGGATCGCCCGACAAGGACGGGCGGCGGCGGAAACGCCCCAGCATAAGCGAATCCGACAGCCATTCTCGTGCACCGAAGGCTCAGCGGGTGAGCCTGATCGCGCCGCCGATCGATCGGCGCGGCGCGGGCATGGCCAGGGCCGCCGGACAGCGGTGATACCCTCGCCGCAACACCCACTTCACTGCTGCCATGACACCCGATTCCCCTTCCCGCGGCGGCCTGCTCTGGCGCTGGCTGGACCGCGTCGTGTTCTCGCTGGGCCGTGAGATGCGCTGGTCCTACCTGCCGCCGCTGATGGTCTACGTGGCTGCCGGCGTGTCCGGTCTCACCGGCATCGTGGGCACCTTCTTCGTCAAGGACTACCTCGGGCTGTCGGCGGCCTTTCTCGCGTCGCTCGGGTTCTGGGCCGGCATTCCCTGGGCGCTCAAGATGCCGCTGGGCCATCTGGTGGACCTGATCTGGCGCTGGAAGGCCTGGCTGGTCTGGCTGGGCGCGGCCATCATCGCGGCCAGCCTGCTGATCATGGTCGGCCTGATCTCCCATACCGCGGCCATGACCGCGATCGCCCCGAAGGAGACCTGGTACGTGATCTCGGCCCTGCTCGCGCCGCTGGGCTACGTGCTGCAGGACTGCGTGGCTGACGCGATGACGGTCGAGGCGGTGCCGGTGGCCGATGACCAGGGCCGGCCCATCGATGCGCAGACCCGCAAGGCCATGCACACCACCATGCAGATGCTCGGGCGGGTGGCGATCATCGGTGGCACGGTGCTGGTGGGGCTGATCAACGTCTGGGTCTTCCAGGGCTCCTCGGGGCTGCCCGAGGCGCAGAAGGTGGCGCTCTACGCCAATGTCTACGCGATGGCGCTGGTGATTCCGGCGCTCTCGGTGCTGGGCGTGATGCTCGCGGTGGTGATCCGCTGGCGCGCCGCCGCGCGCCTGGCGCGCGCGGGCCGCAGCCGCGAGGAGATCGCTGCCCTGCTGCACGAGACACCCGAGAAGACCGAGCCCAACCGCTGGATCATCGGCGGCAGCCTGGTGTTCGTGGCCATCACCCTCAGCGTGGGGCTGGGTGGCGTGTCCATGGCTCAGGAGATCGTGTTCGGCGGCTCGATGGTGGTCATCCTCTTCCTCATGGCCCGGCTCACCCGTGAGCTCGATGCCGAGGCCCGCCGCGTGCTGATCGGCACAGCACTGGTGGTCTTCGTGTTCCGGGCCATGCCGGGCCCCGGACCCGGGGCAAGCTGGTGGATGATCGACGAGCTCGGCTTCGACCAGTCGTTCCTCGCCCGCCTTTCGCTGCTGGGCAGCGTGCTGTCGCTGGCCGGCCTGTTCCTGTTCCGGCGCTTCATCGCCGAGCACAGCATCGGCAAGATCGTGGTGGTGCTCACGCTGCTCGGCGCGCTGCTCTCGCTGCCCACCCTGGGCATGTACCACGGCCTGCACGAGTGGACGTCGGCGCACACCGGTGGCGTGGTCGATGCCCGCTTCATCGCACTGGTGGACACCGCCCTGGAGTCGCCACTCGGGCAGATCTCGATGATCCCGATGCTGGCCTGGATCGCCAATTCGGCGCCAGCGCACCTGAAGGCCACGTTCTTCGCGGTGATGGCCTCGTTCACCAACCTGGCGCTGTCGGCTTCGCAACTGGGCACCAAGTACCTCAACCAGTTCTACACCGTCACCCGGCAGGTCAAGGGCCCCGGCGGCGCGGTGCAGACGCCGGCCGACTACAGCGAGCTCGGCGCGCTGCTGCTCACGGTGCTGCTGATCGGGCTGGTGCTGCCGCTGGCCTCGGTGCTGGTGGTTCGGCTCGCGCGCTGGCGGACCGCCTGACGCCAGCGCTGGCGCAGGCTGGCCAGCGCCACGTCGTAGGCATCGGCCACGTCCTCGGGGGCCGATGCCGTGATGGCCATGTCGCGCAGCAGGCCGTCATGCAGTCCATACACCCAGCCGTGCACCGCCACCGACTGCCCGCGCTGCCAGGCGTCTCTCACGATGGTCGTGCGACAGACGTTGCGCGCCTGCTCGAGCACGTTGAGTTCCACCAGCGCGTCCAGGCGCAGCTCGTGCGGCAGTCCGGCGAGAAAGGCCTCGTGCGTGTCGCGCACGTCCTGCACGTGACGCAGCCAGTTGTCGACCAGCCCGGCCCGCTGGTTGTCGAGCGCGGCTCGCACTCCGCCACACTTGCTGTGGCCCACCACGATGATGTGCTGCACGCCGAGCACGTCGACCGCGTACTGGATCACCGACAGCGCGTTCAGGTCGGAGTGCACCAGCAGGTTGGCGACGTTGCGGTGGACGAAGAGTTCACCGGGCAGCAGGTCGACGAGTTCGTTGGCGGGCACCCGGCTGTCGGCGCAGCCCAGCCACATGTAGCGCGGTGACTGCTGCGCCAGCAGGCTGGTGAAGAAGCCCGGCGTGCGCGCCTCGGTGCTGGCCGCCCACTGCCGGTTGCGGTCGAAGAGTTCGGAGAGTTCCCGGGTCATGTCCGCATTGTAGGGCGGCGTTCCCCGGCCGCCTTGCTGCTCAGTCGGGCGCTCCGGGCAGGGGCTGGCCCTGCACCAGCGAGGAGGGCACGCCGAACAGCCCCGCGCCGAGATGGTGCAGGGTGTGGAGTTCGGTGTTGTCGGGCCGCAGCGACCAGCGTCCCTGCGTGAATACCCGGCTGTCGGCCAGCGCCGACACCGCCTCGACGAAGAAGGTGTCGTAGGCGTCTTCGGCGTGGGGTTCGCGGATCAGCCGGCACTCCAGCCAGCCGGCGCAGCCCTCGACCAGCGGCAGGCCCAGCAGCGGCCCGGCGAAGGCGCCGATGCCGTACTGCGCGAACTTGTCGCGCGCCGGCAGGCTGTCGCGTCCGCTGACGCTGCCGACGGTCCAGGTGAGATCGGCCTGGGCGCGGGTGGCGATGTTCAGCGCCAGGGTGCCTGTCTCGAGGATGAGCTCGCGGGTGAGGGTGCGCTTGTCGATGACCACCGCGATGCGCGGCGGCGTGAACTCCACCGGCATGGACCAGGCGGCGGCCATGAGGTTGCGGATGCCGCGGGCCGCGCAGCTCACCAGCACGGTGGGGCCATGGTTGACGAGACGGCTGGCGTGGGCGAGGTCGACGGGGGCGCGCATGATGGTGCCGATGATAGGCTGCGGCGGCTCGCCCGCCGGCCGATTCCTTGCGAGAATCGGCCCTCCCGATTCGTGTCGATCCTCCGGAGTTCCGATGGCAACCAATCTCATGCGCCCGCTGCTCGCCCTGCTGCTGGTCCTGTTCTGCAACCTCGCGCTCGCCCAGGCGCCGCGCCCGGTGCGCATCCTGGTGGGTTTTCCGCCGGGCGGCGGCACCGATGCCATCGCCCGCGCGGTCGCCGATCGGCTCAAGGACGAGCTCGGCGTGCCGGTGGTGGTCGAGAACCGCCCCGGCGCCGGCGGCCAGATCGCCGCCCAGACGCTCAAGGCCTCGCCCCCTGACGGCACCACCTTCTTCATCTCGCACGACCACACCATCTCGATCCTGCCGCTGGTGCTCAAGAACCCTGGCTTCGATCCGGCCCAGGATTTCGTGCCGGTGGCAGGCTTTGCCACTTTCGTGAACGGTCTCGCGGTCTCGGGCGGCACGCCGGCCCGCAGCTATGCCGAGTTCCTCGCCTGGGTGAAGGGCCGCGGCGGCAAGGCCACCATCGGCATTCCGGCGCCGGCCTCGGTGCCGGAGTTCCTGGTCAAGGTGATCGGCGAGCGCAACAAGCTCGACATCGTCGCCGCGGCGTATCGGGGCGGGGCGCCCCTGATGGCCGACATGCTCGGCAACCAGATCCCGGCCGGCGTGGGGTCGGTGCCCGACTTCATCGAGTATCACCGGGCCGGCAAGCTGCGCATGGTGGCGGTCATCGGCACCGCACGCCAGGCCACGCTGCCCGATGTGCCCACCTTCGCCGAGCTGGGTCTCAGCGGCTTCGAAGACCTGCCGTTCTACGGCTTCTTCGCGCCGGCGGGTACCTCGCCGCAGGTGATCGAGCAGTTCTCGGCCGCGCTCTCGCGTGCCATCGCCCAGCCCGAGCTGCGCGATCGGCTCACCGGCTGGGGCCTGACCGTGGGCTTCATGAATCAGGCCCAGCTCACCGCACGCGAGCGGGCCTACAGCCAGTCCTGGGCCCGCATCATTCGCACCAGCGGCTTCCAGCCGCAGTAAGGTGTGCGCCGCGCGCCGGCCGGTCAGGCCGGCAGCGCGGCAAAGCGCCGGGAGTGCAGGGCAGCGTTGCCCATGGCCGCCTCCAGGCTGAACAGGCGCTTGTAGAAGCGACCAGCCAGGCAGGCTTCGGTCATGCCCATGCCGCCGTGCAGCTGCACGGTCTGGTTGGCGATGAACATGGCTGCGCGCCCCACCCGCGCCTTGCAGGCCGCGGCGAGGCGCGCTCGCGGGGCCGGATCCTCGGCGAGGCCGGCAGCCGCGCGCGCCACCAGAGCGCGCGCCATGGTGAGCTCGGCATGCATCTCGGCTACCCGATGGCGCAGTGCCTGGAACTCGGCCAGCGGCTGGCCGAACTGACGCCGCGTGAGCAGGTAGTCACGCGTGAGCGCCAGTGCGGCGGCCATCGCCCCGATCGCGTCGGCGCAGGCCGCCACCAGGGCATGATCGCGGGCCGCGGCCACGGCCGCGGTGGTGGCGGCATCCGGGGCGGCCAGGCACTGCGCGGCGTCGAGCGCCACACCATCGAGCGCCACCTCGGCGAGGTCGCTGCCATCGATGGCGCGGCCGGGGCGCAGATGCAGGCCGGGGTGGTCGGCCGGCAGGCAGTAGACTGCGGCGTGCCCGTCCTGCTCGGCGCAGACCAGCAGCTGATCGGCCAGCCCGGCGCCCGGCACGATCTGCGCCGGGCCGCGCAGCCGCAAGCCCTCGGGGCGCGCCTCCACCCGCGGCATGGGCTGGTCGGGCAGCGCGCCCGCCACCGCGAACAGCGTGTCGCCACAGGCCAGCGCGTCGAGCAGCGGCGCGATGCGGCCGGCCTCGGCCGGCAGGGCCGCGAGCAGCTGGCCAGGCAGCACCGACAGCGCCGCAAAGGGGTAGGGCAGCAGGGCCGCCCCGAAGGCTTCCTGCACGGCGGCGAGCGCGTCAGCGCCGCCGCCGGCGCCGCCGAGGGACTCGGGCAGCGCCAGGGCGCCGAAGCCCTGCGCGGCCAGCGCCCGCCAGGCCTGGCGATGCGCGACGCGATCGAGCTGCGGCCAGCGCTCGCGCCACGCCGCGCCGAGCTCGCCGCTGGCATAGCGGCCGGCGCTGTCGGCGAGCAGCGCGGTCTCGCCCGTGCGCGCCGCGCCGCCCTGACCATCGCCCTGGAAGAGCAGCCGCGCCATGATGTTCTTCTGGATCTCGCTGGAGCCGCCGTAGATGGTCGCGGCCCGCCGGAACAGGAATTCGGCCACCACGCCCGCGGCGTGCAGGGCGTGCGCCCCGTGCGCGGCGGGTTCCTCGGGCGGGTGGAACACCAGCGCGCGCGTGCCGAGCGCCTCCACCTGCAGCCCGAGCTGGCGCTGCATGAGCTCGCAGCCCACCACCTTGAGGGCCGAGGGCGTGAGCGCCGAGACATCGTCGTCGCTGAGGGCCTGCGCCACGGCCGATTCCAGCGCGATCAGGTCGATCTCGGCCTGAGCCACCCGCTCGGCGAAGACCGGGTCCTCGATGAGCGGCCGCCCGTCGCGCTGCTCGATGCCGGCGATGGCGCGCAGCCGCGACAGGTACAGCTTGTTGCGCGGCACCTCGGCGGTCTGCACCCGCTCGCGGGCGAGGAGGTACTTGGCGCAGTCCCAGCCGCGGTGCAGCTGGCCCACCAGCGCGTCGGCCGGCACCCGCACCGCGTCGAAGAAGACCTCGCACAGGCTCTCGCCCTCGTCGATGGAGCGGATCGGGCGCACGGTGATGCCCGGCAGGGTCATGGGGATCAGCAGGAACGAGATGCCCAGCTGCGGCTTGGCGCCCGGATCGGTGCGCACAAGGCAGAACAGCATGTCGGCCATCATCGCCTGGGAGGTCCAGATCTTCTGGCCGTCAACCACCCAGTGGTCGCCATCGAGCACTGCCCGCGTGCGCAGCGAGGCGAGATCGGAGCCGGCGTTGGGCTCGGAGAAGCCCTGCGACCAGAACTCGCGGCCTTCGCGGATGGCCGGCAGGTAGCGGGCCTGCTGCGCGGGCGTGCCGAATTCGGCGATCACCGGGCCGGCGAGCGACACCCCCTGGATGTTGTTGGCCGAGCCCCCGGCAAGCACCAGCTCTTCCTCGAGCCACTGGCAGCGCATCGCCGACCAGCCGGTACCGCCATGGGCCACCGGCCAGGTGGGCACCGACCAGCCGCGGCGGGCGAGCACCGCGCTCACGCCGAGCATGTCCTCGCGGGTGGGATGCACCGCGGTGCGGCTGCGCTCGACCATGCCTGGCGGCAGGTTCTCGCGCAGCCAGCCGCGCACATGGGCGCGGAAGTCGGCGTCGGGCAGGGCGGCGAGTTCGGCGACGGAGAGGTCGGCGCGCATGGCGGGCGGCTCGGCGGGGCTCAGGCGACGGGCACGCCGGCGGCGGCGAGCGCCAGGCGCTTGGCGCGGGCGATGTCGTAGGTGCGGTTCATCATGGTGCGCTGCGCCGGCAGCCCGCCGCCGGCCTGCAGCGCGACCACGAACTGCCAGCCGCCATAGGCGTCGGCGGTGAGGTCGCGGATCATGTTGTAGACGCGCATGCGGGCCTCGACATCGACGCCCTTCTTGGTGTGGAGGTACTTGCGGATGTACTTGCCCGACTCGGGGTTGCGCAGGTCGGCCTCCAGCGGCAGGGTCAGCACCAGCCCGCCGCCAAGGTCGTGCAGGTAGCGCACGGTCTGGTGGTAGTTGGCCGCGTAGTAGTACTTGGCGGCATTGATGGCCAGGGTGTTGGGAAACACCATGCCCGAGTCGGTGCTCTCGTAGTGCCGGCAGGCATAGTCGAGCGACATGCGCAGCATCTCGGCGTAGGTGATCAGCTCGGCGATGGAGTTCTGCGCCACCGCGTCGCTCTCCTTGCCCTGCATCTCGGTGACCAGCTGCGCCAGGCCCACGAAGAGCTCGCTCATGCGCACGGCCTCCACCACGCCACCGGTGCGCTCCCACAGCCCGAGCGAGCGCGCCAGCGTGCTGGCGAGGTGCGCCTCGCCGGCCAGGAACACCCGGTCCCAGGGCACGAACACGTCGTCGAACACCACGAAGCCTTCCGGGCAGCTGTGGTGCGAGCTGGCCGGGTAGTCGAAGCCGTTGAGCTCGGCCGGCGCGAAGCTGCGGTTGATGATCTTCACGCCCGGGGTGTTCACCGGGATGGAGAACGACACCGCGTAGTCGGCCTCCTCCTGGCGCATGCCCTTGGTGGGCATGACCACCAGCTCGTGCACCAGCGAGGCGGCGGTGATGTGCAGCTTGGCGCCGCGCACCACGATGCCGTCGGCGCGGCGCTCGACGATGCGCAGGTAGAGGTCGGGGTCGTCCTGCTCGTGGGCGCGCCGCTTGCGGTCGCCCTTGGGATCGGTGATCACCTCGGCGCCGCGCAGGTCGTTGTCGCGGCAGTGGCGGTAGAGGCGCTCGATGTTGGCGGCGTACATCGGGGTCACCCGCGCCACTTCGTCGCGCACGCTCATCAGCGCCATGAACACGCCGGTGACCAGCGTGCCGATCGAGGTGTGGCGCATCATCTCCACTCGGGTGCCGAGGTCGTCGGCGGTGCGCGGGATCTGGTAGATGCGATGCGCCTCGTCGCCCTCCTCGGTCTGGTAGCGGCGCAGCTCGCCATGCTCGGCATCGCGGTAGGCATAGTCATTGGCCACCAGCGACACCGGCACCTTGAACAACGGGTGGGTGGTGATGTCGTCGATGCGCTCGCCCTCCCAGTAGATGACGCGGCCGTCGCGAAGGCTGTCGATGTATTGCTGCGGGGTCTTGAGTGCCATGAGGGTCTCCGTGGGTGTCAGACGATTCGGCTGCCGCGGTCCTGCCAGAAGGGCGCGCGCAGGCGGGGCTTGTCGATCTTGTTGGCGCCGCTCAGGGGCAGCGCTTCGGTGCGCACATCGACCGTGCGCGGGCACTTGTAGCCGGCGATGAGCCGACGGCAGTGGGCGATGATGGCGGCAGGCTCGAGCGTGGCGCCGGGCGAGGCCGAGACGATGGCATGCACCGCCTCGCCCCAGTCGGGGTGCGGAATGCCGATGACCGCGCACTGCGCCACGCCCGGGCAGGCGTAGATCGCGGCCTCCACCTCGGCGGAATAGACGTTCTCGCCGCCGGTGATGATCATGTCCTTGAGCCGGTCGACGATGGTCACGAAGCCCTCGGCGTCGATGCTGCCGAGGTCGCCGGTGTGCAGCCAGCCGTGGCGCAAGGTGGTGCGCGTGAGCTCGGGCTGGTTCCAGTAGCCGAGCATCACCAGCGGGCCACGCACCACGATCTCGCCCACCTGGCCGGGCGGCACCACGCGGTCATCGGCATCGACGCAGGCGAGGTCGATGCCCGGCAGCGCGCGGCCCACTGAGCGCCACTTGTCCAGATGCCGGTGCGAGGGCATCACGTAGCGCGAGGGCAGGGCGGTGACGCTGGCGGTGGACTCGGTCATGCCGTAGCAGTGCGTGAACGCGGCGTTGGCGAACAGCGGCACGGCCTGCGCGACGAGCTGCTCCGGCATGGGCGCGGCACCGTAGAGCAGGGTGCGAAGGCTGGAGAGGTCGCGCTGCCCGGCCTCGGGGTGATCGACCAGCATGCGCAGCATGGTGGGCACCATGCTGGTGACGGTGGCGCGCTCCTGCTCGATCAGGCGCAGCACCTGGCCCGGCTCGAAGCGCGAGAGCAGCGCGATGCGGCCGCCGGCGACCATCGCCGGCACGCACAGGCCGGCCGCGCCGACGTGGAACAGCGGCCCGGAGATCAGCGCCACGGTGTTCTCGTCAAGGCCGATGGTGGCGGCATAGGCCACCGCGCTGAACACCAGGTTGGTGTGGCTGTGCATCACGCCCTTGGGCCGCCCGGTGCTGCCGCTGGTGTAGAAGAGCGCGGCGACATCATCGCCGCGGCGCCCGGCATCGGGCGCCGGGGCGTGCCCTTCGATGAGGGCCTCGTAGGAGAGCATGCCCGCCGGCGTGGGGCCGTCACCGGCGTGGATGAGGTGGCGCACCGGCTGCGCGGCAACGAGCGACCGCGCGGTCTCGAGGTGGGTGTCGTCGACGATCAGGATGTCGGCCGCGCAGTCGGCCATGATGGCGGCGAGCTCGGGCACGGCCAGCCGGAAGTTCAGGGGCGCGAAGATGCCGCCGGCCCAGGGCACCGCATGGTAGTACTCGAGGTAGCGGTGGCTGTTGTCGGCCAGCATGGCCACGCGATCGCCTACGCCCAGCCCGAGCGCCTGCAGCGCGCCGGCCAGGCGCGCCGCCCGGTTCGCGTAGCGGGCCCAGGTGTAGCGGCGATCGCGGTCGACCACCGCGATCGCATCGGCGTGCAGCGCCGCGGCGCGCCGGAGGGTCTGGGCGAGGCTGGCGTCGCGGCCCGGCCCGGGCTGCAGCAGTGTTCCTGCCTGCATGGTCTGTGGTCTCCGTGGTGCCGGGGTCGGCCGAACGGCTCCCTGACAGTCGACCCTAACACGCAGCCGGCGACGCTCAGTGCGCGCGCGCGGTCGGGATGGACCCTGGGCAGCCCGTGCCGTTCCATCCTTGCCTTGCTTGGCCGCTCGCCGCGCAGGGCTTAGCCTGCGGGGTCATCCTCGACAGGCACCCGGAGCGCTCATGGAACACCCCTCTCTGGCCGGCGCGGTCATCGCGATCACCGGCGCCGGCCGTGGCATCGGCCTGGGCATGGCGCAAGCCTTCGCGCGGCATGGCGCCCGACTGATGCTCGGCGATCTGGACGAGGCCGGGGTGCAGGCCGCGGCCCAGGCGCTGCGCGAAACCGGGGCGCAGGCGCAGGCGCTGCGGGTGGACGTGCGCAGCGCCGCCGACAATGCCGCGCTGGTCGCCGCGGCGGTGGCCGCGTGGGGGCGCCTGGACGTGATGGTCTGCAATGCCGGCATCATGCAGGTCAAGCCCATGCTCGAGCTCGAGGCGGCCGACTGGGACCGCATGCTCGGCGTGAATGTCACCGGGGTGTTCCTGTCGCTGCAGGCCGCGGCGCGGCAGATGCTCGATCAGGCGCCGCTCGCCCCCGGCAGACCGCAGGGCAAGATCCTGACCGTGGCCTCGGTGGCCGGCCGTTACGGCGCGCCGCCGCTGGCCGGGGTGATGCCGCACTACCGCGCGAGCAAGGCCGCGGTGATCAGCCTGACACAGTCAGCGTCCATCAGCTTCGCGCCGCGGCTCACGGTGAATGCGATCTGTCCGGGCATCGTCGACACAGCGATGTGGGACGGCATCGACCGGGATCTCACCGCGCTGCAGGGCCGGCCACGCGGCGAGGCCTGGCGGCAGCGGGTGGCCGGGGTGCCGATGGGCCGGGCCCAGACCGCCGAGGATGTCGCCCAGCTGGCGCTCTTTCTGGCCTCGTCGGCCTCCGACTACATGAGCGGGCAGTCGCTGAACATCGACGGCGGGCTGGTGCAGAGCTGATCGCGAAGGGCCGATTGCGGCGGCCCTTGGCGCGGTGCTCAGCGCAGCATGCGGAAGAAGGTCCGCAGGTTGTCCACGAACAGGTCGGGCTGCTCGAAGGCCGCGAAGTGGCCGCCGCGCGGCATGTGCACGAAGTGCCTGATGTCCGGGTACTCGGCCTGCATCCAGGCGCGCACCGGCGCGACGATCTCGCGCGGGTACACCGCCACGCCCACCGGCACGCCCACCGTGCCGGGCTTGCCACGGCCGAAGCTCTCCCAGTACAGGCGCGCCGACGAGGCCGCGCTGTTGGTCACCCAGTAGAACATCAGGTTGTCGATGAGCTCGTCACGGCTCAGGACGTTCTCGGGGTGGCCGTCACAGTCGGTCCAGGCCCAGAACTTCTCGAGGATCCACGCCGCCTGTCCCGCCGGCGAGTCGGCCAGGCCATAGGCCAGGGTCTGCGGGCGGGTGGACTGCTGCTTGGAGTAGCCCGAATCCCATTGCCGGTAGTGCTTCGCGCCGGCCAGCGCGCGCTGTTCTTCCGGCCCCGGTTCGCCCTGCGTGACCGGCCGCGTGCCCATGGCCAGCGTCACATGGATGCCCTCGCAATGCGCCGTGTCGGCAATGCCGATGGCGCGGGTGACCGCCGAGCCCCAGTCGCCGCCCTGCGCGAAGTAGCGGGCATAGCCCAGCCGCTCCATCAGCGCGGCCCAGGTCTGGGCGATGCGCTCGACGCCCCAGCCGACCGTGGCGGGCTTGCCCGAGAAGCCGAAGCCGGGCAACGAGGGGCAGATCACATGAAAGGCATCGTCGGCGCTGCCGCCATGCGCCACCGGATCGGTGAGCGGGCCGATCACCTTGTGGAACTCCACCACCGAACCCGGCCAGCCATGGGTGATCAGCAGCGGGCGGGCCTGCGGGTGCGGCGAGCGCTGGTGGATGAAGTGGATGTCCAGCCCGTTCAGGTGCGTGGTGAACTGGTCGAAGCGGTTGAGCGCCGCTTCGCGCGCGCGCCAGTCGTACCGATCGGCCCAGTAGTCGCAGACCTCGCGGATCCAGGCCAGCGGCGCGCCCTGGCTCCAGTCGGGCACCAACTCGGCGTCGGGCCAGCGGGTGGCGCGCAGGCGGGCGCGCAGATCCTCGAGCACCGGCTCGGCAACGGCGATGCGAAAGGGACGGACGAGCGAGTCGGTCATGGCGGGTGTTCCGGGAAGGTCAGGCAGCGGACTGCAGGAAGGCGGTGATCTCGGCAGCCGCGGTCTGAGCCGCCTCCTGCGGGATCATGTGTCCAGCCTCGAGGCTGACCGCGCGCGCCTGCGCGATGCGCGACGCAAAGTCGGCGATGTAGGCCGCGTCCATCAGGCGGTCATGGCGGCCGCCGATCAGCAGCGTGGGCGCGATGACGCGGTAGAGCCGATGGCGCAGGCCCTTGTCGGGGATGGGCCACAGCAGCTTGGCCGCGGCGATGAGCGCCTGTCGCCGGCGCAGCACGGCGGCGTCCTGCTGCGCCTTGTCGGGCAGGGGCGCATTGAAGGCTTCGGCGTGCGCGCCGGTGGGGTCGGCGTAGAGCAGGCGGGTGAGCGCGCCCGGGGTGAGCCCGAAGATGTCGGGCAGGGGCTCGCCGGCCGGCCACAGGCCGTAGGGCGCGATCAGCGCCAGCCGCTCCACGCGGCGACGGAACAGGGCCGCGTACTCGGCCGCCGCCGCGCCGCCGAAGTCGTGACCGACCACGGCCACTGACGCGAGATCGAGCGCGTCGAGCAGTTCATCGAGCCACACCGACAGGTCATGGAAGGTGTTGATGCCCTCGAGACCGTCGCTCTCGCCGTAGCCGGGCAGGTGGGGCGCGATCACGCGGTGGCTGCGCGCAAGCTGCTCGATGAGCGCGTGGGACCACTCCAGCCCGAAGGCGCCGTGCAGGTAGAGCAGGGCAGGGCCGCTGCCGCGTTGCACGCACTGCGCGTGCCGGCGGCCGGCCAGCGCGATCAGCTCGCTCATGGCCGGGCCTCGGCGGTGGCGGCCGGCTGCATCGAGGGCAGGTCTTGCGGCAGGCGCGGCGAGCGCATCGGCCGCGGCCACCAGTGGTCTTCCCACCGGTCATCGAAGAGATGGCGCAGCCTGGGCGTGACCTCGGTGGCGATGCGTCGCAGGTTGGTCATCACGCGCTCGTGCGGCATGTCGCCGAACTGCGCCAGCACGCCGAGATGGCCCACGTTGAGCGTACGGGCGAGATCCTCGATCTGCTCGGTGACGCGCCTGGGGGTGCCGGCGATGACCGTGCCGCGCTCGATCATCTCCTTCCAGGTGGTGTCGATGATGCGCGGCCCCTTCTGCTGGCTCTCCATGCCCATCTTGATGGTGGTGAGGGTGCGATAGCCCGGCGCCTCGGCGAAGCCGCCGTACACATGCTGGGTCTTGTTGAAGAACCACTCCGCGTGCGGCCCGTAGCGCTCGGCGGCCTCGTCGTCGGAATCGGCCACCGCCACGAACTGCACGAAGCCGGCCTGGTAGGGGTTCAGCGGCAGGCCCTTGCGCTGCAGGGTGTCCCAGAAGCCGTCCATGAACACCTTGGCGCGCTTGTAGCCCGAGAACGAGAGGTAGCTGTAGAGGAAGTTGTTGTCGGCGCAGTAGTCCCAGGTCTCGACCGAGCCGCCGCCCGGGATCCACACCGGCGGATGCGGGCGCTGCAGGGGGCGGGGCCAGCAGTTGACGTAGCGCAGCTGGGTGTACTCGCCGTTGAAGGCGAACACCTCCTTGCGCTGCCAGGCCTCCATGATGAGGCGCACGCCCTCGTAGTACTTGTCGCGCAGGGTGGTGGGCACCTGGCCGTAGGCATAGTTGGTGTCCATGCTGGTGCCCACCGGAAAGCCGGCCACCAGCCGCCCGCCCGAGATGCAGTCGAGCATGGCGAATTCCTCGGCCACGCGCAGCGGCGGGTTGTAGAGGGCCACCGAGTTGCCCAGCACCACGATGGCCACATCCTTCGTGCGCCGCGCGAGCGAGGCCGCGATGATGTTCGGCGAGGGCATGATGCCGTAGCCGTTGGCATGGTGCTCGTTGACGCAGACGCCGTCGAAGCCGATCTGCGCGGCGTACTCGAGCTGGTCCATGTACTCGTTGTAGAGCTGGTTGCCCTTCTCGGGGTCGAAGAGCTCGCCCGAGATGTCCACCCACACCGAGCGGTGCTTCTCGGGGAAGTCCATCGGCAGGAACCGATAGGGCATGAGGTTGAAGGACATGAACTTCATCGGCGTGCTCCCGGGGCGGTCTTGGTGCAGGACTGGCGCGAGGATCGCGGCGGGTGGCCGCGGTCATGCCCGGCGGCTGGGCCGACCGGACCCGGTCGATTCTATCGACCGCCCTGCCGGCGGCGGTGTCGGGGGGCGCAAAGTGAACCCGTGGCAGCCGCGATTTCCGGCGAACGCCAGCGGGTAGCGTGTAAATTTCGCCGCCATGCCGCCCCTGCCTCTCGAGGAGCCTCGCCCCATGTCGCTGCCCGATCCCGCTTCACCGCCTGCGCTGCCAGACCACGCCGCCGAGCCGCGCCGCCGCGCCCTGATCGCGCTCGGCGGCCTGGGCGCCGCGCTGCTCACCGCCTGTGGCGGCGGCGGCGGCGGCTCGGCGCCGGCGCCTACCCCCGCCGTGCCCACGCTGGTGATGGAGAGCAACGCCGTGGGCACGGTGAGCGGCCCGATCACCATCAACTTCCTGTTCAGCGACGCGGTGAGCGGCTTCGGGGCCGACCGCTTCCTGCTCAATGGCGCCACGGTGGTGGCGGGCAGCTTCACGCAGATCACGCCGCGCGATTACACCGTGCAGGTCATGCCCTTCGCGAACAGCGTGGGCACCATCCGCCTCGAGGTGTATCCCACGTCGTACAAGGATGCGACCGGTGCGGTCAGCAACACCGTGAGCTATCGCTTCTCTCAGCCCTTCGACACCGTCATCCCGGTGCCCTGGGTGACCTTCAGCGATTCGCTCGGCGGCCTGCTCTGGAGCACCGGGCCGGTGACGCTGACCATGACCTTCAACATCGAGATCAGCAGCGCCTTCACCGAGGAGGCGCTGTTCACCACCGGCGCCACCCTGAGCGAATTCACCCGGGTGTCGGGCACGGTCTACACGGTGAAGGTCACGCCGCTCGGCGGGGCCCGCCTGGTGTTTCTCGAACTCCCGCCAGGGGCGGTGAGCGCCGTGGCGGGCGGTGCGACCAATTCGCGCCCCTGGCAGTGGGTGAAGTTCATCTCGACCTGACGGGCGCGCGGGGCCGACGCCCGCCGCGCGTGGCCGTGCCTCAAGGCACGCCCACGAACAGATACAGCTTCGAGCCCGCATCGGGCGCGTAGCCGTAGCCCACGAAGACCGGGCCGAGCGGCGTCTCGCCACCCAGGTAGAGCAGCGCGGAATTGAGCGTGCCGGTGCGCTGGCGCTCGGTGTACAGGCGGCCGAAGTGCGCCGCCTCGAGGCTCACGCCGGCCCGGATGTCGCCGCGCACGCCCAGCGGCAGGCGCCCGAGGATGCGTTCCAGCCCCAGGCGGCCGTAGGTGACATCGTCACCGATGAGCTGCGCGCGCGCATAGCCCGAGAGCTTGAAGAAGCCGCCGAGCTGCACGGCGTCGGTCGCGGGCAGTTCGCCGCGCAGGGAGCCGCTGTAGCTGAGCGTCCCCAGCATCACGAAATCGCCGGCCGGCCATGCCACGCGGCTCTCGGCCGACACCTTGTCGTAGGGCCTGCCGAACTGGCTGCTGGTGGACGAGAAGTAGCGCAGTCGGGTGGACCAGCCCCGGGTGGGCGCGTAGAGCTGGTCGAGCCGATCGAGATCGAGGCTGGCGAACCAGCCGGCCGCGCGCCCGCGCTGCTCGAGCAGCAGGGGCGAGCCGGTCTCGAGCTCGAGTCGGCTGATGCCGGTCAGCACGCCCGCCCGCGCCTGACCGATCAGCCCCAGGTTGACGCCCAGCGCGAGCTCGGTGACCAGGGTGCTGCCGAGGTACTCGGCCAGCTTGCGATTGTCCTGGTACACCGGCAGCGGCTGCGAGCTGTACCAGGCTCGCGGCTCGATGAACCAGTGTCCGCCGGCGGCGAGCGGCTGGTAGTAATCGACCGACAGCCCCTTGGCCGTGCCCGCCTCGGCGCCCAGGATGAGTTCGCCCCCCGCGCTGTTCAGGGCGGTCTTGTGGTAGGCCGCGCGCAGGCTGTAGGTGGCGCTGGTGCCCAGGCTGGTGTCCATGTTCAGCGCAAAGCGCAGGTAGTCCGGACCCCAGCTCTTCTCGATGGGCGCCAGGCGCAGGATGGTGCGCTCGCGCTCGCGCAGCAGGGTGTAGTCGACGCTCTGATAGAGGCCTTCGCCATAGGCGCGCAGCAGATCGCGGTTGAGCGCGCCGGTATTGAGTGGGGTGCCTGCCTGCTGGCTGATGTGGCGGTTGAGCACGCGCTGGTCGGTGCGCCGCAGCCCGCTGATCTCGATCTCGTCGATATGCGGCGGGCGCCGCTCGGCATCGGCGATCATGCCCTGCCAGGTGGCGTAAGCCGCCTCGCTCACCGACAGCGCGCGCAGCCGATCGCGCTGCAGCTCGGCGGCCTGGCGCCCGCGGTCGGCGGCGCTGGCGTGCTTGTCGAAGTCGCCGGCCGTGATGCCGTCCAGGGGCGGACGGATGTAGATGTCGTCGGGCGTGAGCAGGGCCATCGACTGGGTGACGTTCTGCTCGGTGAGGATGTTCACCATCTGCGCCGACACGCTCAGCAGCGACCCCACCTCGGCCGGCGCGAGCAGCGGCGAGCCGACATTGACGGCGATGACGACATCGGGTCGGCACAGCTTGCGCACCTCGGCGATCGGCAGGTTGTCGACCAGTCCGCCGTCGACCAGCTTGCGGCCCTGGTGCTCCACCGGCGCCATCAGTCCTGGCACCGACATGCTCGCCCGCATGGCCTGCGTGAGGCTGCCGGTGCGCAGCACCACCCGATCGCCGGTGCCGATGTCGGTGGCGAGGATGGCCAGCGGCAGCGGCAGGGACTGGATCTCGCGCTCGACCCGGTCGGCGCGCACCAGGCGGTTGAAGAACAGCTTGATCTTCTGGCCGGTGAGCACGCCTGGCGGCGCGCTGGGGCCGCCGGCGCCGATGCCGAGTTCCGAGCCGGGCAGGTAGCGTTGCGCCAGCCGCTTGTTGCGAAACGGGGTCTCGCTGTAGCCAGGGCTGTCCTGGAAGAGGTCGAACCAGTCGACGCTGGCGAGCTCCTCGCGCATCTGGGCGCTGGTCAGGCCGGAGGCGAACGCGCCGGACACGAGCGCGCCCATGCTGGTGCCGGCCACGCAGTCGATGGGTACCCGCAGGCGCTCCAGCACCTCGAGCACACCGACGTGGGCTGCGCCACGGGCGCCACCGCCACCCAGCACCAGCCCGATCCGCGGCCGAGGGGTGGTGGCGGCCGCCACGGCGCTCTGGGCGTCGGTGGCGGCGTGCAGTGTGGGCGGCGCGATCGCCGCAGCGGCCAGCGCCAGCGGCAGCGCCGCGCACCGGGCCAGTGCCTGCGCGTGGCGGGCCAGCGCGTGGCGGGCCAGCGCCATCACGCGGCGGCTCACGGAGTGGCGACCACGCGATCGGCGATCAGCGCGTCGATGCGGGCGGCGTCGTAGCCGAGCACCTCGGTGAGCACCTCGCGGGTATGCTGGCCGATCCGCCAGGGCGGTGCCCCGGCCGGGCGCAGCGGGCCGCCGTCGAGGTGGAAGGGCGGCGCGGTCACCCGCACCGGCTCGCGTTGCGGGTGCTCGAGCGTGGGGAAGGCTTCGCGCGCGGCGAGGTGCGGATGCGCGATCACTTCCTCGGGGCTGAGCATCGGCACGCTGGGCATGCGGGCGCCGGCGAGCGCCGCCACCGCGGCCTCGCCCGAGGGGAAGGTCTCGAGCCAGCCGTGCAGGATGTCGCGCAGGGCCGGCCAGTTGGCGCGGCGGCCGGCGGGCGTGCTGAAGCGCTCGTCATCGACCAGGTCGGGGCGACCGATCAGCGTGGTGAGCCGCGGCCACATGTGCGGCGCGCCGCCCACCTGCATGGCCACGTGCCGATCGCCCACCGCGTGCACCACCATGCCGGCGCGCGGCGCGCGGTCGATGGTTCCGCCGTTGAGCAGGGTGGGGAAGTTGACGTCGTCGGCGCAGACCAGGCATTCGAGCATGGAGACATCGAGCACCGCGCCCTGACCGGTGCGGCCCTGGCGCAGCAGCGCTGCGCAGATGGCGCCGAAGGCATGCGCCCCGGCCAGCACGTCGGCGGCCTGCAGGTTGGAGGCCTTGGGCGCGAGGTAGCCGGCGCGCTCGAGGTCCATCATGCCCGAGAAGGCATTGATGAGATGGGCGTAGGCCTGCATGGAACTGAGCGGACCGCTCTGCCCGAAGCCCGAGATCGAGCAGTACACCAGTTGCGGCCGCAGGGCGCGCAGCGTGGCTGAATCGAGCCCGTACTTGGCCATCACGCCGGGCGAGAAGTTCTCCACCACCACATCGGCGCGCTGCACGAGCGAGAGCACCAGTTCGCGCGAGCCCGGGTTGGCGAGGTCGATGGCGATGCTGCGCTTGCCGGCATTCATGCGGGCGAAGTACGCGCTCTGGTCGGTGCGATCGGGCATGAGCTGCAGGCCGGCATAGCGCACCTCGTCGCCCTCGCCGGGGCGCTCGACCTTGATGACGGTGGCGCCCAGGTCGGCCAGCAGCCGCGTGCAGTAGGGGCCGGCAAGCACCCGGGTGAAGTCCAGGATGGTGAATCCGGCAAGGAGCGGCTCGCGGCTGGCGGGGGTGGTCATGACGGCGTCTCGCTGAGGGGGCGCGGCTGTGGCGGTGGCCGCTCGCGCCCACGGGTGGCATGCCCGGTGGGATGGGACCTCGGTCGAGGCTAGCACAGGCCCCGCGCGCCGGCGTTCCACGGTCGAGGCGGCGGCCAGCCGCCGTGGCAGCGCGTCGCGGGCGGCGGGCGGGGCCCGCCGGGCAGGGGATGCTTGAGCGGGTGCGCGCCGATGGATAGAGTGGCGGGTTTGTTCCGGAGCACCCGCACCATGTCCCGAATCCGCATCTCCGCCGGTGGCCATGTCTTCGTGGCCGAGACCCATCCCGACGCCCCCCAGACCGTCGCCGCCTTCAGCAAGCTGCTGCCCTACACCCAGAAGCTCATCCATGTGCGCTGGAGCGGCGAGGGCTGCTGGGTGCCGCTGGGCGACTTCCAGCTCGGCGTGGGCTTCGAGAACCACACCAGCCATCCTTCGGTGGGCGACATCCTGTTCTATCCCGGCGGCTACAGCGAGACCGAGATCATCATGGCCTACGGCTCGTGCTGCTTCGCCAGCAAGATGGGCCAGCTCGCCGGCAACCATTTCCTCACCATCGTCGAGGGTCGCGAGAACCTGCGCGCCCTGGGCACCAAGGTGCTGTGGGAAGGCGCGCAGACCATCCTCTTCGAGGCGATCTGAGCCCGCTGCCTGCCGATCGCCGATGAGCGTTCCGTACCCCAGCTGGCGCATCGAGCCGGTGGGCGATCGCTGCCTGATGGTGGCCTTTCCCGACCGCGTCGAGGCCGACATCAACCAGGCGGTGCATGCCCTGGCCGCCCGGCTGCTGGCCCGGCTGCCCGAGGGCATCACCGATCTGGTGCCGGCCTTCTCCACGCTGGGCGTGCATTACCGGCCTGATGTCCGTCCTGGCGCGCCGCCGGTGCATCAGCGGCTGCAATCCTTGCTCGAGTCGCTGCTGGCCGAGGGGCGGCCGCCCGCGCTCGGCCCGTCCCGCCAGATCGAGATCCCGGTGTGCTACGGCGGCGAGTTCGGGCCCGACCTCGACGAGGTCGCCAGCGCCTGCGGCCTGAGCCCCGACGAGGTGGTGCGTCGCCATGGCGCCTCCGACCACGTGGTCTGCATGCTCGGTTTCGCGCCGGGCTTTCCCTACCTGGGCGGGCTCGATCCGCGCCTGGCCATGCCGCGACGCGCCTCGCCCCGGGTGCGCATCCCACCGGGCACCGTGGCCATCGCCCGCGAGCAGAGCGCGATCTACACCCTTGAAACGCCCGGCGGCTGGAACCTGATCGGCCGCACCGCGGTCGCGCTGTTCACGCCGCAATCCGATCCGCCCACGCTGCTGCAGCCCGGTGATCGGGTGCGCTTCCGAGCGGTCTCGGCTGAGGCACTCGCGCAGGCGCAGGCCCGGGTGCTCGCATGATCGAGGTCCTGAAGCCGGGGCCGCTGAGCTCGCTGCAGGACCTCGGCCGGGTGGGGCACCAGCGCTTCGGCGTGATCGCCAGTGGCGTGATGGACGAGTGGGCCCACCGCAGCGCCAACCTGCTGGTCGGCAATGAGGCCGATGAGGCCACGCTCGAGATCACCCTGATGGGGCCGGTGCTGCGTTTCGAGGTCACCACCCTGATCGCCCTGGCCGGGGCCGACCTCTCGCCCAGGCTCGACGAGCATCCGCTGCCCATGGGCACCCCGGTGCTGGTGCGCGCGGGCGCCCGGCTGGCCTTCGGGCGCCGGGCGTTCGGGTGTCGGGCCTGCCTCGCGGTGCACGGCGGATTCCCGGTGGCGCCGGTGATGGGCAGCCGCAGCACCTACCTTCGCGCGGGCTTCGGCGGCTTCGAGGGCCGTGCGCTGCGCGCCGGTGATCGGCTGCCGCTGGCACCTCATGCGGCTGGCCCGGCCTTCGGTGCGCTGCAGCGCGCGCTGGCCGCCGGCGAGGCGCCGTTGGCCACGCCCGCCGGCTTCGCGGCGCTGACGCATCCCGCGCAGTCGCCGGCGCCGCTGCGGGTGGTGGCCGGGCAGCAGTGGGACCGCTTCACGGCGCAGGCCCGCGACACGCTGCTCTCGGCCGAGTACGTCGTCAACCGCAACTCCGACCGCATGGGCTATCGCCTGGACGGCCCGGCGCTGGCGCTCAGCGCGCCGCTGGAGATGATCTCCGAGGCGGTGACCTTCGGCACGGTGCAGGTGCCGCCCGATGGGCAGCCGATCGTGCTGATGGCCGATCGCCAGACCACCGGGGGCTACCCCAAGATCGCCACGGTGGCCAGCGTCGATCTGCCCCTGATGGCCCAGAAGCTGCCCGGCGACAGCCTGCGCTTCACCCGCATCGAACTCGATGCCGCGCGCGCGCTCGACGCCGCGCGCGAGGCGCAGTTCGCGCAGCTGCGCGCCCGCATCGCATCCCTGATGGAGAACTGAGCATGGCGGTCATCGATCTGAACTGCGACATGGGCGAAAGCTTCGGCGCCTGGCGCATGGGCAACGACGAGGCGGTGCTCGACCACGTCACCTCGGCCAACATCGCCTGCGGCTTCCATGGCGGCGATCCGCGCACCATGCGACGCACCGTGGCCATGGCGCTGGCCCGCGGCGTGGCGGTGGGTGCGCATCCCGGCCTGCCCGACCTGCAGGGCTTCGGCCGTCGCAACATCGCCATCACGCCCGACGAGGCCTACGAGATGGTGGTCTATCAGGTGGGCGCGCTGGCCGCCTTCGCGCAGGCCCAGGGCGGGCGGCTGCGCTTCGTGAAGGCGCATGGCGCGCTCTACAACATGGCCGCGCGCGATGCCGCGCTGGCCGGCGCGATCGCCGCGGCGGTGGCCGACTACGACCGCTCGCTCGCCTTCGTGGGCCTGGCCGGCAGCGAGCTCATGCGGGCTGCCGAGAAGCTCGGCCTGCGCGCGCTGGGCGAGGTCTTCGCCGACCGCAGCTACCAGGACGACGGCTCGCTGACGCCGCGCACCCGGGCCGGCGCGATGATCGAGGATGTCGACACCTCGGTCGCGCAGGTGCTCGGCATGGTGCTCGACGGACGCGTGCGCGCGGTCTCGGGGCGCGAGGTGGCGGTGCGTGCCGACACGCTGTGCATCCATGGCGACCAGCCGGGGGCGCTCGCCTTCGTGCGGCGCATCCGAGAGGCGCTCGCCGCCGCGGGCGTGACTGTCAGGGCGATCGACGCGGTGCGCTGAGGCCGGCCGGCCCTGCGACCGCGTTCGGCGGCGCTGGCGCCGATCGTGCCGCCGATCGTGCCGCCGATCG
>JBIKWU010000299.1:0-4599 GCA_044356115.1 Burkholderiaceae bacterium
ATGGCCGGTTGCGCGCGGTGATCGGTTCGCCGGGCGGTCCGGCGATCATCTGGTACGTGGTCAAGACCCTGATCGGCCTGATCGACTGGGATCTCGACATCCAGCAGGCCATCGACCTGCCCAACTTCGGCGCCCAGGCCTCGGCCACCACCGTGCTCGAGCGGGGCACGCCGCTTGCCCGACTGGCCGAGGGCTTGCGCGCGCGCGGCCACACCGTGCTGATCACCGACCTGAACAGCGGCCTGCATGGCATCGTGGCCGCCCCCGAGGGCGGCTGGACCGGCGGCGCCGATCCGCGCCGCGACGGCGCGGCCCGCGGCACGCCATGAGCCCGGGCGCCGCGCTCCCGCGCCCGGAGGGTGGCAGCGGCGCGGCCGCGGGTGGGGAAGCCCCGCCCGCGGTGATGCTGCTGGGCCCGACGGCCTCGGGCAAGACCGCCGCCGCGCTGGCGCTGGCCCGTTCGCTGCCGCTGGAGGTGATCAGCGTCGATTCGGCCCTGGTCTATCGCGGTCTGGACATCGGCACCGCCAAGCCCGACGCCGCCGAGCGCGCGGCCGTGCCGCACCACCTGATCGACATCCTGGAGCCCACCGAGGCCTATTCGGCCGCGCGCTTTGCCGCCGACGCGAGCCGGCTGATCGGCGAGATCCGCGCCCGCGGCCGACTGCCCCTGCTGGTGGGCGGCACCCTGCTCTATGCCCGGGCGCTGGTCGAGGGCCTGCACGATCTGCCGCAGGCCGACCCGGCCCTGCGCGCGCGGCTCGAGGCGCAGGCACGCGCGGAAGGCTGGCCGGCGCTGCACCGGCAACTGGCGGCGCGCGACCCGGAGACCGCGGCGCGGCTTGCACCCGGCGACGCGCAACGCATCCAGCGCGCGCTCGAGATCCTCGAGACCACCGGCGAGCCGCTCTCCACGCTGCTCGCGCGCCAGGGGCGCGCCCGAGGCCTGGCCGGAGTGCCGGTGGTGTCGCTGGAGCCCGGTGAGCGCGCGGGGCTGCACGCGCGGATCGCCCGCCGCACCGAGGCCATGTTCGCCGCCGGCCTGCTCGACGAGGTGGCGGCCTTGCGCGCGCGCCCGGGCCTGCACGCCGGCCTGCCGTCGATGCGCTGCGTGGGCTACCGGCAGGCCTGGGAACACCTCGACGGTGTGTACGATGCCGCCACGATGCGCGCGCGCGCGGTGGCCGCCAACCGCCAGCTCGCCAAACGGCAGCTCACCTGGCTGCGCGCGATGCCGGCGCGCCGGGTGGTCGACTGCCTGTCGCCGGACGCCGCCACGCGGGTCGGGCATCTGATCGAGGAGCTCCTGAGATGACTGCGATCGGCATGATCGGACTGGGCCGCATGGGCGCGAACATGGCCCGGCGGCTGGCGCGCGCCGGCACACGGGTGCACGGCCACGACGCCGCCGCCGCCGCCCGCGACGCGCTGGCCGATGAACCCGGCGTGCGCGCCCACGACACCCTGGCATCGCTGGTGGCGGCGCTGCGGGCCGACAGCGGGCCCGCGGTGGTGTGGCTGATGCTGCCCGCCGGCGAGATCACCGAGACCGCGCTGCGCGATCTGCGGGCCCTGCTCGCCCCCGGCGAACTGATCGTCGAGGGTGGCAATGCCAACTACCTCGACTCGCAGCGCCGCGCCCGCGAGGCCGCCGAGGCCGGCCTGCAATACGTGGACTGCGGCGTGTCGGGCGGCATCTGGGGCCTGGCCGGGGGCTACTGCCTGAGCCTGGGCGGCGAGGCCGAGGCGGTGGCGCGGGTGACGCCCTTCGCCCGGCAGCTCGCGCCCGCGCCGGACTCGGGCTGGCTGCACTGCGGGCCCAGCGGCGCCGGGCACTTCGTGAAGATGGTTCACAACGGCATCGAGTACGGGATGATGCAGGCGCTGGCCGAGGGCTTCGCGCTGCTGGAGGGGCGCCAGGACCTGAACCTGCCGCTGGCCGACGTCGCGCAGCTCTGGCGGCACGGCAGCGTGGTGCGCTCCTGGCTGCTCGATCTCACCGCCGACGCGCTTTCCGAGCCCGGCGCGCTGCAGGCGCTGCAGCCGCACGTGGCCGACTCCGGCGAAGGCCGCTGGACCGTCGACGAGGCGGTGCGCCAGGGCACGCCCGCGCCGGTGATCGCGGCGGCGCTGATGAGCCGCTTCGACTCCCAGGGTCGGGCCGACACCGGCAACCGGCTGCTCGCGCTGATGCGCCAGGCCTTCGGCGGTCACGCCGTGCGCCGCGCGGGCGAGTCATGAGCACCGGGCTTGCCGGCCGCGGCGCGGCGCCGATCACCGCGCTGCTGCTGATGGGGGTGTCGGGCTGCGGCAAGACCACCGTGGGCGAGGCACTGGCCCGCGAACTGGGCTGGCGCTTCGTCGATGCCGACGACCATCACCCGCCGGCCAATGTCGAGAAGATGCGGGCCGGCCGGCCGCTGGACGACACCGACCGCGCGCCCTGGCTGGCCCGGCTCAATGCCCTGCTGCGCCACAGCGCCGCGCGCGGCGAGCCGGTGGTGCTGGCCTGCTCGGCCCTGAAGGCGCGCTACCGGGCGCAACTGGCCGATCGGCTGCCCGGCCTGCGGATCGCGCACCTGAGCGGCAGCCAGGCGCTGATCGAGGCGCGGCTGGCCGACCGGCAGCACCGCTACATGCCGGCCTCGCTGCTGGCCAGCCAGTTCGCGGCGCTGGAGGCGCCGCAGGACGCCTGGGTGGTCGAGATCAGCGACGCGCCGGCGGCGCTGGTCGCCGCGCTGGCCGCGCGGGTGCGGGCCGAGGGCGGCTGAGCAGGCCCGAGGCGACCGGGCCCGGCCCCGGGCAGCGCAGCCGGGCCACGGGCAGGCGCCCCTGCCGTGGCGCCGTGGCGCCGCAGCGCGGCGATGCCGCGATCAGGCCGCGCCGATCACCCCGCCGTCGCGCAGCGCATCGAGCGCCGCAGCGTCGAAGCCCCAGTCGCGCAGCACCGCATCGGTGTCGGCGCCGGCCGCCGAGGGCGCCACCGGCGTGGCCGCCGGCGTGCGCGAGAAGCGCGGCGCGGGCGCCGGCTGCATCACCCCGGCCACGTCCACGAAGGTGCCGCGGGCCTGATTGTGGGGATGGCCCGGCGCCTCGTCCCAGTCGAGGACCGGCGCGAAGCAGGCGTCGCTGCCCTCGAGCAGCGCGCACCATTCGTCGCGGGTGCGGGTGCGGAACATCTCGGCCAGGCGTTGCTTGAGCGCCGGCCAGCCAGCCGGGTCCAGCTGCGCGTCGAAGGCCGGGTCGGTGATGCCGCAGAGCTCGCGCAGCCGGGCATAGAACTGCGGCTCGATCGCGCCCACCGACACGCACTTGCCGTCGGCGCAGGTGTAGGTGTCGTAGAAGTGCGCGCCGCCATCGAGCAGGTTCTCGCCGCGCGAGGTGCTCCAGGTGCCGCGGGCGCGCATGCCGTACATCATGGCCGAGAGCATGGCGGTGCCGTCGGTCATGGCGGCGTCGACCACCTGCCCCTTGCCCGACTGGCGCGCCTCGTGCAGCGCGCACATCACGCCGAAGGCGAGCAGCATGCCGCCGCCGCCGAAGTCGCCGATGTAGTTGAGCGGGATGGCCGGCTTCTCGCCGGGACGGCCGATGGCCGCGAGCGCGCCGGCGATCGAGATGTAGTTGATGTCGTGGCCGGCGGCCTGCGAGAGCGGACCGAACTGGCCCCAGCCGGTCATGCGGCCGAACACCAGGCGCGGGTTGCGCGCGAGGCAGACCTCGGGGCCCAGGCCCAGGCGCTCCATGACGCCGGGACGAAAGCCCTCGATGAGGATGTCGGCGCGCTCGACCAGCGCCAGCACCGCCTGCGCGCCGCCCGGCTTGCGCAGATCGATGCACACCGACCGGCGGTTGCGCGCCAGCACGTCGAAGCGCGCCTTGTCGGCCGCGCCGCGGCCGCCGGCGGCCTGCGGCCGGTCGATGCGGATCACCTCGGCGCCGAGGTCGGCCAGCGCCATGGCGCAGAACGGGCCCGGTCCGATGCCCACCATCTCGATCACCTTCAAGCCGCTGAGTGGCCCTGCCATGCTGGTTCTCCCTGCCGTGTCGCCGGCGAATTGAATGCGACAATGATGACCGCGTCGGCGGCGGCGTGCAGTCACGCGCGCCATGAACCGATCCGCCGCCTCACAGCCGCTTCCGGAGAACCCCATGAATGTCAGCGAAGCCGTCGCCAGCCGACGCTCGATCCGCGCCTTCCTAGACAAGCCGGTTGACCCCGGCGTCATCCGCCGCGTGCTCGCCGCCGCGGCCCGCTCGGCCTCGGGCGGCAACCTGCAGCCCTGGCATATCGACGTGGTGGCCGGCGAGCCGCTGGCCGAACTCAAGAAGATCATGCAGACCCGCGTGATCGAGGCCCCTGGCGGCGACGAGGTCAAGGACTACAGCATCTACCCGCCCGAGCTGGTCTCGCCCTATCGCGAACGCCGCTTCATGGTCGGCGAGGACATGTACGCCATCCTGGGCGTGCCGCGCGAGGACAAGGCCGGCCGGCTCGCCTGGTTCGCGCGCAACTACCAGTTCTTCGGCGCGCCGCTGGCGCTGTTCTGCACGGTCGATCGCCGCATGGGCCTGCCGCAGTGGTCAGACCTGGGCATG
>JBIKWU010000075.1:0-15454 GCA_044356115.1 Burkholderiaceae bacterium
GACCGCGAGCTGGTTGTTGTCCTCGATCACACTGCCTGGCGGGCCCCAGACCCGGAAGTTGCCGCCGCCGAGCACCGTGAACAGGCCGCCCTTGATGCCGAAGAAGGCCACCGAGAGCACTGCCACGCTGAGGAAGATCCGCACCCGGCGCTCGGTGGTGAGCACGCTCAGGGTGGCGATGGCCATGAGGTAGATCTTGAGCACCTCGACGATCCGAACCTGCGCCCGATCGGGCTCCAGCGCCATCAGCGAGGTCACCACCATCCAGGCCAGGAAGGCGATGAGGATGCGAAAGCGCGCGAATGCGGCGAGCAGATGCCGGTCGCGCTCCCAGGCGAGCGACACCAGCGCGACGATGCCGTAGACCTGCGCCCAGGGAAAGTCGTAGGCGAAGCCCCAGGACAGCCGGTGCGGGTTCATCAGGCCGAGCCAGCCGTAGACGCAGATCCCGAAGAACGGGAAGCGCAGCGCCACCGGCAGTCCGCCCAGCAGCAGGAGCATCAGGACGATGTCGCGGATGGCCATCGCTCAGGCAGCCAGCGGCCGGGTGAGGAGATTGCCCCAGGCCCGCGCCTGGAAGCGCAGGCGCGAGCGGTCCCAGGGCGTGAAGCGCGGCAGCGCCAGCGCCGGGCTGCGCCGGTCGGCGGCGCCGGGGTCGGTGCTGAACGCGTGGGTGAAGCCCGCGCGCCGCACCATGGCCATGTGCGGATCCTGCCAGTCGGGGCCGCGGCGTCCGTTCGGATAGGCGAACAGCATGGGCGCTTCGCCGGTGATCGCCCGCAGGTCATCGAAGCCGCCGGCGATCTCGGCCTGGGCCTGCGGCGGCTCCAGCATCGCGAGAATGGGATGGTGACGGGTGTGGCCGCCCACGACCATGCCGGCGGCATGAAGGCCGGCGACCTGCGCGGCGTTCATCATCGGGCTGCGCGCGGCGCCCGTGCCCAGGGTGTCCTCCAGGCGCGCCACCGCCGCCTCGCGCTGCGGCGCGGGCAGGTGCTTGATCGCCGCGATCAGATGCGCGATGGTCGCGCGCCGCGCGAGCATGCCCTCCAGCGACAGCGGCGGCGCTGCCGCGAGCCCGAGCGCCGCCGGCGCGATCGTCGCGGCGCGGGTGGCGCGCACCGCCTCGATGATCCGGTCGTTGAACATCACCCGGCCCTCGAGGAAACCGGTGGCCACGAAGAAGGCCGCCGGCCAGCCGCGCCGGCGCAGGATCGGTGCGATCAGCTCGGCGTTGTCGCGATAGCCGTCATCGAAGGTGAGGATCGCCGCGCGCGCCGGCAGCGCGCCGCCCGCCAGCCGCTCGCAGGCCAGGCGCGGGTCGAGCACCCGGAACTGCGAGCCGATCCAGTCGAGCGCCTGCTCGAAGCCGGCGACATCGGGCAGATCGGGCTGCAGGGGATCGGCCTCGGGCAGCACCCGGTGAAAGATGAACGCGGTGAGCCTCGCCCGCGGGCCCGCCGGCGATGCAAGCGAGGTGACCAGCCGCAGCATGGCGCGATTCAGCCCAGCGCCGGCTCGGGGGCCGCCCGGGTGACCCTGCCTTCCGCGCCCGACTGCGCACGCAGCCACAGTTCCAGGGTCATCATCACCCACACCAGCGTGCCATAGTAACCCGCGTGGCCCTGCCGCACCGCGCGGTGCACCTCGTGACCGAAGCCCGCCCGCAGCACGCCGCGCGCCTCCAGGCCAAGCAGCGCCTCGATCGCCCGCTCCGACAGCCGGGGCTGGCCGAGCAGCCACTCGCCGAAGGGCATGCCGAAGCCGTGCTTGGGCTTGTCGAGGATCTCGTCGGGCAGGAAGCCGCGCAGGGCCTGACGGAAGAAGTGGCGCAGTTGCCGGCGCTTGAGCTTCTCGCCCGGGGCCAGGCGCAGCGAGTGCGCCGCCACCGGCTCGGTGAGCATCGGGAAGGCCACCTCCATGCCCGCGGCATGGCACATGCGGGTGACCTTGGGCAGGTCGTTGTCGCCGAGGGTGAACTTGAAGTCGTAGGCGAGCAGCCGGTTGAGCTGCGTGCCGGCCTGGCTGCGCGACCAGACCTCGCGCTCGAGCGCGAGGGGCTGGAAGCCCGCGGCGAGCACCGGATCGCCGAGCACCGTGTCGGGGCCGAAGAGGTTGAGCAGGTTGTAGCGCGCGCCCAGCCGGTCGGGCAGGGGCAGACGGGCCTGCTCGACGTAGCTGCGCGCCTTGCGCAGCGGCCAGGCCTGCAGCAGCCCGAGCGGCCCGAAGAGCAGCGGCTCGAGCAGGTGGCGGCGCGCCCCGGCCGGCAGCCGCTCGTAGAGCGAGAACAGCCACTGCGTGGCGTAGCGCTCGTTGCCACCGTAGAGCTCGTCGCCGCCATCACCGCCGAGCAGGCGCGTGACGCCGGCCTGCCGCGCGATCTGCGCGCACACCAGCGTCGGCACGGCCGAGGCGTTGCCGAAGGGCTGCTCGCTGGCGCGGGCCAGCCGGTCGATCGCGGCCTCGGTCTCGGCCACGCTGAGCACGTGTTCGGTGTGGTCGGTGCCGAAGTGCGCGGCAGCCAGACGGGAGTAGCGGCGCTCGTCGTAGGCCGACTCGTCAAAGCCGATGGCGAAGGTCTTCACCGGCTCGCCGCGCACCTCGCAGGCCAGCCCGGCGATGGTCGAGCTGTCGGTGCCGCCCGACAGGAAGCAGCCCAGGCGCCCCCGCGGCACCTCGGCCGCGCACTCGGCCACCCCCTCGCGCAGCGCGCTCAGGAAGGCCTGCCGCTCGCGCGGGAAATCGAAGGGCCGATCCTCCTGGAAGCTCGGCTGCCAGTGGGTGAGCACCCGCGCCGCGCCGCGCTCGATCAGCAGCATCTGGCCGATGTCGAGGCGCGACACCGAGCGATGGATCGACAGCGGCGCCGGGATCACATGGAAGTGCGCGTAGGCATGGAGCGCGGCCGGGTCGAGCTCTGCCGGCAGGCCGAGCAGCGCGCACACCCGCGCCGGCCGGCTGGCCAGCGCCACGCGGCTGCCCTGCCGCCCCCAGTAGAGAGGCAGACTGCCGAAGCGATCGACCAGCGCCACGCCACGATGCTCGCGCGGGTCCCACAGCAGCGCGGCATGCTCGCCGGCAAGGTGCCGGGGCAGGGCCTCGCCGTGGCGGCGCCAGGCCGCCAGCAGCGCGGCGCCGTCACCGCGGATGCGGGCCAGACCGGCGAGCTCGGGCTCGAGAAAGCGCAGCCGGCCGAAACCGATCACTCGCGCGCCCTGCGCGCCCGGTTCCTCGTGACTGAAGGACTGCAGGCCGCCGGCCGAGAAGCGCGGCAGCGCCTCGGTGTCGAGGCAGGCCTCCAGCCAGGGCATCGATCCGTGCATCCCGCTCATCCCGTTCACACCAGCACCTCGCGCGCGGCCGGGTGGGACAGGAAGGCGGCCGGGCTCGCGCTCGGGCCATAGGCGCCTGAGCGGAACACCGCCACCAGATCGCCCGGCACGGCGCTGGGCAGGGCCATGCGGTCGGCGAGCAGGTCGAGCGGGGTGCACAGCGGACCGACCACGCTCTGCACCTCGGTGCGGGCGGCATCGAGCCGGTTGGCGATGGCCACCGGATAGTTCTTGCGCAGCACCTGACCGAAGTTGCCGGATGCGGCCAGGTGGTGATGCAGGCCCCCGTCGGTCACCAGGAAGACCTGCTCGTGGGAGATCTTGCGATCGAGCACGCGGCAGACATAGACCCCGGCCTCGGCCACCAGATAGCGGCCCAGCTCGAGCACCAGCGGCACGCCGAGCGTGTCGCGCGCCCGCGCGACCAGCGCCGAGAGCGCCTCGCCGATAGGCGCGAGGTCGAGCGGCTTCTCGCCAGGGAAGTAGGGCACGCCGAAGCCGCCGCCGAGGTTGAGCCAGTCCATGCCCGCGGGCAGGTCGGCGCACAGCCGCTCGGCGAGCGCCAGCACCCGCTGCTGCGACTCGATCAGCGCCGCGGCGTTGAGGTTCTGCGAGCCGCTGTAGACGTGCAGGCCGCGCAGGCGCAGGCCGGCGGCGCGGATGCGCGCGATCGCCGCGGGCACGCGGGCCTCGTCGATGCCGAAGGGCCGCGGGCCGCCGCCCATGCGCATGCCGGCGGCCTTGAGCTCGAAGGCGGGGTTCACCCGCAGCGCGAGCTGCGGCGCGAGGCCGAGCCGCTCGCCGGCGGCCAGGGCCTGCTCGAGCTGGGTCTCGGACTCGAGGTTGAGGGTGACCCCGGCGGCCACCGCCTGAGCGATCTCGGCTGGCGTCTTACCCGGGCCGGCGAAGCTGATGGCCGCGGGATCGGTGCCGGTGTCGAGCGCGGTGCGCAGCTCGGCCGCCGAGGCCACGTCGAGCCCGTCGACCAGGCCCGCCAGCAGCTGCACCACCGCCGGCATCGGGTTGGCCTTGATCGCGTAGTGCAGGTGCAGCGCGGCCGGCAGGGCGCTGCGCAGGGCAGCCACCCGGTCGACGATCGCGCGTCGGTGGTAGGCGTAGAAGGGCGTGCCGCCCACCCGCTCGACCAGACGCGACACCGGCAGGTCCCCGATCGCGAGCTCTGCGCCCAGGCGCTGGAAGGCCTCGACCGGCGCATGCTGCGCGAACACGATCCCGCTCATGCCGCCTGCGCGAAGAGGCCGGCGCGCTGCTCGCCGAGCAGCCGGCGATCGATCTTGCCGTTGCCGTTGCGCGGCAGGGGCTCGGCCTGCCAGTCGACCCGCGCCGGCACCATGTAGGCCGGCAGCGCGTCGCGACAGGCCTGGATCAGCGCGGCCGCATCAGGGGCGAGGCCCGGCGCGGGCTGCGCCACCACCACCACGGCCTGACCGAGCACGGGATGGCCCACGCCGAAGGCGGCGACCTCGGCCACCAGACCGCTGCGGTAGAGCACCTCCTCGATCTCGGTGGGGCTCACCCGGTAGCCCGAGGTCTTGATCATCTCGTCGCGACGGCCCACGAAGTAGAGGAAGCCGTCCTCGTCACGGCGCACCGTGTCGCCCGACCAGACCGCCATCTCGGGCAGCACCAGCTCGGGGTGCTGGCCGGGCAGCGGGCGGAAGCGCTCGGCGGTGCGCGCCGGGTCGTTCCAGTAACCCATCGCGACCAGCGCGCCGCGGTGCACCAGCTCGCCCGGCTCGTGCGGCGCGCATTCGCTGCCGTCCTCGCGCACCACCCGGATCTCGGCATTGGGGATCGCCTTGCCGATGGAGTCCGGACGATGGTCGACCTCGGCCGGCGGCAGATAGGTGGAGCGGAAGGCCTCGGTGAGGCCGTACATCAGGAAGGGCGCGGCCGCCGGCATGCGCTGGCGCAGCGCGGCCAGGGTGGCGCCGGGCATGGCGCCACCCGAATTGGTGAAGTAGCGCAGGTGCGCTGCTGCTTCGGCCGGCCAGGGCAACGCAGCCAGCTGGATCCACAGCGGCGGCACCGCGGCCAGGCCGGTGATGCGCTCGCGACCCAGCGCGCGCAGCAGGTCGCCGGGCAGCAGATGGTTGTGCAGCACCACCGAGGCGCCGCTGGCAAAGGCCGTGGTGAGCTGCGACAGGCCGTAGTCGAAGGACAGCGGCAGCACCGCCAGCAGGCGGTCGTGCGGACCATTGCCCAGATAGGACGACACGCTGCGCGCACCCGCCACCAGGTTGCGGTGCGAGAGCACCACTCCCTTGGGTCGGCCGGTGCTGCCCGAGGTGTAGAGGATGGCGGCCATGTCGGCATCGATCACCCGGTGCGGCTCGCCGGCCGACTGCGCGAGGAAGGCAGCCAGCCCGAGCAGCGCCGGCGCGCGGCCGGGATCGGCATCGTCGGGCGCCGCCTCGGCCGCCGCGGTGCCGGCAATCACCACCATCCGCAGATCGGGCAGGCCCGCCAGCCGGGGTCGCAAGGCGCGCCAGCGCTCGGCGCTGGTGACCAGCAGCCGCACATTGCAGTCGGCCAGCACGTGTTCGGCCTGCTCGGCGCGCAGCACCGGATTCACCGGCACGAACACCGCTCCGGCCGCCGCGGCTCCCAGCAGCGCCACCACCGTCTCCTGGCGCTTGTCGAGCCACACCGCCACCCGCTCGTGGCGTTGCACGCCCGCGCCGACCAGCGCGCCGGCAAAGCCGCGCACCGCCTCGGCGAGGCCGGAGTAGTCGAGCTCGCGCCGGCCGCAGGTGAGCGCAGGGGCCTCGGGAAGGCGCTGCGCGGTGGCAAAGAGCAGTTCGTGGAGCAGTTCGGACATCGACAGGGCGGGGGAAGGGGTCGTCGGACTCTAGCGCAGCGCCCCGGCGCCGCGAGTTGCATTTCTCACGGCGCGACGCTGCCAGCGGCACTGTGGCCGATCGAAGCGACGACCGGTTGATCGGGCGCAATACCCGGCGATGCGTGGCTTGGCCTACTGGCCGCCCACGCCTTCGAAGGGCCCGCCGTCCATGAGCACCCGGGTATTTCTCACCATCGACACCGAGTTCACGATCGGTGGTGCCTTCAGCCAACCGGACCGGCGCAGGCCGGTGGGCGCGCGCAGCGTGCGCTGCCCCACCCGCGAGGGCGCGGCCGGGCTGGGCTTCGTGCTCGACACCTTCGAGGACCACGGGCTGAAGGCGACCTTCTTCATCGAGACCTTGCAGACCGCGTGGTTCGGCGACGGGCCGATGGGCGAGATCGCCGCCGAGATCGCCGCCCGCGGGCACGACGCGCAACTGCACCTGCACCCGGTCTGGACCTGGTTCGACGCGCCCGCCTGGCGGGCGCGACTGGCTGACGCGCGACCGAACGACGACGCCCACGGCCGCTCGCCGGCCGAGCTGATCGCCTGGATCCGGCGCGGCAAGGCGGCCTTCGCGCGCTGGGGCCTGCCGCCACCGGTGGCCTTGCGCACCGGCAACCTGCGCGCCGACCTGTCGGTCTACCACGCGATGGCCGCCTGCGGGCTGTCGATCGCCTCGAACGTGGGGCGCGGACTGTTCGAGCCCGATGAGCCCGCACTGCGGCTCGATGCCGGCATCCACCGCATCGGCTCGGTGCTGGAGCTGCCGGTGCTGAGCTACACCGAGCGCGCCCTGCCGGGGCGCAGCCGGTCGAAGTGCCTCACCGTGGCCGGGGCCTCGTTCGCCGAGACCCGGTTCCTGCTCGAGCGCGCGCACGACGCCGGCGCGCCCGCGGTGGTCCTGCTCACCCACTGCCATGAGTTCGCCCGCGGCGATCCGGCCGGCGAGCTGCGCCCCAATCTCACCAGCCAGCGCCGCCTGCGCGCGCTGTGCCGCTACCTGGCCACGGCACGACGTCGCTTCAGCGTGGACACCCTGGGGCAGCTCGCCCGGCACCGGCCGCAGCCTGCCGCGGCCGCGGCGCTCGCCGTGCCGGCGCGGCTTGCCTGGCCGCGCATGCTCGCCAACCGCCTGGCCGAGATCGGATGCCCGGGATGCTGAAGGCGCCCCTGCCCATGCCGGACGCGGCGCCGATGCCGCAGGCGGTGCAGCTGCTGGGTATCGACACCCCCATCGGCCTCGCGCTGCTGCGCGAGCTGGCTGGCCATGGGCTCGCGGTGCACGGCATCGCCCGCTCGCCGCGCGCCATCGGGCTGCGCGCGCGGGCACTTGCCTCGGGTCGGGTGCACGCCGCGCGAGACACCGCGCTGCTGGCGCTGCTGCGGGAGCAGGCCGCCCGCCATGGCGCCTGGCACTGCTTCGCGGTCTCGGAGAGCGACATCGCGTGGCTCAGCCAGCACCGCGCGGCGCTGCCCGGCATCACCCTGATGATGGCCGAGGGCCCGGCCCTCGCCCGGGTGCTCGACAAGGCCGCGGTGTACCGCATCGCAGCCGCGCTGGGCATCGCGGTGCCCATGCAGTGGCCGGTGGGCAATGCCTCGCAGGCCCGGCAGGTGGCGCAGCGCGCGCGCTATCCGGTGGTGGTGAAGTGGGCCGACCCCCTGCGGGTGGCCGATCGCCTGCGCGCGCTCGGGCTGCCGCTGGAGAAGGCGCGCTACTGCCACGACCCCGACGCGCTCGAGGCCCTGCTGTCGCGCTGCGCCGCGGTGGGGGAGTACCCGCTGGTGCAGGCACAGGTCCCCGGCGAGGGTCTTGGCCAGATGCTGCTCATGCACCAGGGCCGCGCCGTGCTGCGCTTTCAGCATCGACGCCTGCATGAGTGGCCTCCCGAGGGCGGCGTGTCGAGCTGCTGCGAACGGGTCGATGCCGGCCAGCACCACGCGCTCTTCGCGCAGTCGGAGGCACTGCTGCGTGCGCTCGACTGGTCGGGCCCGGCCATGGTCGAGTACCGCCACGACCAGGTCAGCGGCCGCAGCGTGCTCATGGAGGTGAACGGTCGCTACTGGGGCGGCTATCCGCTGGCCGAGCAGGCAGGCGCGCATTTCGCGTGGAACCACCTGCGCGTCATGGCGGGGCTGCCGGTGTCCGCCGGCTCGGAACGCGCCAGGGTCAGGCGCTGCCGCTTTCTCGTGCCCGACACGCGGCGGCTGCTGCGCATCCTCTTCGCCCGGCAGCAGATCGCCGACCGCAGCCTGCGCTGGCAACCCGCCCGCGAGCTCTGGCGCTACCTGGTCTATCCGCTGGGCCGTGGCAATCGCCACTATGTGTTCCGCTGGTCGGACCCGATGCCCTGCCTCGCCGATCTCGCCGCGATCGCGCGCTCGGCCCTGGCGCGGGCCGCGCAGGCCTTGCGTCGGCCGCGGGCGCTGCCGGCCGCATCACCCGATGATCCGAGCTTGATCTCGCGCAGCGCCGATACCGGGCGCCGCTGAGAGCATCGGGGGGTGATGACCGTCCGATTCCGCCTGGGCATGCCGGGCGCGCTGCTGGTACTCGCCCTGAGCGCCTGGCTGGTGGCCGCGCCGCATGCGATGTTCGATCTGGCCGACCGCAATCAGGACTTCGACCAGCATCTCGCCTGGGCCTTCCAGTTCGGCCAGGGCCTGGCCGCCGGCGATCCCTATCCGCGCTGGATGCCGCTGGGCCATCGCGGCCTGGGTGAACCCGCGCTGCTCTACTACTCGCCGGGCTACTACGGCGCGGTGGCGCTGCTGCGCCCGCTCACCGATGCGACCTGGAGCGCGATGCGGGCCGTGGAATGGCTGGCGCTGCTGACCCTGGGGCTGGCCGGCTGGACGCTGCTGCGGCGTCTCGCGCGACCGCTGCCCGCGCTGCTCGGCGCCGTGGCGTGCCAGGCCTCGCCGATGGTGTTCATGCTGTTCAACCATTTCAACGGCTTTCCGTGGGCGAGCAACGCGGCCTGTTTCGCGCTGCTGCTCGTGGCCGCGCTGCGCCCCGGGCCCGATGACGCGGCACAAGCGTCACCCGCCGATCGGCACGCCCCGCCCTGGCAGCCCGGAACGCTGCTGCGGGTGCCGGTGGCGCTCGCGGTGGCCGCCATGACGCTCACCCATCTGGTGTCCACCCTGATGGCCCTGATCTGCCTGACGCCCGCCCTGTGCTGGCTGTGGGCCGATGCGCACGGCGGCGGACGCGCCGGTCTGGCACGGGCCGCGCTGTCATGGCTCGCCAGCGCCGGCACGGGCCTGGCCCTGGCCGGCGTCTTCCTGGTGCCGGCACTGGCGTCGATGGATCTCATCAGCGCCCGGGAATGGACCGAGACCTACCGACCGCACGACGCCTTCTCGTTCCCCACGGTCACCGCGTGGCGCTACGGCATCCGCTGGTTCGGTTTCCAGTGGCCCCTGTCGCTGGTGTGCCTGGCGCTCAGCCTGGCGGCGGCGTGGCTGCTGCGCCGACGCGGCGCGGCGCTGCCTGCGACGGCTCGCCGCACGACGATCGCGCTGCTGATCGTCAGCGGCTGCGCGCTCGGGCTGGCCAGCGAGTTGAGCCTGCCGCTGTGGCTGATCGACAGCCCGCTGCGCAAGGTGCAGTTCCCGCACCGCTTCCTGTTCGTGGCCTCGATCACCGCCACCTGGGCGCTGGCGCTGAGCGCCGGCAGCGGCCCCGCGGATGACCGGCTCGCGCGCCGCGTGGGCCTCATCGGGCTGGCCGGCGCCACGCTGCTCACCGGCCTGCTGGCGGCGCGGATCGTGCTGCGCGACGGCGCCCCGGTCGATGGCGGCGACACGCGCATCGTCGCCCACGGCAGCTACAGCGAGTACACCCTGCCCTGGCAGCGGCCCGCCGCCCTCGCCTGGCAGCGTACGGGCGGCTGGCGCGTCGCGCTGGCGGACGCCGGCATCACCCTGCTCGGCGATGTCGGCAGCGGCGCCGGCGGCTGGGACTGGGTGCTGCAGGTGCCACAGGCGCATCGCATCGTGCTGCCGGTGCTGTGGTTTCCGGCCTGGGCCGGCCGGCTCGATGGGCGGCCGCATCCGGTGACCCTCGACGCGGCCACCGGTCTGGTGGCGATCGATCTGCCGGCCGGCGAGCACGCGATCGCGCTGCGCTGGCAGCGGCTGCCGGCCGAACGCGCTGGCGCCGCGCTGTCGGCGGCCGCGCTGCTGGCCTGCGGCCTCGCCGCCTGGCGCGGCCGGCGCCTGGCCCGGCAGGCGCGGCTGCCCGCCACCTCACGCGCCACCGCGGCGCCGCAGACATGAGCCCGGCCCTCTCGCTCTACCTCGACATGGTGCGCATCGCCGCGGCCCTGTTCGTGGTCTACGCCCATTCCAACCTGCGATTCCTGCTGCCCGAGGTGCTGCCGCTGGCCGAATTCGGCCACTCGGCGGTGGTGGTGTTCTTCGTGCTGTCGGGCTATGTGATCGCCTTCGCGAGCGACAGCCGCGAGCGCGATGCGATCGACTACGCCGCGGCGCGGCTGTCGCGCATCGCGCCGCTGGCGCTGTTCTCGGTGCTGGCGGCACTCACTGCCGACAGCCTCGGCCGCTGGCTGGCGCCCGAGCTCTACCAGGCCATTCCGGCCGACCGCCTGCTGCTGCGGCTGCTGCTCAGCGCGGGCCTGCTCAACGAGCTGTGGTGGTTGTCGGTCATGCCGTTCTCGAATGTGCCGCAGTGGTCGCTCTGCTACGAGGCGGTGTACTACCTGCTCTTCGGGATCGCGGTGCATGCGCGGGCAGGCTGGCGCGGCCCGGCACTGGCCGCGGTGGCGATCATCGCCGGCCCGAAGATCCTGCTGCTGGCGCCCTGCTGGCTGGCGGGCGTGGCCGCCTGGCGTTTTCGCGGCGAGGACCGCTGGCGGCCCACGGGCGCCGCCCTGGCCTGGCTGGGCACGGCCGCGCTCTTCTGGCTGTACCACCGCCTCAACCTGATGCGCGCCTTCGCCCAGGATGCGCTCGCCCCGCTCGCCGGGCCCTGGCTGATGACGCACCTGGCGTTCTCGAAGTACTTCGCCGCCGACTGGCTGCTCGCGCTGGTGGTGGCCGTGAACTTCGTGGCCGCCCGCAGCCTCCTGGCCCGGGCCCGCGCCCCGGCAGCCGCCGTGCGGGCCGTGGCAGCCCGCCTGGGCATGCTCACCTTCGCGATCTACATCCTGCACTTCCCGCTGCTCTACCTCGGCGGCGCGCTCGCGCTCGGGGTGCCGGCGGGCGGCCCGAAATGGGCCGCGGTGGTGGCGCTGACGCTGGGTCTGGCGATGCTGATCGGCACGCTGGTCGACCGCGCTCGCCCCGGGCTGCGCGCCTGGCTGCTGGCACTGGGCCATCGCGTCCGCCTGGGCCGGAACGGCACCGCCGGCTCGCGGATCGCCTGACCATGGCCGCGCATCCCGGCAACCCCCGATCAACCGACCTGAACCGGCAACGCGCCAGCCGGATCGTGGCGCTGACAGCGGCCCTGGTCCTGGCCCTGCTGCTCGCCCGGCAGTGGCTGGATCTGGCCCAGCGCCACACCGGCTTCTACGACACCACCATCTACACCGAGGCGCTGCGCGGCGCGCTGCTGGAGGAGCGACCGCTGTATGGCGAACGGCACCACCGGCTGCTCGAGCGCGATGTGCCGCGGCTGCCGGCCAGCGAGTCCGCCAGCTTCGACCTGTTCTTCTACCCGCCACCGGCGCTGCCGCTGCTGGCCTGGATGGCCTGGCCCGACCCGCTGACCGTGGCCCGGCTCTGCTGGCTGCTGCAGGCCGCGCTGCTGGCCGCGTGCGCGCTGTGGGCCTGTCGCCAGGCCTGGCCGCCCGCCAGCGGCCATCGCAGCCGCGCCGGTCTGGCCAGCGCCTCCGCGGCACTGCTCGCGCTGGTGGGCGCGCCGGCCTGGCACCTCTTCACCGCCGGCAACCTGAACGCGCTGCCGCTGGCCGCCGCGGTGGGCTTCCTGGTCTGGCAGGAGCGGCGCCCGGCGCTCGCGGGCGCCCTGCTGGCCGCGGGTGTCGCCCTCAAGCTCTACCCCATCGTGCTGCTGATCCCCGCGATCGCCGCGGGCCGCCTGCGCGCGATCGCCTGGAGCGCGGGCTGGCTCGCGGGGCTGACGGCGCTGTCGCTGCCCTGGGTGCCGTGGGCCGACCAGCGCTGGTACGCGGTCGATCTCATGCCCTGGCTCGGCCGGCACTTCGATGCCCAGCTCGGCGGGCAGTCGCTGCACGCGGTGCTGGAGCGGCTGGCGCACTGGGGCGAGCCGCACGGGCTGCGCGGCGACCTGGTACGCATCCCGGGCTGGATGGCGGCGCTGGTGTCGGGCGCTTCGGCGGCGCTGCTCGGGACCGCCGCGCTGGCCGCCTGGCAGGCCCGCCGCAGCCCGGCCCGGCTGCGTCTCGTGGCCTGCGCGCTGCTCGCCCTGGTGCCCTGTCTGTCGCCCAAGGGGCATGTCCATGCCTTCGTCTTCGCGGTGCCGCTGCTCGCGCCGCTCTGGACCTCGATGCTGCGGCGCCCCGGTTGGTGGCCGCTCGGGGCGCTCGCGCTGGTCGTCTGGATCACGCCGGTCTGGAGCGCGCAGGCCTGGCTGGCCGACGTCGGCGCCGGTCTGCGCGAGCTCTGGTATGCCCGGCTGCTGCTGCTCACGCTGGTGGCCGTGGCCTGGGGCCTCGCCACCGCGCTGCGCGGAACGGCGCGCCGAAGCGGGCCGAAACCGGCCGACTGTCAGCGCCAGGCTCCAACCGGCCGCGTCGGCTTGCCGGCCTCGGCCGGTCCCGGTATCGGTGCGAAACGTGCATCCGTGGCTGACGGCCGTCAGCCGGCGGTGACGCCACCGACATCCCGATGAAGATCCTGCTGATCGCCAATCGCGCGCCCTGGCCTCCGATCAACGGCGCCACCGTGCGGCATTACCACCTCATCCGCGCCCTCAAGGCGCGGGGTGATGAGGTGCACGTCTTCGGCTTTGCCACGGCCGGCGAGCGCGCGCAGGCCGAGCAGGAGACGGCGCTCCTGGCCGATTCGGCCGCCGTCGAGACGCTCGGTCGGCTCGAGCGCTGGCTGGGCGCGGGCATGGCCCTGCTGGCCGGCGAGCCGCTGTCGGTGGGCTGGTATCGCAACCGCCGGCTGCGCGGGCGCTGGCTGGCCTGCCTGGATCGTGTGAAGCCCGACGCGATCATCGCCTACTCGTCCAACGTCGCGCCCTACGTGCCCCGGGCGCTGCGCGACCGCGCCTACCTCGACATGGTCGACGTCGACTCCGAGAAGTTCGCGCAGTACGCCCGTGCCGCGCAGGGGCCGGCCCGCTGGCTGAACGCGCTCGAGGCGAAGCGGCTGCGGCGCTGGGAGCTGCAGGCCGCGGCCGAGTTCGCCGGCACCAGCCTGGTGACCGACCGCGAGGCCGGCAGCCTCATGCCGCATCTGCCGGAATCGGTCCGCGAGCGGCTGGTGGCCATCCCCAATGGCGTGGACACCGAGGGCTTCCGGCCGGCCAGCGGCACCCGCCCGGTCGACGAACTGCCGCCTCACGAGCGCGCGCATCTCGACGGGAACGGCCCTCACCTGGTCTTCACCGGCATGATGGATTACCTGCCGAACATCGACGCGGCCTGCTGGTTCGCGCGAGAGATCCTGCCGCGCGTGCGCGAGCATCACCCCGGCGCGTGCTTCGTGGTGGTGGGCGCGCGTCCGGCCCCGGCCGTGCGCGCGCTGGCCGATCTGCCCGGCGTGCGGGTCACCGGCTTCGTCGAGCGCGCCGCGCCCTACCTGCGGGCCGCGCAGGTAGCGGTGATGCCGCTGCGCATCGCGCGCGGCATCCAGAACAAGGCCCTCGAGGCGATGGCCAGCGCGGCGCCCTGCGTGGCCACGCGCACCGTGGCCGAGGGGGTGTCGGCCACGCACCAGCGCGAATTGCTGGTGGCCGACGAGGCGCCGGCCTTCGCGCAGGCCGTGGTCAGCCTGCTCGATGATCGCGCCGCTGCGCACGCCCTGGGCCTGCGCGCCCGCGCGCACGTGGAGCAGCGCTTCGGATGGCAGCCCCTCATGCAGCGGCTGATCGACGAGATCGATGTCCGGGTAGGACGGGCAGCGGGGGTTCAGCCCTCCGCCAGCATCGCGCCCGTGCAGCCTGCCTGCGGGAGCGTGGCATGAAGATCCTGCATGTGCTGGATCACTCGCTGCCGCTGCACTCGGGCTACACGCTGCGCACCCGCGAGATCGTGCTGCATCAGCGCGCCATGGGCTGGCAGACCGCCCACCTCACCTCGCCGCGGGCCAATGCCGGCGCGCCGCGCCTCGAGACCGTGGGCGACCTGCGCTTTCACCGCACGCCGGCCCCCACCGGCGCACTGCGGCGCGTGCCCGGCCTGTGGCCGCTGGCCGAGATGCGCGCCACCCGCGAGCGCCTGATCGAGGCGATCACCGAGGAGCAGCCCGATCTGCTGCATGCGCACTCGCCGGTGCTCGATGCCTGGCCCGCGCTGCGGGCGGGACGCCAGCTCGGCCTGCCGGTGGTCTACGAGGTGCGGGCCTTCTGGGAAGACGCCGCCGCCGATCACGGCACCGCCGCCGAGGGCGGGCTGCGCTATCGCGCCAGTCGGTGGCTGGAGACCGAGGCCCTGCGCCGTGCCGACGCGGTCACCACGATCTGCCAGGGCCTCGCCGACGAGATCGCCGCGCGCGGCGTGCCGGCCGATCGCATCACGCTGATCCCCAATGCGGTGGACACCACGCGCTTCGCCTACGCGCCGGCCTCGCGCCCCGAGTCGCGCCAGGCCCTGGGTCTGGGCGACGGGCCGGTGGTGGGCTTCCTGGGTTCGTTCTACGCGTACGAGGGACTGGCCCTGCTGATCGAGGCCTTCGAGGGGGTGCTGCGCGCGTTGCCCGCGGCGCGCCTGCTGCTGGTGGGCGAAGGGTCCGAGGATGCCCGGCTGCGCGAGCGGACCCGGGCGCTGGGCCTGGAGGCCGCGGTGCGGTTCACCGGCCGCGTGCCCAACGCGCAGATCGAGTCCCTGTACGACGCGGTCGACGTCGTGGCGTTCCCGCGCCTGCCGATGCGGCTCACCGAACTGGTCACCCCGCTCAAGCCGCTGGAGGCCATGGCCCGCGGCAAGCCGGTGCTGGCCTCCGACGTGGGCGGTCACCGGGAACTCGTGGCCGATGGCCGCACCGGCCTGCTCTTTGCCGCCGGCAGGCGCGAGGCCCTGAGCGGCGCGCTGGTGCGGCTGCTGCGCGATGCCGATCTGCGCGCCGCGCTGCAGCG
>JBIKWU010000300.1:0-4574 GCA_044356115.1 Burkholderiaceae bacterium
CGCAGCTTCGGCTTCGTCACCGCCTACTCCGCCGCGGTCGAGGCGATCCGCAGCGCGCGGGTCGAGGCGCTCGCGGCGCGCGACGGCATCGGCCTGGTCAAGCTGATGGGGCGGCACTCCGGCTTCCTTGCCTGTCAGGCCGCGCTCGCCTCCACCGAGGCCGACCTGGTGCTGATCCCCGAGGTGCCGATGCGGCTGCACGGCGACTCGGGCGTGCTCGCCTGCCTGAGCCGGGTGCTCGACCGCAAGGGCCACGCGGTGGTGGTGGCCGCCGAGGGCGTCGCGCAGGACCTGATCGAGCCCGCCCCCGCGGGCGCATCGGTGGACAAGAGCGGCAATGCGCGGCTCAGGGATGCCGGCGTGTTCCTGCGCGACCGCATCGGCGCGCACTTCGCGCAGGCCGGGCGGGAAGTGACGGTGAAATACATCGACCCGAGCTACACCATCCGCAGTATCCCGGCCTGCGCCTCCGACAGCGTCTACTGCTGGAACATGGCGCGTCACGCGGTGCACGCGGCCATGGCCGGCAACACCAACATGCTGATCGGCCGCTGGCATGGCCGCTTCGTGCACGTGCCCATGGCGCTGGCCACCCGGGAAAGCCGGCGCGTGAACCCGGAGGGCGACCTCTGGATGTCGGTCATCGAGAACACCGGGCAACCGCGCACCTTCGGCTGAACCGGGCCTCGGCGCCTGGCTGCGCACGGTTGGGTGCGATCGGCGACTCAGTCGATCGGGGTGCGAACCCGCGACTGCTGGCGCTGGATCTCGCGGGCCTTCATGGCGAGGTACTCCTTGCGCGTGATCTCCTTCAACTGGCGCGGATAACGCTCGGTGGCCGTGAACCATTCCTCGAGCGCACGGTGCTGGCGCTCCGGCGGCACGAGGCCCAGGGTATCCAGCCAGGCCTCGATGGCGAGGTAGTAGCGCATGGCGTTGCGCTCGAGCGAGCCGCGCATGCCGGCCACCAGCGGCGCCCCGGCGCCGGCGCCCTCGCGGCTGAAGCCCACCTTGTCACTGCCCGCCGTGGCGAGGTACACCTGCATCGCCACGCGCGCGGTCCAGCTCGACTGGTAGGCGTAGGTGACGTGCAGCAGGGTCTCGCGGTCTCCCTGAGGCACGGCCTCCAGCGCGATGCGGTAGTTGCGCGTGCCCAAAGGCCCTTCCGCTGCCTCGAGCCCGATCGCGAAGCGCTGATCGCCAGCTTCCTGCAGCCGGAAGGCCAGGCGGATCCAGTGCGCATCACCCAGCGGCTGCTCGAACTTTCGTCCCAGCCCCATCACCAGCGACTCCTCGCCGGCCGCGCCCTCGGCGCGGCAGAACTTCACGTTCAGGTGCAGGATGAGCAGCTCGCACCACGCCGCCGGGCGACGCAGCGCCTGTCGCACCTCGGCATAGCGATGGGGGCTCAGGGCATGAATGTCGCCACGAAGGGTGTCACCCTCGTCGCGCGAGGTCAGCCAGAGGGCGCGATCGCCGAGCCGCATGGCGGCGCCAGCGCGCGCGGCCGCCAGACCTGCCTGAAGCTCGGCGACTGCCGCCGCGGTCTGGGCCGAGGTCGATCGGGGTGTGCTGGGTGACATGTCGGACTGAGCGAAGGCTGCCGTCCACGCGAGCAGGCAGGCGGCGGCCGCGAAGGTGGCCCCCATCATGCCCCAGGCAGCAGCGCGGCGCACCGGCACTCAGCGGGCCACCCAGCCGCCGTCCACTGCCAGGGCCTGACCGGTGGCATAGCTCGCGCCGGCACCGCACAGCCAGAGCACCGCGCTCGCGATCTCCTCGGGCAGGCCGATGCGCCCCATGGGCGCACCGCGCAGCAGCTCGGTACGGGCCGCGGCATCGTTGCCGACGAAGCGATCGATCATGGCGGTCTGGATCACGCCCGGGCAGATCGCGTTCACCCGCACGCCCCGAGCGGCATACTCCAGCGCGGCGGCGCGGGTCAGGCCGATCACGCCGTGCTTGCTCGCCACATAGGCCGGGATGCCCTCGAAGCCCACCAGACCGGCGATGGAGGCGCAGTTGACGATCGCCCCCCCGCCGGCCGCCAGCATGGCGGGCAGCTCGTGTTTCATGCACAGCCACACCCCTCGCAGGTTCACCGTCATCACCCGCTCCCAGTTGGCGAGCGCGCAATGGGCGGTGTCGGCCTGATCGCCCTCGATGCCGGCGTTGTTGAAGGCGAGGTGCAGCCCGCCGAACTCGCGAACAGCGCCGCGCACCGTCTCGGCGATCGCGCCCTCGTCGGTGACATCGCAGCGGGTGAACACGGCTTTGCCACCCGCCGATCGGATCGCGGCGGCGAGGGCGGTCCCAGGGGCTTCCTGCACATCAGCCAGCACCACCGCTGCCCCCGCGCTCGCGAAGGCACGCGCGGTGGCCGCCCCGATGCCGCAGGCGGCGCCGGTGATGAGGACGGTGCGATCGGTGAACGGCTTGACGGTCATGGAGCCTCCGGGCAGAAAGACCCCGAGGCTAGCCGGCGGCCACCGGCGCGCGGCAGCGCAGGCTCAGCCGGCGCGGCAATTCAACCGGCCAGCGCCGCCAGCAGCGCGGCGTTGTAGGCCTGCGGGCGCTCATAGGGGGCCCAGTGGCCGGCATGCGGAATCAACACCAGCGACACGAAGCCCGGCGCGCGCGCCAGCGCCCCCGGCAACTGGTCCTGCACGCCGCGGTGCAGGACATCGTCTTCCCCCCAGATGCCGTACACCGGGCAGCGCAGCGCAGGCAGGGTCTCCTTCATGATCTCGGTACGGGAGATCCGGCGCCGCTTCATGCGATCACGCTGGAGGTTGGCCGTGTGCAGGGCCACCGCCAGCGGATCGATCGCGTCGGGATCGGAGAGCATCAGGATGCGCAGGTTCTCGCGCATGGCGGCCTCGAGCGCGGGACCGGGCGGCAGGTGGGCCCAGGCCTGAAGCTCGATGGGATGCGCCGATCGCACACCCAGCGCCGGCGCGCCCGTGAAGACCAGCCGGCGGACGCGGTCGGGAAACTGAGCCGCCATGAAGGCCCCCACCATCGTCCCGAAGGAAAAACCGGCCACGTCCACCGCCTGATCGCCGAGCAATTCGGCGAGCGCCCGTTCCATGGGTACCGGCAGGGCATCGGCATCCCGGCCGACCGAGGCGGACTCGCCGAAACCCGGCAGATCGGGCACCCAGACCTGGCGGCCGGCTGCCGCCAGCGGGCCGATGTTGCGCACCCAGTGGGTCCAGCTGCCGGACCCGCCGTGGAACAGCACCAGCGGCGCGCCCTCGCCCCAGCAGCGCCAGACCATGGGGCCGGCGGGCGCCTCGATCACATGACGCCGGGCGGCAGCGTCGAGGGCGTGGACCTGATCGAGGCGATGAATCTCAGAGGGCAGTGGCGCGCTGTTCGGCATGGTCGTGATGATAACGACCCGAAGCGGCCGACCCGGGGGCGGCCGAGCCGTGACGCAGGAGAGCGCCGCTGTGGCGCCCGGTCTGCTGATCGTCCCGGATGGTGACCTCGCCGTTGACCAGCACCCAGCGATAGCCGCGGGCGCGCTGGATGCGGCGCCACTCGCCCCCAGGCAGGTCATGCACGATCTCCTGGGGCAGCACGCTCAGCCGCTCGTAGTCGTAGATCACCAGATCGGCCGGGGCGCCCTCGCGCAGCACCCCGCGGTCACGGAAGCCGGCCACCTGGGCCGGCAACGCCGACAGCCGCCAGTGCGCCTCCTCCAGCGAGATCATGCCGTGCTCGCGGACGATCTTGCACAGCGTCTCGGTGGGATAGCGGCCCGCGGTGAGGAAGCGGGTGTGGGCGCCACCGTCGGATACCCCGAAAAGCACATAGGGGTCGTCGACGATCTCCTTGAGATAGTCGATCCGGCCATTGGGCGGAGCGGCAAAGAACTCGGTGCGCAGGTCTTCCTCCACCGCCATGTCCAGCATCACATCCACCGGGTGGCGGCCGGTCTGCTCGGCCACCAGGTCGAGGGTGTGGTCCAGCCATCGGCGGTTCTTCTCGAGCACGGGGCCGCAGATCACGATGCCGGGCAAGGGGCCGGTGGCGGTGCGCGGCATCTGATCGCGCAGCGCGGCGCGCCGGGCCGGGTCGGCGAGCTTGGCCTTGCGCTCGGCGGTGGTGCCGGTGGTGGCCTCGCGCCAGGCGGGCGAGTCGTCGAAGAGATTCCATTCCTCGAGCGTGAACGTGAAGCCGGCATCGGTGGTGAGCCCCTGTCCGACCACGCGGATGCCGCGCTCGCGGCAACGCTGCAGCCAGGCGAGCACGCGGCGATGGATCTCGGGCCGGTGGTCGAAGGCCTGCACCACGTTCATGATCATCGGCCGACCGCTGATCTCGGCCATCTCCTCGTAGAAGGCCTGATCGCGCTGGTTGTCGCCCGAGATCATGAGCATCTGCATGAAGCCGTCGTTGCGCTCGCGCAGCACCTGCGCGAGCTGGCGGCAGGTGTCGTCATGCATGACGTCGGTGGGCATGGGCGTGCCGTCGAAGTCGCGCTGCACCGAGGCCGGGCCGTCGGGCAGCATGCGCTGCGCCGACCAGCCGCAGCCGCCGGCATCCATGGCCTCGTGCAGCAGGCG
>JBIKWU010000301.1:0-4573 GCA_044356115.1 Burkholderiaceae bacterium
ACGCCGTCCATCCACTGGCCCTGCACCGCGGTCTCGATGCAGTCGGCGATCACCTCGCGCGAGATCAGCGAGTACTTCATGCCCTCGGTGCCCATCGACATGCCATCGGAGATGGTGGGCACGCCGAAGACCTCGGGGTTGGCGCCGCCGGCGCGCAGCGCGGCCTCGGCGGCATCGGTGAGCACCTGCAGGCCCGAGTTGCAGGGGGTGATCGTGGAGTGGCCGTTGGCGATCCCGATGAAGGGCTTGCTCATGTCCGAGGGCTGATAGCCCATGCCGTAGTACATCGACCGGTTGGGGGCGCGGGCCACGCCCTCGGTGATGTTTCGGGAGCGACGGTTGGCGGACATGCGGGTCTCCTGATCTGCGTGAGGGGGTGGTGCGGCCGTGAATGCGCGTCTTCGCGTGCGCGGGAATCCGGGCGGTGCGCGAGTATATAAAACCCGCCCGCCCGCCCGAGCGGATGCCCCGGTGAGCCGGCGCGGGTCTGCGGGTTATAGTCGCGGCGCCGGAAAGGCGGCGGGGACAGTGGGATGGCGGGCTGGGGCGGGCATCGGATCGTGGCGGCGGGGGTGGCCGTGCTGGCGCTGGTGCTGGCCTGCGGCCTGCCGCTCATCGACGCGCAGGCAGGCTATGCCGGTCTCTCGCCGCGCTTCCTGCCGGGGCTGGTCAGCGCCGGGCTGGCGCTCGCCGCGTGGCGCTTGTGGCGTGGCGCGCGGTCGGTGCTGCCGCAGGCGCCCGACGCCGCCAGCGCCGTGCAGCCCGAGGCCGCCGGGCGCCGTCTCGCCTGGGCAGCCGGCGGCCTGATCGGCCACCTGCTGCTGGTGGGCACGGCGGGCTTCGTGCTGGCCGGCACCTTGCTGCTGGTGTGCGTGGCCCGGGGCTTCGGCAGCACACGCCCAGCCCGTGACGCGCTGGTCGGGCTGGCCCTGACCCTGCCGGTCTGGTTCGTGTTCGCCCGCCTGCTGGGGGTAGGCCTGAAGCTCTTCCCCCCGGCCGGTCTCTGATGACCGACACCCTGCTCGCGCTGGCTGGCGGCTTTGCCGCCGCGCTCTCGCCCGCCAACCTGCTCTGGGCGCTGGCGGGCTGCCTGGTCGGCACGGCCATCGGCGTGCTGCCCGGCGTGGGGCCCGCGCTCACCCTGGCCATGCTGCTGCCGCTCACCGCCAAGGTCGAGCCGGCGTCGGCGCTGATCCTGTTCGCCGGCATCTACTACGGGGCGATGTTCGGCGGCTCCACCACCTCCATCCTGATGAACACGCCGGGCGAGTCCTCCACCATGGTCACCGCCCTGGAGGGCAACGCGATGGCCCGCAGCGGCCGGGCCGGGCCGGCGCTGGCCAGCGCGGCGATCGGCTCCTTCCTGGCCGGTACCCTGGCCACGGTGGCCCTGTCGCTGGTGGCGCCGGCCGCGGCCAGTTTCGCCCTGCGCTTCGGGCCGGCCGAGTACTTCATGCTGATGGTGCTGGCCTTCACGACGGTCTCGGCGGTGCTCGGTGCATCGGCGCTGCGCGGCTTCACCAGCCTGCTGATCGGGCTCGCGCTCGGGCTGGTCGGCATCGACGCCACCTCGGGTCAGACCCGCTACACCCTGGGCATCGCCGATCTCTACGACGGCATCGACGTGGTGGTGGTCGCGGTGGGCCTGTTCGCGGTGGCCGAGACCCTCTACGGCGCGCTCTACCTGCGGCCCCCGGGCGCGATCGGCCGCGCCGGCAGCGTGGTGATGAGCCGCGCCGACTGGCGACGCTCGCTGCCCGCCTGGTTGCGCGGCACGGCGATCGGATTCCCTTTCGGCCTGATCCCGGCGGGCGGGGCAGAGATCCCCACGTTCCTGTCCTATGCCACCGAGAAGCGCCTGTCGGCCAACCGGGCCGAGTTCTCCTCCGAGGGCGGCCCCGGCGCGATCGAGGGCGTGGCCGGGCCCGAGGCCGCCAACAACGCCGCGGTCACCGCCACGCTCGCGCCTCTGCTCACCCTGGGCATCCCGGTGTCGAGCACCACCGCGATCCTGCTGGCGGCCTTTCAGAACTACCAGCTGCAGCCCGGCCCCACCCTGCTGCAGACCTCCGGCCCGCTGGTCTGGACGCTGATCGCCTCGCTCTACATCGGCAACATGATGCTGCTGGTGCTCAATCTGCCGCTGGTGGGGCTGTGGGTGCGGGTGCTGCGCATTCCCGCGCCGCTGCTGCAGGGCGGCATCCTGGTGTTCGCCACCCTGGGTGCCTGGAGCTTGCGCCAGTCGTGGTTCGACCTTCTGCTGCTGATGCTGATCGGCCTGCTCGGGCTGGCCATGCGGCGCTTCGGCTTCCCGGCCGCGCCAGTGATCGTCGGGATGATCCTCGGCCCGATGGCCGAGAAGCAGCTGCGCAACGCCCTGTCCATCAGCCAGGGCGACTGGAGCGTCTTCCTCACCCGCCCGCTGTGCCTCGCGCTCCTGGTGATCGTGCTCGGCGTGGTTCTGCTGCCACGGTGGCATCGGCGGGCACGGCGTGGCAGCGTGTCAGAATAAGCCGGGTCTGCGCGCCGCGCCCGGCGGCGCCCCTGCCGAGGCTGCCTTGGTCCTCACCCATCCCGAGTTCGATCCGATCGCCCTGCAGCTTGGCCCGCTCGCGGTGCGCTGGTACGGGCTCATGTACCTGGTGGCCTTCGCGGCCTTCTTTGGTCTGGGTCGCTGGCGCCTGGCCCGTGGCCATCATGCGCGCGCCAGCGGCCTGAGTCCGCCGCAGCTGGAAGACCTCCTCTTTCACGGCGCGCTGGGTGTGGTGCTCGGCGGTCGGCTCGGGTACGTGCTCTTCTACAAGCCGGCGTACTACCTCGCCCATCCGCTGGAGGTGTTCGCGGTCTGGCAGGGCGGCATGTCCTTCCATGGCGGCATGCTCGGCGTGATCCTCGCGATCGCCTGGTGGTGCCGGCGCCGTGGTCTGGCCTTCTGGCCGGTGATCGATTTCGTCGCGCCGCTGGTGCCGCTGGGTCTGGCCGCCGGCCGACTGGGCAACTTCATCAACGGCGAGCTCTGGGGGCGCGCCACCGGGAGCGGCTGGGGCATGATCTTTCCGCAGGCCGGCGATGCGCTGGCCCGGCATCCCTCGCAGCTCTACCAGTTCGCCGGCGAGGGCCTGCTGCTGTTCATCGGCCTGTGGGCGTACTCCGCGCGGCCGCGGCCGCCCGGTGCGGTGTCGGGTCTCTTTCTCGCGGGCTATGGCCTGATGCGCGGCCTGGCCGAGTTCGCCCGCGAGCCCGACGCCTTTCTCGGGCTGCTGTTCCTCGGGCTCACCATGGGCCAGTTGCTGTCGGTGCCCATGGTGCTGCTCGGCGTCTGGCTGTGGCGGCGCTCGCTCGCCGCCGGCGCCGTTCCTGACCACACCCTCTCCAGGAGACCCTCATGACCCGCCTTCTTCGCCGGCTGCTGCTGGTCGTCATGGCCTTGGTCGGTGCCGCCCTGCCGGTGCTGTCCCAGGCCCAGGCCCAGGCCTGGCCCACCCGACCCATCCGCCTGATCGTGCCCTTTCCCCCGGGAGGCGGCACCGACGCCTTCGCGCGGCCGCTGGCAAAGGTGCTGTCGCAGAACCTCGGCCAGCAGGTGGTCATCGACAACCGGGGCGGTGCCGGCGGTACCCTCGGCGCCGAACTCACCGCCAAGTCGCCGGCCGATGGCTACACCTTCCTGGTGGGCGCGGTGCATCACACCATCGCGGTCAGCCTTTACCCCCGCCTGGGCTACGATCTTCAGAAAGACCTCGCCCCGGTCACCGTGGTCTCGCTGGTGCCCAACGTGGTGGTGGTCAATCCCCAGCGGGTCCCGTCGCGCAGCTTTGCCGACTTCCAGGCCTACGTGAAGGCCAACCCGGGCCGGCTCAATTACGCCTCGGCCGGGAACGGCACCACCCATCAGCTCACCGTGGAGCTCTGGAAGACCCTGACACGAAGCTTCGCCACGCACATTCCCTACCGTGGCGCGGGCCCCGCGCTGCAGGATCTGCTCGCCGGGCAGGTGGACTTCATGTTCGACGGCCTGGGCAGCGCCATCCCCCACATCAAGGCCGGCAAGCTCATCCCGCTCGCGGTCACCTCGGCCCAGCGCTCGCCTGCCCTGCCGGAGGTGCCCACCCTCGACGAAGTGGGGGTCAAGGGCTATCAGGCGCGCACCTGGTACGCCCTGTGGGCGCCGGCCGGCACCCCGCGCGACATCGTCCAGCGCCTGCAGCAGGAAACTGCGCGGGCGCTGGCGGGCGCCGAACTGCGCGGCATCTGGCAGTCGCTGGGCGCCGAAGCCGGCGGCCAGTCGCCGGAAGAGATGGCCCGCTTCGTCGAGTCCGAGATCGCCAAGTGGGCCAAGGTGGTCAAGGATTCCGGCGCCAAGCTCGACTAAGCCTCCAGGCCGTCGCCTTCGCCGGCCTGCCCGCCTCGCGCCGTCGCGGTCGCCGGCCCAAGCGCCCGGCGCCGCGCCCCACTGCAGCGATTCACGCTCTCCGCCCTTGTCCATGACCGACAACCACAACCTCTACGCGGTGCTCGCCGGGGGCTTCCCGGCCGAGCGCGATGCCTGCGCGATCGAGTCTCGCGATGCCGA
>JBIKWU010000302.1:0-4546 GCA_044356115.1 Burkholderiaceae bacterium
GCGCAGCACGCCGAGCGGATCACCGCCCACCACCTCGCCGGTGTCGGCATCCAGGCCGGAGGGAAGATCGATGGCGAGCACGTAGACGCCCGCCGCGCGGATCGCCGCGATCGCCGCGCGCGCGGTGGCGTCCAGCGCCCGGGTGAGGCCAATGCCGAAGAGGCCGTCGATCACCAGCGCCGGTGCGGGCGCGGCGTTCAGTGCGGTGGGGAATTCGGCGAGGCGGTTCATGGGCAGGCCCGCGGCCAGCCAGTGCTGACGGGCCCGGCGCGCGTCCGAGGCCTCGGGCATGACGGTGGCCAGCAGCCAGGCCCGCACGGGAAAGCCCCACTGGTGCAGGCGCAGCCCCGCGATGAGCGCGTCGCCGCCGTTGTTGCCGGGGCCCACCAGCAGGTGGATGGGCGCGCCGCGCGGACGCTCGCGCGCGCGTCGCGCGGCTGCGCTGGCCACGGCGGCCCCGGCACGATCCATGAGCGTGCCGGGCGGGAGCGCGGCGATGGCCTGCGCCTCGAGGTGACGCAGCGTGGCGGTGCGCAGCAGCGGAAGACTCACTGGCTTGCCTTTGCCGTGCCGGGCGCCGACAGGGCGCTGGCGCGCAGCCGGCATGCCATGGGCCCGCTCAGCGGTCCTTGCCCATCACCGCGTCGGGCAGCCAGGTGACGATCTCGGGGAAGACCGTGATCAGGCCGATGCACAGCAGCAGGCACAGGAAGAAGGGGATGGCGGCACGCGCGATCACCGTGCTGTCCTTGCCGGTCATGTTCTGCAGCACGAACAGGTTGAAGCCCACCGGCGGCGTGACCTCCGCGATCTCCACCAGCAGCACGATGAAGATGCCGAACCAGATCAGGTCGAAGCCCGCCTTCTGGATCATGGGCAGGACCACGGCGCTGGTGAGCACGATCATCGAGATGCCGTCGAGCGCGGTGCCCAGCACAAGATAGAGCAGCGAGAGCACCGCGATGAGCGCGAGCGGTGACAGCCCCAGGCCATGCACCCACTCGGCGAGCTCGCGGGGGATGCCGGTGAAGGCCATGGTCTTGGTGAGGAAGGCGGCGCCGGCCAGGATGAACATGATCATGCACGACACCCGGGTGGCACTCATCAGGCTGTCGCGAAAGCTCGACCAGGTGAGGGAGCGGCTGGATGCCGCGATCACCAGCGAGCCCAGCACGCCATAGGCCGCGCACTCGGTGGCGGTGGCCCAGCCGGCGACCAGCACCCAGACGATGAACACGATGAGCAGCGCGCAAGGGATCAGGCTGCCCGAGCGACGCAGCTTCTCGATGAGGCTGCTCGGCGGATCGGCCGGCGGCACCTTCTCGGGATGCCGCAGCGACCAGGCGGCGATGTAGCCCGAGAACAGGATCATCAGGATCAGGCCCGGGATGAAGCCGGCGAGGAAGATGCGGATGATGGAGGCATCGGCCGCCACCGCGTAGACCACCATGGTGATGGAGGGCGGGATCAGGATGCCCAGGGTGCCCGCGGTGGCCAGCGAACCCAGCGCGAGCCGCTCGTCATAGCCGCGCCGCGCGAGCTCGGGCAGGGCAACCTTGGCGATGGTGGCGCAGGTGGCCGCCGACGAACCGGACACCGAGCCGAAGATGCCGCAGCCCAGGATGGTGGTGTGCATCAGCCTGCCCGGCACCCGGTTGAGCCAGGGCGAGAGGCCCTCGAACATCTGCTCCGAGAGACGGGTGCGAAACAGGATCTCGCCCATCCAGATGAACAGCGGCAGCGCCGCCAGTTCCCACGAGGCGTTGGATTCCCAGAGGGCGGAGAACAGGTTCTTGCCCCAGACCACTGAAGGCAGGTTGGCAAACAGCGCCATGCCGATCCAGCCGACCAGCGCCAGGGTGACCGCGATCCAGATGCCGCCGCCCAGCAACAGCAGCATCACCAGCAGCAGGAATGACCCGATCTCGACGACGTTCATACATCCTCGCTGAAGTCGCCGCGGGCGTGGCGTTCCTCGACCGCCACGACGTAGTCGGGCCGGTTGCCCCGGAGTACATGGACGAACTGGTCGGCCATGGCGATGAAGAGCAGGGTGCTGCCGATGGCGATGCTCGACTGCGGGATCCAGATGGGGATGACCACCAGGCCGCCCGCCATGTCGCCGAAGCGCCAGCTGTCGACGACATAGCGCGTGACCGACAGCGCGAGGTAGCCGGTGAACACGGTGCCGACGGCAAGCGCCGCCAGCTCGGTCCGCTGGCGGGCCCGTGGGCCGAGCTTGTCGAGTACCAGCACCACCCTGACGAAGTCGCCATGGCGAAAGGTGTGCGCGAGCCCGAAGAAGGCGGCCGCCGCGGTCATCCAGGACACGATGTCATCGGTGCCACCGGTGCGCATCCCGAGCGTGCGCATCACGGTGGACACGATCATGACGAGGAAGATGAGCAGCACGAAGATGCCGGCGAGCGCGCCGGCACCATCGATCAGGCGCCTCAGGAATTCGCGCACGCGGGGCTCACTTGCGGTAAGCGTCGACCAGCGCCTGGCCCTCCGGCCCGGCCTTCTTCAGCCAGTCGGCGAGCATGACGTCACCGAGCTTCTTGAGCTCGGCGGCGAATTGCGGCGTCGGCTTGAGCACCTGCATGCCCTTGGCCTTGAGCTGCTCCAGGTACCAGGTATTCTTTTCCTGGGACACCCTCCAGCCGCGTGCCTCCGCCTCGGCGGCGGCCTTCATCAGCCCGTCCTGGGTGGCCTTGTCGAGCGCATTGAACGCGCCCCGATTCACGATCACCAGGTTCTTGGGCAGCCAGGCCTGGGTGTCGTAGAAGTACTTCACATGCTCGAAGGTCTTGGAGTCGTAGCCGGTGGCGCCCGAGGAGATGTAGGAGTCGACCACGCCAGTGGCCAGGGCCTGGGTGAGTTCGGCCGCCTGGATGGTCACGGGCTGGGCGCCGACCAGATCGGCGATCTTGGCGGTGGCCGGGCTGTAGGCGCGCCACTTCAGGCCCTTCATGTCAGCGGTGCTGTTCAGGGGCCGCTTGCTGTAGACGCCTTGCGGCGGCCAGGCGACGCCGTAGAGCGAGAGCATGCCCTGCTCACCCAGCTTGCGATCGATCGCGGCCTTGGTCACCTTCGCGAGCTTGGCGGCCTCGTCATAGCTGTCGGCCAGGAAGGGCAGTCCGTCGATGCCGAAGATCGGCCACTCGTTCTCGAAGTTCACGAGCAGGATCTCGCCGGCCTGCGCCTGACCGCCCTGCACGGCTCGCTTGATCTCGGGCGCCTTGAACAGCGAGGCGTTGGCATGGACCACGATCTTGAGCTTGCCGCCCGTGGCCTTCTCGACGTCGGCGGCGAACTGGACCAGGTTTTCGGTGTGGAAGTTGACCGCCGGATAGGCGGCAGCCAGGTTCCAGGTGGTCTGGGCCAAGGCGGGCCCGGCCAGCGCCAGCGCGGCGCTCGCCAGCAGGGTCTTCAGAAACTTCATGGGGGCCTCCGGATGGGATGACCGGCTGCGGATCAGCCGGCTCGAGTCACCAGTGTAGTGGAAGCCCGTCAGGAACCGCGATCAGACCGCGTGACCCGCTGCGGCAAGGGCGAGCGCGGTCTGGTTGCGCAGGGCGCGCATCAGCGAGGTGGTGGCCTCGTCGAACTCGAATCCGGCAGGCGTGGCCTTGTCGGCATAGAGGATGGCCTCGGTACGTCCGTCGATGACCACCGACAGCATCAGGAAGCTGCCGGGAGCGTAGTGCTGGCGATGCCAGGCACTCAGCCCGGCGCTGATCCGCCGCGAGCCGGCATCGGCGATGTGCAGGTCGACGCCCCTGGCGGCAGCCACGCTCAGGAGATGGCCTTCATCGCTCGCCGGGATGCGGAACAGGCGCAAGCGCTCCGGGTCGAGGTCGCCGGCGCCATGACGCGCGACGAGGTGCTGACGGGTGGCGTCCCAACTGGCGAATATCACCCGGCGGCAGGCAAGCACGACCAGCAGACGGTCCACCACCGTGCGCACCGCCGCCTGCGCCTGATCGCCACGACAGAGCATGGCCGAGATCTCAGCCAGGGTTTCCGCGAGCCCGCCGATGCGGCGGGCGACCTCGGTCGGGTCGTCGGCCGGGGGCGGCTTGGCGAAGCGCACGGCGGGGGCGGCTTGCGCGGGCTCGGGGTCGACCCGGGGCGGTGGCGTGGCAGGCTGGGGATCATCGGCGGCCTGGGCTGGACCCGACGCGGCATCGTCAGTTCGGGTGCTGCGCGCCTCATCGTCGCGATCATCGTCGAGGGCATCCGCGGCCTGCGTCGGCGGCGTGTTGCCGTCGTCGGTGTCGTAGGTGTCGTCGGTGTCGTCCGTACCCTCCAGGACCGGGTGCGGGATGCCTGCCGTCATCGCCTCGGCCGACGCGTCGAGCGTTGGATCACCGACCCTGGCCGGCTCGCCGTCCCCGCTGCCCGGCGTGCCGCCTGTCTGGGCCCGACCCGGCTCGAGCCCCAGCAGTCGGCGGCCAAAGGGCGTGCGGGGCATGTCCACCCCCATGGCCAGACCGATCTCGCGCGTGTGGGCGATCGCCTGGGCCAGGGCGTTCTGCATGGC
>JBIKWU010000303.1:0-4532 GCA_044356115.1 Burkholderiaceae bacterium
ACACGCTCGTCCTCGCCCTCGGCATAGACGATGCGGTTGCGCCGCGCCATCTTGGCCGAGCTGAAGATCGGCTTCATGAAGCTGCCGGAGTGATAGACGAACTGCTCGAGCTGGGCGCGATAGGCGTCGAAGTCGGCGATCGGCCGGGTGGCCACGCCGCTGTCGATCGCCGCCCGCGCCACCGCCGGCGCGATGCGCGCGATCAGGCGCGGATCGAAGGGCTTGGGGATCAGGTACTCGGGGCCGAACTGCATCGGCATCGAGCTGTAGGCCGCGGCCACCACGTCGGAGAGCTCGGCGCGGGCAAGATCGGCCACCGCGTGCACCGCGGCGATCTCCATCTCGCGCGTGATGGTGGTGGCCCCGACATCGAGCGCACCGCGGAAGATGAACGGGAAGCACAGGACGTTGTTGACCTGGTTGGGGTAGTCGGTGCGGCCGGTGGCGATGATCGCGTCGGGCCGCACCGCCTTGACCTCCTCGGGCATGATCTCCGGGGTGGGGTTGGCCAGCGCGAACACCAGCGGGCGCGGCCCCATGCGGCTCACCATCTCGGGCTTGAGCACGCCCGCGGCCGACAGGCCAAGGAACACGTCGGCGCCCTCGATGATCTCGGCCAGGGTGCGGGCCTCGGTGGGCTGGGCGAAGCGCTCCTTGTCGGGGTCCATGAGTTCGGTGCGCCCGCGCCACACTACCCCGGCCAGGTCCGACACCCAGATGTTGGCCAGCGGCAGCCCGAGGTCCACCAGCAGATCCAGGCAGGCGAGTGCGGCGGCGCCGGCGCCGCTGCACACCAGCTTCACCTCGGTGATCGGCTTGCCGACCACCGTCAGGCCATTGAGCAGCGCCGCGCCGACCACGATCGCGGTGCCGTGCTGGTCGTCATGGAAGACCGGGATCTTCATGCGCTCGCGAAGGCGCCGCTCCACGTAGAAGCAGTCGGGCGCCTTGATGTCCTCGAGATTGATGCCGCCGAAGGTGGGCTCGAGCGCCGCGATGTGGTCGACCAGCTTGTCGAGGTCGTTCTCGGCCATCTCGATGTCGAACACGTCGATGCCGGCGAACTTCTTGAAGAGCACCGCCTTGCCCTCCATCACCGGCTTGGCCGCGAGCGGGCCGATGTTGCCAAGGCCGAGCACCGCCGAGCCATTGGTGACCACCGCCACCAGATTGCCGCGGCTGGTGTAGCGGAAGGCCGCGGCCGGGTCGGCCACGATCTCCTCGCAGGCGGCCGCCACCCCGGGCGAGTAGGCCAGGGCGAGGTCACGCTGGTTGACCAGCTGCTTGGTGGGCGCGATGGAGATCTTGCCCGGCCGGCCCTGCTGGTGATATTCGAGGGCGGCCTTGCGGAATTGCGGATCCATGGCGGAATCTCGGTGAGGCGCGGGCGCGGCCGCGGGCCGCGGCGCCGTTGACGGGAGGCGGATTATCCGCCCGCGCGCGGCGGCCGGACAACGCCGATCCGGGTTCAAGGGGTTTTGACCCGGCTGCAGGCAACGCCGCCGGCCGCGGTGGCGCGGGCCATGGGCCATACTCCCGGCTTTCAATGACCCGGCGGCCCGACGGCCCGATTGCCCATGACGAACAGACTGATCCTCCTCAGCGGCGGTTCCCGCGGGCTGGGCCTGGCGCTCACCACCCTCTACCGCGAACGCGGCTGGCAGGCGCTGGAGTTCTCGCGCTCGGCGAATCAGCCCTGGTCGGTGCGGGTGGACATGACCGACCCGATGAGCGCGGACGCCATCGTGCGCGGCGCGATCGCGCCACTCGCGGCGCGCGCCTGGGACGAGATCCTGGTGGTGGCCAATGCCGGCGTGCTGGCGCCCATCGGGCCGACCGCGCTCAAGGACCCGGCCGAGGTGCTGCGCAACATCCACACCAACTACGCCACGCCGGTGATGTTCATGAGCGCGGCGGTGGCGGCGTTCCAGTCGCATGCCTGCCGCAAGACGGTGCTCAACATCTCCTCGGGCGCGGCGCAGCGCAGCCTGCCCGGCTGGTCGCTCTATTGCGGCGCCAAGGCGGGGGTGGAGCACTTCGTGCGCACGCTGGCCGTCGAGCAGGCCGCCACGGCGCATCCGCTGCGCGCCATCAACGTCAACCCGGGCCTGATCGACACCGCCATGCAGGCGGCCATCCGCGCATCCAGCGCCGAGGACTTCCCGGCGGTGGGCATGTTCATCCAGCGCAAGGCCGCCGGCGAACTCAGGCCGCCCGAGGTGGTGGCAGCGGCGATCGCCCGCATGGTGGACGACGCCCGGCTGGAGGGCGGCGCGCGGGCCACGGTCGACGACTACCTCTGAGTCTGCCGCGGCCCGCGGCCTGCCCGCCCGGCCCGCGAGACGGGCACCGGGCAGGGCCAGGGCGCGCGCCGGTCAGCGCGCCGTCCAGCCGCCGTCGATGACCAGCTCGCTGCCGGTCATGAAGGAGGAGTCGTCCGAGGCCAGGAACAGGATGCCGCGGGCGATGTCCTCGGCCTGGGCCATCCGCCCGATCGGGTGCGAGCCTGCCATCATCTGATCCACCTGCTCCGGCGCCACGCCGCGCTCGACCATCGAGGCGGCCACGCCGCGGGCCATGTCGGTGTCGACGATGCCGGGGTGCACCGAGTTGCAGCGGATGCGGTAGCCGAGATGGGCCGCCTCCATGGCGCTCGCCTTGGTGAACAGCCGGACACCGCCCTTGCTCATGCAGTAGAGCGCGCTGTTGGCCGAGCCGATCAGGCCGGCGATGGACGACAGGTTGATCACGCTGGCCATCGGCAGGTCGGCCGGGCGCCGCTTCATGGCGAGGAAGGCGTGCTTGGTGCCGAGCACCACGCCCTTGAGATTGACGTCGAAGAGCCGGTCCATGTCGGCCATGTCGGCATCCTCGATGCGGCCATGCCGGTACAGGCCGGCGTTGTTGACCAGCACATCCAGGCGGCCATGGCGGGCCAGCACCTCGGCCATCAGCGCCGCCCAGGCGTCCTCGCGGGTGACATCGTGGGCGTGGTACTCGGCGCGACCGCCCTCGGCGGTGATCGACGCCACCAGCGCCTGGCCATCGGCCGGCCGGATGTCGGTGGCCACCACGGTGGCGCCGGCCTTGGCCAGCAGGCGGGCGCTGGCCGATCCGATGCCACCGGCCGCGCCGGTGACCAGGGCGACCCTGCCGTAGACTCGATTCATGCTGTCTCCTCGGGAATGGGTGATGGGAGGCAAGGCGCAGGCGAGCCGGCAGTCACCGTGCTCACCACTGCCCGTAGAACACGCCGGCGCGCCGATGGGCGTCGGTGCGGGCCCGGATGTCATCCAGGCTGACCGTGGTGCGCCGCTTCAGGCCGAGCGACCACTCGCGCAGGCGGTCGCGCATCTCGTCGCGAACGCCGGCCAGACCGGGGTCGCGACCGCGGTCGATGTACTCGCGCGGATCGTCCTGCAGGCAGAAGAGCTGCGGCGGCAGGCCCTGCCAGTGCACGTACTTGTGGGTGGCGGTGCGCACCATCCAGGCCCGGCACTCGTCGGGCTCGCGCCCCAGCAGCAGGCGCGCGCGCCGGTAGGCGTAGTCGAGCTCCGAGAAGGCCGCGTCGCGCCAGCGCGCCGGGGCCTGGCCATCGAGCAGGGGCATCAGGCTCTCGCCCTCCACCTGGTGGCGGGCCGGCGGCAGGCCCAGCGCGTGCAGCGCGGTGGGCAGCACATCCACCGCCTCGACCAGACGGGTTTCACGGCGGCCCGGCGCGGCCTGGCCCGGCGCGGCCACGATCAGCGGCACCCGCTGCACCGCGTCGTGGAAGAGCTCCTTCTCGCCCAGCCAGTGGTCGCCGAGATAGTCGCCGTGATCAGCGGTGAAGACCACCAGGGTGTCGTCCCAGCGGCCGGTCTCGGCCAGCACCGACCAGAGCCGGGCGAGGTGGTCATCGACCTGCCGCACCAGGCCCATGTAGGCCGGCCGCACCCGCGACCAGACCTCGTCGCGGGCGAAGTTGGCCGACTCCTCGTGACGCAGGTAGGCGCCATACACCGGGTGCGGATCGATGCGCTCGCGGGGATCGCGGTGCACCTGCAGCGCGTCGCCGGCCTCGAACATCGCGTGATAGGGCGCCGGCGCCACGTAGGGCCAGTGCGGCTTGACCAGCGACAGGTGCAGCGCCCAGGGCGCATCGCCGGCGGCGCGGATGAAGTCGATCGCGCGGCCCACGGTGTAGGCGGTCTCGGAGTGCGCCTCCTGCACCCGCGCCGGCAGGTGCACATGGCGCATCTGCCAGCCCGAGGCGCTGCCGCCCTCGGGCGTGGTCACCGAGATCACCCAGTCGGTCCAGGGATCGTCGCCGCCATAGCCCTGCGCGCGCAGCCACTGCGCGTAGCTGGCGTTCGGCTCGGCATGATGGCCATCGTGGCGCAGCGCCTCGACGAAGCTGCCGCGGGCGAGGAGCTGGCCCAGGCCGTGGTGCTCGTCGAGCCCCAGCCGCGCCAGCCCGGAGAGGTCGGGCATGACATGGGTCTTGCCGAGCAGCGCCAGCTCGCGACCGGCCGCGCGCAGGTGATCGCCCA
>JBIKWU010000304.1:0-4521 GCA_044356115.1 Burkholderiaceae bacterium
ATCGCGGTGTCGATCCCGCTCTCGATCATGGGCGCGGTGCTCGGGCTGGCGGCCATCGGCGAGACGCTGAACATCATGACCCTCGGTGGCCTGGCTCTGGCGGTGGGCATCCTGGTGGACGATGCCACCGTGACCATCGAGAACATCAGCTGGCACCTGGAGCAGGGCAAGGACGTCGAGACCGCCATCCTGGATGGTGCTCGGCAGATCGTGGTGCCGGCCTTCGTCTCGCTGCTGTGCATCTGCATCGTGTTCGTACCGATGTTCTTCCTCGACGGGGTATCGCGCTTCCTGTTCGTGCCGATGGCGGCCGCCGTGATGCTCGCCATGGTCTTCTCGTTCCTGCTGTCGCGCACCCTGGTGCCGACCATGGCCAAGTACCTGCTGCGGGCGCACCATGCCGGCGAGCCCGCCGGGGCGCGGCGCTCGCGAAACCCTCTGGTGCGATTCCAGCAGGCTTTCGAGGCCGGTTTTGCCCGCGTACGGCTCGGTTACCGGGCGTGGCTGGCATCGGCGCTCGCGCACCGCGCGATCTTCGTGACCGGCTTCATGGGCTTCGTGCTCGCGTCGTTCGCCCTCGTGCCCTACCTGGGCAGCAATTTCTTTCCGGCGGTCGATGGCGGGCAGATCCTGATGCATGCGCGGGTGCCGGTGGGCACCCGGGTGGAGGAGACCGCGGAGCGCTTCGCCCGGATCGAGCAGGCGATTCGCCGGGTGGTGCCCTCCGAGGAGATCGCCGCCTTCGTCGACAACATCGGCCTGCCGCCCAGCAGCATCAACCTCATCTACAACAATACCGGCGTGATCGGTACCCAGGACGGCGACATCCAGATCGCGCTGCGCCCCGGGCACAAGCCCACCGCAGACTACGTGCGGGTGCTTCGCGAGGTGCTGCCCGTCGAATTCCCCGACACGGTCTTCTCGTTTCCGCCGGCCGACATCGTCAGCCAGATCCTGAACTTCGGCGCGCCGGCGCCGATCGACATCCAGGTTCGCGGCGGCAACCTCGAGGCCAACTTCGCCTACGCCAGCCAGCTGGTCAGCCGCCTGCGCGCCATCCCCGGGGTGGCCGATGTGCGCATCCAGCAGTCACCGCGCAGTCCGGTGCTCAAGGTGGACATGGATCGCTCGCGCGCCGCCGAACTCGGGCTCACCGCCCGCGACATCACGAACAGCCTCGTGGTCAATCTGGCGGGCAGCAGCCAGGTGGCGCCCACCTACTGGCTGAACCCGGCCAACGGCGTGTCCTACGCGATCGTGGTCCAGACGCCGCAGCGCGACATGAACTCGCTCACCAGTCTGGCGGGTGTGCCGGTCACCGGCGCAGCCGGCACGAGCCCGCAAGTGCTCGGTGGTCTGGTCGAGATGAGCCGTGGCAGCGCGAATGCGGTGGTCAGTCAATACGACCTGCAGCCCATGGTGCAGGTCAATGCCACCACGGAAGACCGCGACCTCGGCGCGGTGGCGGCCGACATCCGCAAGTTGCTCGCCGACACCGCGAGCGCCGTGCCCAAGGGGTCCCGGGTGGTGCTGCTGGGCCAGGTACGCACCATGGAGCGCGCCTTCTCGGGCCTGCTCTTCGGTCTGCTCGGCGCCATCGCGCTCATCTATTTCCTGATCGTGATCAACTTCCAGTCATGGAGCGATCCCTTCGTGATCATCACCGCGCTGCCGGCCGCCCTGGCCGGCATTGTATGGATGCTGTTCGCCACCGACACCACGCTGTCGGTGCCGGCGCTCACCGGGGCGATCATGTGCATGGGCGTGGCCACCGCGAACAGCGTGCTGGTGATCAGCTTCGCGCGCGAACGACTCGATGCGCTCGGTGACGCCACCCAGGCCGCGCTGGAGGCCGGCTTCGTGCGCTTCCGCCCGGTGCTCATGACCGCACTGGCGATGATCATCGGCATGCTGCCGATGGCGCTCGGCCTGGGCGAGGGCGGTGAACAGAACGCGCCGCTCGGCCGCGCGGTCATCGGCGGCCTGGTGTTCGCCACCTTTGCCACCCTCATGTTCGTGCCGGTGGTGTTCAGTCTGGTGCATCGCAGGCCGTCGAGCGCTGCCGCCGCACCCTCTTCCGGAGTTGCCCATGCTCTCTGACCCTGCCGGCCAGGCACCGGCGCGCAGCCGGCTCGGATTGTTCGCGCTGGCCGTGCTGCTGATGGGCGCGGTGGTCGCCGCCCTGGGCATCAGTGCGCGTCAGTCTGATGCCGCCCGCCTGCAACAGCGGGCCGAGGCCCAGGCCGAGCCGGTGGTGACCCTGATCTCGCCCGCCGCACCCGCCGGCCCACCGCCGGTGCTCGACCTCCCGGGTCGGATCGAGGCGCAATCACGGGCGCTGGTTCACGCCCGGGTGGCCGGTTACATCAAGCGCTGGCACGCCGACATCGGCACTCCGGTCAAGGCGGGCCAGTTGCTCGCCGAGATCGACACGCCTGAACTCGACCAGCAGTTGCTGCAGGCGCGCGCCGAACTCGCCAGTGCGCGCGCCAATGCCGCGCTGTCCGAGGCCACGGCGCGGCGGTGGCAGTCGCTGCAGAGCCAGAACTTCGTCTCGGCGCAGGCTGTCGAGGAAAAAACCGGTGACGCCGCCGTCAGGCAGGCGCAGGCCAATGCGGTGCAGGCCAACCTCGATCGGCTGCTCGCCCTGAAGGGCTTCGCGCGTGTGGCGGCACCCTTCGACGGCGTGGTCACTGCCCGGTCAACCGACATCGGTGCGCTCGTCAATCCCGGGGGAGCGGCCGGCACCGAGCTGTTCGTGGTCTCGGATGTCGCGCGGGTGCGCCTTTACGTCACCGTGCCGCAGAACCGGGTGCCGGCGGTCAAGGCCGGCGACCCGGTGAGCTTCTCGGTGCCGGAACGGCCGGGTCAGCGATTCGATGCGCGCGTGCTGGCGCTTTCGCAGGCGATCGGCGCGGGCACCGGGGGCATGGTGGTGCAACTGGCGGCCGACAATCGCCGCGCGGGGTTGTTGCCCGGAGGGTTCGCGTCGGTGCGCTTCGCGCTGCCGCCGCGTGACGACGTCCTGGTGATCCCCCCCAGCGCACTGCTCTTCGGCAAGGCCGGCCCGAGGGTGGCGGTGGTCAACGCCGACCATCAGGTGGCGCTGAAGTCGGTGACCATCGCCCGCGATCTCGGCGCCTCGGTGGAGATCGCCGCCGGGCTGACGTCCTCCGACCGCATCATCGAAAGCCCGCCCGATGGCATTGCCGATGGCGCGAAGGTCAGGCCGCGCGTGCCCGCCGCGCCCAAACCCGCGCCTGGAAAGTCCTGATCAGGCACGCGGCGGCGGCGAACCCGCGACGCACCTCAGAAGGGTTCGATCAGTCGCTTGCGGCCTTCCCGCGGGGCGGGGGGCGGCAGGGTGCGCAGGGTCTGCACCAGGATGCGGCGGGTATCGGCCGGGTCGATGACGTCGTCGTAGGTGAACTTGGCGGCGGTCTTCAGCGCAGTGTGCTCGTCCTTGAGCTGCGCGGTGAGCTCGCGGTGGCGCGCGGCCCGCTCGGCCGGATCGGCAATCGCCTCGAGCTCGCGCCGGTGCAGGATGCTCACCGCGCCCTCCAGACCCATGCCGCCGTATTCGGCCGTGGGCCAGGCGAGCAGGATGGCGGGATCCAGGGGCTGCGAGCCCATGATGTAGTAGCCCAGCCCGTAGGCCTTGCGCAGCACCACCGTCATGATGGGCACGGTGGCATTGGCGATCGCGGTGAGCATGCGGGCGCTGTGCCGCACCAGGCCGGTCTGCTCGGCCTCGGGGCCCACCATCAGGCCCGGGGTGTCGCACAGCAGCAGCAGGGGGATGTCGAAGGCGTCGCAGATCTGCACGAAGCGCGCCACTTTCACCGCCGCGGCCGAGTCGATCGCGCCGGCGGCATGCATGGGCTGGTTGGCCACCACGCCGACGGTGCGTCCGTCGATGCGCACGAGGCTTGTGACCACCGAGCGGCCCCAGCCCGGCTTGAGCTCGAGGCCGCTGTCCACGTCGGCCAGATGGGCGATCACCTTGCGCACGTCATAGGCGCGGCGCGGATTGGTCGGAACCAGATCGCGCAGGGGCAGGGGATCGGGCGCGCGGGCCGGTTCGATGGCCGGCCCGAAGAAGGCGAGGTAGCGCCGCGCGAGGGCGATGGCGTGGACGTCGTCATCGGCCAGCAGATCGATCACGCCGCTGCGCACATGGGCGTCGGCCGGGCCGATCTCCTCGGGCGTGAGGGTCACGCCGAGGGCGGCGTGCACCAGCGGCGGCCCGCCCAGGCCCATGGCGCTGCCGCGCACCGCAATGAGGAGGTCCGACAGGCCGGCGAGGTTGGCGTGGCCGGCGAAAGCCCGGCTGGGCACGATGCCGATGGTGGGCACCAGACCCGAAAGCCGCGCGAACACCACGAAGGTGGGCGTGGCGCCGCGGGCCGAGACCAGCATGTCGTGGGTGCGCGCGCCGCCGCCCTCGAGCCAGAGGATCACCGGCAGGCGGTGGCGCAGCGCATGCTCGAACATGCGCGTGATCTTCTGGTGGTTGACCGC
>JBIKWU010000305.1:0-4510 GCA_044356115.1 Burkholderiaceae bacterium
GGGCTGCACACGCTGTATCCCACCGACTGGCGCGCGCGCGCCGATGTCGAGCGCTGGATGGACTGGGGCCAGAGCCTGCTCGCGCCCTCGCTGCATGCCGGCTTCTGGGGGCTGATCCGGACCGCGCCCGCCGATCAGGACGCGGCCGCGATCCGGGCCAGCGGCGAGAAGACCGCCACGGTGCTGGGCGTGATCGAGGCCCGCCTGGCCAACCAGCCCTGGCTGTGCGGCGACCAGCTCACCCTCGCCGAGATCGCGCTGGGCATGCATGTCTATCGCTGGCTGCACCTGCCCTGGTCGGCCGTGGGTCACACGCCGATCAGCCTGCCCCGCGTCACCGAGTGGCATGCCCGGCTCGCCCAGCGGCCGGCCTTCCGCAAGGTGGTGATGATCGACATCGTCTGAGCGGGCCCGGCGCTACTGGCCGCGAAACTGCGCGGCGTAGTGCCGGCTGACCGCGAGCTTCACCTCGCGCCCGCCCGAGGTCTCGCGCAGGTGCACGAACTGCCGGCCGGTCAGGTCGCGGCGGATGGTGTCGATCGCATCGACACGGACCACGGTGGAGCGGTGGATCTGCACGAAGCGCTGCGGATCCAGGCCGGCGAGCAGGTCGGCCAGCGGCGTGCGAACCAGCGCGGTCGCGTCGCGGGTGACCACGGCCACGTACTTGTCCTGCGCCTCGAGGTAGAGCACCTCGTCCACCGAAATCTGCCGGATGACATCGCCCAGGCTCGCGCGGATGAAGCGCAGCGGCGCGGCGGGCGCCGACGCCGGCAGCAGCCCGGACAGCGCCCGTGCGAGCGCCTGCAGGTCGGGCGCGGGGGCAAGCGCGGCCGGTGCCGCGCTCAGGCGGGCCTGCAGCCGCTCGACGCAACGCGCCAGGCGCTCGAGCGACACGGGCTTGAGCAGGTAGTCGACCGCCGCCGACTCGAAGGCCTCGATCGCGTGCTGGTCGTAGGCCGTGACGAACACCACCAGCGGCGCGCCGGCGGTGGCGCCGCAGGCCAGCGCGCGCGCGACCTCAAGCCCGCTGCGACCGGGCATGCGGATGTCGAGGAAGACGACGTCGGGCGCAAGGCGCTCGATCCCGGCGAGCGCCTGATCGCCGTCACTCGCGACGCCCACCACCTCCAGCGCGGGCCAGACGGTGGCGAGCTGCTCGCGCAGGGCCTGCGCGAGCACGGGCTCATCCTCGGCGATGAGCGCGCGCGCCGCGCCCGGGGCGGACGGCCTCATGACAGGGCGCCCTCGCCGCTGGCCGGAACGATCGGCAGTCGCAGGCGCGCGCGGGTATGGTCGCCCTCGCGCTCGAGGATGAGGCCGGCGCCCTCGCCGAGCGCCAGCCGCAGCCGCTCGCGCAGGTTGGCCAGGCCGGTGCCTTCGGGACGAGCATTCACCCGAGGTGTGAAACCGGCGCCGGTGTCGAGCACCTCCAGCGTCCAGGCATCGGCGTCAGCGTCGACCTCGGCCCGCACCGTGATCGTCCCGCCGGCGACCGCCGGCTCGATGCCGTGCTTGATCGCGTTCTCGACCAGCGTCTGCAGCGCCGCCGGCGGCACGGCCAGGCTCAGCGCCTGCGGCGCGACATCCCAGCGCACCGCGAGCCGCCCGCCGATCCGCCGCTGCATGACATTGACGTAGCCGCGCACCGAGTCCAGTTCATCGGCCAGCGGCACGCGCCCGCGCGCCATGTTGCGCGACGAGGCGCGCAGATAGGCGATCAGCGCGTCGAGCATGTGCTGCGCCGCGACGGCATCGGAGCCCGCGAGGGTTCTGACATGGGCCAGGGTGTTGTAGAGGAAGTGCGGTTCGATCTGCGCGCTGAGCAGCGCCAGGCGGGCGGCCATCGCCTCGCGTTCGGCCCGGGCGAGATCGCCGCGCGCGCGCTCGGCCGCAAGCTGGCGCCGCATCAGCCGGCCGATGGCCGCGAACAGCGCGAGCGCCAGCGGCCCCCAGACCAGCGGAATCAGCAGGAGGCTGCCTCGCAAGCTGCCCAGGATCTCGGCCGTGCGGGCGATATCGCCACCGGTGAGCAGCAGCATCGCAGTCGTCTTGCCCACCCCTGTGCCGGCGACCACCACCAGCGACACATAGGCCAGGCGCAGCAGGCCGGGGAGCGAGAACATCTCCAGGCCCAGCCAGCGATGGCTCCAGTGGAAGAGGCTGTGGATCGACAGCCCGATCGCCTGGCTGAAGGTCAGATGGCCCAGGAAGCCGCCCAGCCTCGGTTCGTCGCCGCCAGCGGGCATCACCAGCGTGAGCACGGTCGCGATGCCGAGGTTGAACAGGACCGTCCAGAGCCAGGGCGCCCAGGCGGGGCCGTCGTGGGGCAGCTTCCAGGCGGTGAGGAGAGACCGCAGGACAGGGTGCCGGGTGGTCGCGTTGAGCACGGGCGCGTCTGTCATGGCGCCAGTGTAGCCGTGCGGTCGCGCGCCTTCGGGTGACCGGTCGGCGACGGTCAGCCCGCGAGCCATGCCGGCACCGTCACGAACAGCCAGTGGCCCACCACGCGGCCGGGCGCGATCGCGGCAAACACGCCGGCAGTCACCAGGCCGACATACGATCCCGTCATCCAGCTGCGATGGGCAAGGAAGGCACGCCGGCGCGCGGCCAGCACCGCCATCGTCAGCGACACCAGGATCCACAGCGACAGCCCGTGGATCCAGCTGTAGCCGCCCAGCCAGGCCCAGCCGAGCTTGCCGGTGATGCCGAAGGAGGAGATCGCGGTCACCGCCATGGCCAGCACCCACACGCGGCCGACGAACCGGTGGCGCGCGCCGCCGCGGGCGGCGATGAGCTGCCAGGCGCCCAGCACCAGCGAGATCAGCGCCGCGACCAGGTGGATCTGGACGACGAGCGCGGGATGGGTGAGGGTGTGATCGGCCATGGCGGACTCCGGTGGGATGCGATGAGCGCATCCTGCGCGGCCGGGCCGCCACGCGCCCCGGCTTGCGACCAGGGGCCCGCGCGACGGGCCGAAATGCCGCTGCGCGTCGCCAGCGGCGGGCCTGCCTGCTGCCTCAGCGCGGCAGCGAGGACGAGCCCATCAGGAAGGCATCCACCGAGCGGGCGCACTGGCGCCCCTCGCGGATGGCCCACACCACCAGCGACTGGCCCCGGCGCATGTCGCCGGCGGCGAAGACCTTGGGCACGCTGGTGGCGTAGCTGGCCTCGCCTTCGGTGTCGGCGCGCGCGTTGCCGCGACCGTCCTTGGCCACCCCGAAGGCCTCGAGCACCGAGCCCACCGGCGAGACGAAGCCCATGGCGAAGAGCACCAGGTCAGCGGGAATCTCGAACTCGGAGCCCGGCACCTCGGTCATGCGCATCTGACCGGAGGCTGCATCGCGGGTCCACTCGACCCGCGCGCCGACCAGCGCGGTCACGCGCCCCTGGGCGTCACCCTTGAACGCCTTGGTGGTGATCGCCCAGTCGCGCTCGCAGCCCTCCTCGTGCGAGGACGAGGTGCGCATCTTGGTGGGCCAGTAGGGCCAGGTGAGGGCCTTGTTCTCGGACTCGGGCGGCTGGGGCATGAGCTCGAACTGGGTCACCGAGGCAGCCCCGTGGCGGTTGCTGGTGCCCACGCAGTCGGAGCCGGTGTCACCGCCGCCGATGACCACCACATGCTTGCCCGTGGCCATGATCTGGCCGGACACGGTGTCGCCGGCCACCACCTTGTTCTGCTGCGGCAGGAACTCCATCGCGAAGTGCACCCCGGCCAGCTCGCGGCCCGGCACCGGCAGATCGCGCGGCAGTTCGGCCCCGCCGGTGAGCACCACCGCATCGAAGCTCGCCTGCAGCTCGGCCGGGGAGATGCGCTCACCCGACCAGTCGGTCACGCCCGGCGCGAGCCCGGCCTCGCCCACCAGCACCCCGGTGCGGAAGATCACGCCCTCGGCGCGCATCTGCTCCACGCGACGATCGATGTGCGACTTCTCCATCTTGAAGTCGGGGATGCCGTAGCGCAGCAGCCCGCCGACGCGGTCGTTCTTCTCGAACACCGTCACGGTGTGGCCGGCACGCGCGAGCTGCTGGGCGCAGGCCAGACCCGCCGGCCCCGAGCCCACCACCGCCACCGTGCGACCGGTGCGCGCGGCGGGCGGCTGCGGCAGCACCCAGCCCATCTCCCAGCCCTTGTCGATGATCGCGTGCTCGATCGACTTGATGCCCACCGCATCGTTGTTGATGTTCAGGGTGCAGGCCGCTTCGCAGGGCGCCGGGCAGATGCGACCGGTGAACTCCGGGAAGTTGTTGGTGGAGTGCAGGGTGTCGAGCGCCGCGCGCCACTGGCTGTTGAAGACCAGGTCGTTGAAGTCGGGAATGATGTTGTTCACCGGGCAGCCGTTCTGGCAGAACGGAATGCCGCAATCCATGCAGCGCGCGCCCTGCTGCTGCGCCTGCTGATCGCTCAGGTGCATGACGAACTCGCGGTAGTGCCCGACGCGCGAGCTGCTGTCCTCGGCGGCCTCCTGCAGCCGCTGGAACTCGATGAATCCGGTGACCCTGCCCATGC
>JBIKWU010000306.1:0-4501 GCA_044356115.1 Burkholderiaceae bacterium
GCCGGGTTCGTACCGGTTCTGGTCTATCCTCCGCAGGCCGACCGCGCCCCAGGCCGGCGCATCCTGGCGCCGCCTTTCCCCGAGGACACTCCGATCATGCAACCAGCCGACCAGCCGATCCTGCGCGACATCGTGCTGGTGGGCGGGGGCCACAGCCATGTCGGGGTGTTGCGCCGTTTCGCCATGCGGCCCATGCCCGGGGTGCGGCTCACCCTGGTCTGCCAGGACAGCTTCACGCCCTACTCCGGCATGCTGCCGGGCTATGTCGCGGGGTGGTACCGGCACGACGAGGTCCACATCGACCTGCCGCGGCTCGCCCGCTTCGCTGGCGCGCGCTTCCTGCGCGACGAGGTCGTGGGTCTCGATCGCGCCAACCACCTCGTGCTGTGTCGTGACCGGCCGCCGCTGGCCTATGACCGGGTCTCGATCAACATCGGTTCCACGCCGCGCACCGACCCCGTGCCGGGCGCCGGCGAGCACACCGTGCCGGTCAAGCCGATCGGCCGCTTCGATGCCCGCTGGCAGGCACTGCTCGAGCGGGTGCGCGCCCGCGAGGGCCGCTGGCGCGTGGCGGTGGTGGGCGGCGGCGCGGGCGGGGTCGAACTCCTGCTGGCCATGCAGCACCGGCTCGGCGCCGAGCTGCGCGCCCTCGGGCGCGATCCCGCGGCGCTGAGCTGCCATCTCGTCACCGGCCGTGGCGGGCTGCTGCCCACCCACAACCGCTGGGTGCGCGAAAGCTTCGCGCGCCTGCTCGCCGAGCGCGGGGTGGTGGTGCATGAGCGCGCCGAGGTGCGCGCGGTCCGCGCCGGCCTGCTGTGCCTGGCCGATGGCAGCGAACTGCCCGCCGACGAGATCGTGTGGGTCACCCGGGCCGGTGGCGCGCCCTGGCTGCGCGGCACCGGTCTGGCCCTCGATGACGATGGCTGCGTGCGGGTGGGCCCCACGCTGCAGTCGATCACCGATCCCGAGGTGTTCGCCGCCGGCGACATCGCCGCGATCGAGGGGCGCCCGCTCGAGAAGGCCGGTGTCTTCGCGGTGCGCCAGGGCCGGCCGCTGGCGGCCAACCTGCGCCGCTCGCTCGCCGGCGAGCCGCTGCGGCCCTACCGGCCGCAGCGCCGCTGGCTGGCCCTGATCGGCACTGGCGAGCGCCACGCCATCGCCTCGCGCGGGGCGATCGGCTTTCGCGGCGACTGGGTGTGGCGCTGGAAGGACTGGATCGATCGCCGCTTCATGGCCCGGTTCAGCGAGTTTGCGCCGATGGGCTCGGGCGCCGGCAAGGCCGCCCCGCCCTCCGAGCTGCCGGGCGCGGGCCTCGCGCTGCGCGAGGAGGAAGCCGCGCAGGCGCTCTCGGCGATCGCGATGCGCTGCGGCGGGTGCGGCGCCAAGGTGGGCGCCACGGTGCTCTCGCGCGCGCTGGCCGATCTGCGCCCGCTGCTTCGCCCCGACGTGCTCATCGGACTGAACGCGCCCGATGACGCCGCGGTGGTGGCCGTGCCGCCCGGCATGGCCATGGTCCACACCGTGGACTTCTTCCGGGCCTTCATCGATGACCCCTGGCTGTTCGGCAAGGTGGCGGCCAACCACGCGCTGGGCGACATCTGGGCGATGGGCGGCGAGCCGCAGAGCGCCACCGCCATCGTCACCGTGCCGCCCGGCCTCGAGAGCAAGACCGAAGACCTGCTGCGCCAGATGATGACCGGCGCGGTCGAGGTCCTCAACGAGGCCGGCTGCGCGCTGGTGGGCGGCCACACCGGCGAGGGGCGCGAACTGGCGCTGGGCTTCGCGGTGAACGGTCTGGTGGCGGCCGACCTGTCCACCGTGCTGCGCAAGGGCGGGCTGCGGCCGGGTGATGTCCTGGTGCTGACCAAGCCGATCGGCACCGGCACGCTGTTCGCCGCGCACGAGCGGCTGCAGGCTCGCGGTGACTGGATCGATGCGGCGCTGGCCTCGATGTGCGTGTCCAACCGCGAGGCCGCGCGCTGCCTGCGCGCGCATGGCGCCGCGTCCTGCACCGACCTCACCGGCTTCGGTCTGCTCGGGCACCTGGTGGAGATGACCCGACCATCGGGCGTGGACGCCGAGATCGACCTCGACGCGCTGCCGGTGCTGCCCGGCGCCGAGCAGACCGCGGCCGCCGGCATCCTGAGTTCGCTGCAGCCCGCCAACCTGCGGCTGCGCCGGGCGGTCAACAACCCCGAGGCCGCGCTGGCGCATCCGCGCTATCGCCTGCTCTTCGATCCGCAGACCGCCGGCGGGCTGCTGGCCAGCGTGCCGGCCGACCGTGCCGATGCCTGCCTGCGCGCGCTGCGCGCGGGCCCCGCCCCGCAGGCCGCGCTGATCGGCCGCATCCTGCCCGAGGGCGACGCGCTGGCGCCGATCCGGCTGCGCGTCTGACCCGCGGGTTCAGGCGCCGGGGCGCTTCTTGAGCCCGCGGCAGTCGATCGCGGCCGCGCGCGGGTCTTCGTCCTTGCCGAAGATGCGGTGCTTCTGCAGCTTGTTGGTGGAGGTCACCGGCAGTTCGTCGCGGAACACCACCCAGGCCGGTGCCTTGTAGTAGGCGAGCTCGCTCAGGCAGTGCGCGGTGAGCGCCTGCGCGCAGGCCGCGTCGGCGCTCACGCCGGGCGCCGGCACCACCACCGCCAGCACCTCCTCGTCGCGCATCTCGTCGGGCACCGCCATCACCGCCACCCGATGCACCAGCGGATGCGCGGCGAGCACCGCCTCCACCTCGCCCGCCGAGATGTTCTCGCCGGAGCGCCGGATCATGTCCTTGCGGCGGTCGATGAAGTAGTGCATGCCGCTGTCGTCGACGCTGACGATGTCGCCGGTGTGGAACCAGCCGCCGCGCCAGGCCCGCTCGGTGGCCTGCGGGTCATCGAGATAGCCGCTGAAGAAGCCGCGGCGCGGATCGTCGCCGGCGCAGCGCACCAGCAGCTCGCCGGGTTGGCCGGTGGCCACCGGCTGGTCCTGGTCATCGACCACGCGGGTCTCGAGCGGCGCGCGCATGCGGCCGAAGGCGCGGGTGTCGACCTGCCTGGGTTCGACATGGTTGACCAGGAAGCGGCCGGTCTCGGTCATGCCCCAGACCTCGACCAGCGGCAGGCCGAAGCGGGCCTCGAAGTCGGCATGCAGCGTGGGGTCGCAGCCCGCGCCCAGGCCCCAGCGAACGGTGTGCGCGCGATCGTGCGGCGAGGGCGGCTGCTTGATGAGCGCCGGCGGCATGACGCCCAGGTAATGGATGCCGGTGGCGCCCGAGCCGCCGACATCGGCCCACCACGTGCTGGCATGGAAGCGGTCGGGGATGATCAGGCAGTTGCGGGTGAGGATCATCGCCCCCAGGGTGTTGATCCCGCAGTTCATGTGGAACACCGGCAGCGGATTGAAGACCCGGTCCTGGCCCTCGCGCAGCGCGAGCAGCCCGCCGCTGTCGCGGTACCAGGCGCTGGCGGTGAGCACGTACTCGTTGGTGAGAATGCAGCCCTTGGGCAGGCCCGAGGTGCCCGAGGTGTACAGGATGGCGGTCTCGGCCTGCCAGGGGTCGCCGGCCTTTCGCCGCGCGACCGGCGCGGCAGGCAGGTCGTCGGCCAGGCGCTCGCCGGCCACGATCGGCGGGCCGTCGGCGCCAGCCATGGCCTCGCGCGCCGCCGTGCCGCGGTCGGTGTTGGCCACCACCAGTTCGGCGCCGGAGTGGCCGAGCTGGTAGCGGATCTCGCCGCCACGGTGATCGGGGTTCATCGGCACGATCGAGGCGCCGAGCCGGTTGAGCGCGAGGAAGTGGAAGAAGTGCTCGGGCACGTTACCCACGCCCAGCGCGATGCGGTGGCCCGCGCCCCAGCCGCGGCGGGCGTAGATCGCGCTCAGGCGATCGACCTCGCCCGCGACCTCGGCGTAGCGCCAGGTGCGCCCGCCCATGGAGGGCGGCTGTGCGAGGAAGGCCGCGTCGGGCGCGTCGGTGACGGCCTGCGCGAAGGCCTGGTAGAGGGTCTGCATGCCGGTCTCCGGAAGGGGCCGCGGTGACCGCGGTTCGAAGCATGCGCCGCGCCGCCGCGGGGGCTGACGGGAGTTGCTATTCTGGCTCATCCCCCTGCCGATCGCCCGCTCTCGGGCCCGCCTGCCGTGAAACCCAGCCAGTCCGAATTCATCGAGATCCGCGGCGTGCGCCTGCACTGCCGGGTGTGGGGCCCGGCCGGCGCGCCGCGCCTGTTCCTGCTGCACGGCAACCAGGATGTCTCCGCCTCCTGGCAGTTCACGGTCGACGCCCTGCAGCGCGAGTGGCGGGTGATCGCCCCTGACTGGCGCGGCTACGGCCTGTCGGGCTGGAGCGGTGCCGATACCTACTGGTACCCCGACTACCTCGGCGATCTGCACGGCCTGCTCGAGCACCACAGCCCCGAGGAGCCGGTGCGTCTCGTGGGCCACAGCATGGGCGCGAACATCGGCGCGCTCTACAGCGGCGTGGCGCCGCACCGCGTGGCCCGCTTCATCAACGTCGACGGCTTCG
>JBIKWU010000003.1:0-46973 GCA_044356115.1 Burkholderiaceae bacterium
CTGACGATGGCCACCAGCGCCAGGCCGGCGATCAGCCCGGCGCGGGTGCCCGGCATCAGTCGGCCACCAGCGGCAGGCAACCGGCGGGCACGAGCAGCCCGCGCAGCCAGGCCTGATCGGCCGCGCCCAGGCCCGCCCAGGACTGCCGCAGCCAGCCCACGCACTTGCCCTGGTAGGGGAAGGGCTGCTGCACCCAGGGCTGGCCATCCACCTCGGCCCGCACCTCCTGGGCACCGGCCACGAGCGCCCGCGCGTTGGCCAGCATCACCGGCACGTAGGTGCGGCCGACCTCGGCGAGCAGACCCGCCAGCGCCGGCCCGGCGTCGTCGCGGCTGAGCCAGCCGTCGTCGCCGGTGCCCAGCCCGGACAGGTCCTCCATCACCTCCACCCAGGCGAACACCCGCGGCGAGACCTGCAGGGTGAGGGCCATGGGGGTGGGATCGAAGTGGGTGAGCTGCGTGAGCTGCCCGAAGATCGCGAAGTCGCTCGCGCCCGGGCGCTGGCCCATCAGGAAGGGCTGGCGCAGCAGCAGCGCATCGAGCGCGAGCAGAAAACGACGATAGCTCGCCTCGATCACCGGCGCCGTGGTGGCATTGGAGCCGACGAAGCGCAGCCGCGAGATCTGCCGCTCGGAGAACTGCGCCTTGAGCGGCGCGATCGCGGCCTCGGAAGCGCACACGTTGCGCCAGCGCGGCAGGATGCTGCCGGCGCGCTCGATGTCGTCGGCGTAGTGCCAGCGGTAGTGGAACATCGCCTTGGTGAGCCACTCGTCGCCGTAGTCCTCGAGCAGCTCGTCCAGGAAGGCGAGCGCCGGATCGGTCGGCAGGACGCTGCGCCCCGCGTGCTCGCGCTCCAGCCGCCGGATGATCGGGGTGGAGTCGACCACGGCCTGCAGACCGCCCGCGCCGTCGGGGAACCAGAAAGTGGGCAGCAGCTTCACCGGCGGCACCGGCATCGCCGAGCCGTCGCGGTTGTTGTGGATCATGTAGCGGTAGGGCAGGCGCCGGTAGCGCAGCAGCGAGAGCATCTTGCGGGTGTAGGGCGAGCCGGGCGCGCCGCCGAGCAGGATGGGGTCAGGCGTGGTCATGGAGGCGATCCGATCAGGAACGGTTGGGAGAGGATTGCGAGGCCGCCCGGCCATCGCCGCGCAGGGCCGGCACGGTCCAGAACAGGGCCAGACCGCCCAGGGCGCCCAGTGCCGAGAGGGCCAGCCCGGCATGGTAGCCGCCGGTGAGATCGAAGAGCGCGCCGCCGGCCCACGAGCCCAGCGCCGAGCCGGTCCCGGCGGCGGTGAGCACCATGCCGTAGACCCTGCCCATCGCACCCGGAAAGCCGCGCGCCGCCAGCACCGCGGCCAGCGGCCCGCGCGAGCCCTGGGCGCAGCCGAAGGTGAGCACGAAGCCGCCGACCAGCCAGGGGGAATACCCGTGGAGGGCACCGGCCAGGAGCGCAAGACCGGTCAGGGTCAGGCCGTACGACACGGTCGCCGTGAGCCGCTCGCCGATGCGCTCGGCCAGCGTGGCCGCGCCCATCATGCCGACGATGGACAGCATGCCGGTCAGCCCGAAGACCCAGGCCGCCGACAGCGGCGACCAGCCGGCATCGACCAGACAGGCCACCAGCTGCGGGGTGACCGCGTAGGTGCTCACCGCGGTGCTGAACATCATGCCGGCCAGGGCCCAGAAGATCGGCGTGCGCAAGGCGAGCGGCACCGTCCAGGCGGCCTGACCGGCGCTGCGCCGGCGCAGCGCCTCGACCACCTCGGGCGAGCCGGCCGCGATGCGCGACCAGGGCAGCAGCACCAGCGGCACCAGCACCACCAGCAGCCCGCCGCCGATGACCTGGTAGGCCTGCCGCCAGCCCACCAGGCCGATCAGCCATTGCGCGAACGGCGCGAACGCGAGCATGCCGGTGCCCAGCGCGGCCGAGAGCGCCGCCATGGCGCTGGGCAATCGGCCGCCGAACCAGCGGCTGACCAGGGTGGAGGCCGGCACCATGCCGGTGAGGGAGGCACCCATCGGCGCGACCACGCCGAGCAGCAGGTAGAGCTGCCACAGCGCCGAGATGCGCCCGGCCAGCCAGTAGACCCCGCCCAGCAGCAGCAGGCCGGCGAGATAGCAGCGGCGCGGCCCCAGCCGGTCGACGATGACACCGGCCACCGGGGACATGAGACCCACCGCGAGCACCGCGATGGAGTAGATGCCGACCAGCGCCGCGCGGTCGGCGCCGAACTCGGTGGCAATCGGCAGCAGGAACACCGCGAAGCTCTCGCCGACGCCGCGCGACAGGATGTTCATGCCGGTGCACAGCGCGAGCACCGACACCGCCATGCGCCTGACTTCCGGAGTCGCGACCATCGGACGAAAGTATCACGCGTCGAAATCGTGGAAAAATCACCATCGGGTAAAGTGATGACACCAGCGGGCGAGCCCGCCCGGCGATTTCAGACACCAAAAATCAACACGGAGACAGGCATGGCAACGCACCCGGGCCAGACCGCCGACGCCCCGGCGGCCGACACGGCGCACTTCGACGCGGTGGTGGTGGGCGCGGGCTTCGGTGGCATGTACATGCTGCACCGGCTGCGCGGCATGGGTCTGCGGGTGCGGGTGATCGAGGCCGCCGATGACGTCGGCGGCACCTGGAACTGGAACCGCTATCCCGGCGCCCGCTGCGACGTCGAGAGTCTGGAGTACTCCTACTCCTTCTCCGAGGACCTGCAGCAGGAATGGACCTGGTCGGAGCGCTTCGCGAGCCAGCCCGAGATCCTCGCCTACGCGCGCCACGTGGCCGACCGCTTCGACCTGCGCCGCGACATCCGCTTCGGCACGCGGGTGCGCAGCGCCCACTATGACGAGGCGCGGGCGCAGTGGGCCATCAGCACCGACCGCGGCCCCTCGCTGCGGGCGCGCTTCTGCATCATGGCCACCGGCTGCCTGTCGCTGCCGCGCATGCCCGACTTCCCCGGGCGCGACCGGTTCCGCGGCCGGCTCCTGCACACCGCCACCTGGCCGCACGAGCCGGTCGACTTCACCGGCCTGCGCGTGGGCGTGATCGGCACCGGCTCCTCGGGCATCCAGGTCATCCCCATGATCGCCCGCCAGGCGGCACACCTGCACGTCTTCCAGCGCACCCCCAACTTCAGCCTGCCCTCGGGCAACCGCCCGCTGCCGGCCGACGAGGTGGCGCGCTTCAAGGCCCGCTACCCCGAGGTGCGCGAGAAGGCCCGCCACGCGCCGGCCGGCATCGCCGGCATGCCGGCACCTGATCGGGGCGCCCTCGACGACCCCGAGGAGCGCCGTCGGGAGGTCTACGAGGCGGCCTGGCGCAACGGCTCCACGGGCCTCACGCGCGCCTACAACAACCTGCTGATGGACGAGGCGGCCAACGCCACCGCGGCCGAGTTCGTGCGCGAGAAGATCCGCGCCATCGTGCGCGACCCGGCCGTGGCCGAGCGGCTCACGCCGCGCGACCACTTCATCGGCACAAAGCGCATCTGCCTGGACAGCGGCTACTTCCAGACCTTCAACCAGCCCAACGTCACGCTGGTCAGCCTGCGCGAGACCCCGATCGAAGGCATCACCGAGACCGGCATCCGCACCACGCGCGAAGACATCGCGCTCGACGCGATCGTGTTCGCCACCGGCTTCGACGCCATCACCGGCGCCCTGCTCGACATCGACATCCGTGGGCGCCAGGGCCTGTCGCTCAGCGAGAAGTGGCGTGGCGGCCCGCGCACCTACCTGGGCCTGATGACCGCGGGCTTCCCCAACCTGTTCTCGATCACCGGGCCGGGCAGTCCCTCGGTGCTCACCAACATGATCACCTCCATCGAGCAGCACGTCGACTGGATCGCGCGCTGCATCCAGGCGCTGGGCGAGCGCGGCGCGCGCAGCATCGAGGCGCAGACCGACGCCGAGGAGCGCTGGGTGGCGCATGTCAACGCGGTGGCCGACCAGACCCTGTTTCCGCGCGCCAACTCCTGGTACGTGGGCGCCAATCTGCCGGGCAAGCCGCGGGTGTTCATGCCCTACGTGGGCGGGCTGGGGGTGTACCGTCGCCGCTGCGACGAGGTCGCCGAACGCGGCTATGAAGGCTTCATCCTCGAGCCGGCCAGCGCGGCCTGAGGCCGCGGCGCGCCGGGCCCGCATCCCATCCGCATCAGGAGCTGCCCATGAGCTATGACGCGCCCTTCAAGGGCCTGAAGGTGATCGATCTCAGCCAGGGCATCGCCGGCCCCTACTGCGGCATGCTGCTCGCGCAGTACGGCGCCGACGTGATCAAGGTCGAGGGCAACGGCGACGGCGACTGGAGCCGGGTGCTGGGCGTGCGCTACGGCGATCACAGCGCGTTCTCCATCATCGGCAACCTCGGCAAGCGCAGCGTGGCCATCGACCTCAAGCTCGATGAAGGCAAGGCGCTGCTCTGGCAGCTCATCGAGGGCGCCGACGTGTTCATCGAGGGCTTCCGGCCGGGCGTGATCAGCCGCCTGGGCTTCGGCTGGGAGGCCGTGTCGGCGCGCGCGCCGCGGTTGCTCTACCTGTCCATCTCCGGCTTCGGCCAGCACGGCCCGCTGGTGGGGCGCCCGGCCATGGACCCGGTGCTGCAGGCCTTCACCGGCCTGACCGCCGAGAACCACGGCGAGGACGGCATCCCGCACCGGGTGCCGGTGATCCCGGTCGACATGTGCACCTCGCTCTACGCCTTCCAGGCGGTCTCCTCCGCGCTCTACGCCCGCCGTGACGAGAGCCGCGGCCGGTATCTCGATGCCAGCCTGATGCAGGGCGCTGCCGGCCTGCAGGCCATCCGCATGATGTCGGCCTTCCTCGAGGGTGGCCCGGTGCGCCCGGGCGGCACGCCGCACGGCGTGTTCCGCACCGCCGACGGCTGGCTGTCGGTGACCGCCATCCGCGATCGCGAATGGCTGGCGCTGTGCGGCGCGCTCGAGCGCCCGGACCTGGCCGCAGACCCGCGCTTCACCACGGCCGATGGCCGCCATCAGCACGAAGCGCTGCTGCTGGGCATGCTGCGCGAGCACCTGCTCACGCGCAGCACCGCGCAGTGGTCGGCACGCCTGGCCGAGCACCAGGTGATGCACGAGCGGGTCAACCGCTACGCCGACTTCCTCGACGAGCCGCAGGTGAAGGCGGTCGACCTGATCGCCTGGCTCGAGCAGCCCGACATGCCCCGGCCGGTGCCGGTGGCGCGCCTGCCCGGCATGCCGCGCTTCGAGAGCGGCGCGCCGCTGTCGATCGCGCCCCGGGTGGGCCAGCACACCGCGCAGGTGCTCGGCGAGCACGGCGTGCCGGCAGATCGCATCCGGGCGCTGGCCGAGCGCGGCGTGATCGACCTGGGCGAACCCGGCTGAACCGCGCGCGCCGCGCCGCGCTCAGGCCGCGCGGGTGAGCGTGCCGAAGTCGATCACCGGCTGGCCGCCCGCGCCCAGGGTGCGGAAACGCACCGTGGCGCCCTCCACCCAGGCCTGCACCGTGAGCGGGTCGCCCGGCATCACCGGGCGGGTGAAGCGGGCCGACATCGACCTGAGCCGCGCCGGATCGCCACCGCACACCGCGTGCAGCAGGTGACGCCCGGTGATGCCGTAGGTGCACATGCCGTGCAGGATGGGGCGATCGAAGCCGCCGCGCCGCGCGAAGGCCGGATCGCTGTGCAGCGGGTTGCGGTCGCCGCTCAGGCGATAGAGCAGCGCCTGATCGGCGCGCGTGCCGGTGGCGATCTCGATATCCGGGGCGCGACTCGGGCAGGGCTCGGCACCGGCCGGCCCGCGCGCGCCGCCGAAGCCGCCCTCGCCGCGGATGAAGGCGGCCGAGTCGGCCTCCACCAGCAGCTCGCCGCTGGCGGCATCGACCGCGCGCGAGGTGGTGGTCACCAGCGCGCCCGAGCCCTTGTCGTACATGCCGGTGATCTTCGTGCTCACGCGCACCGTGCCTTCCACCGGCAGCGGCTTGTGCAGCACGAAGCCCTGCTCGGCATGCACCAGCTTGGTCCGGTCGATCGGGCCCATGTCGGCGCGCGTGCCCGAGCGCTGGATGAGCACCACCGCGTACACCGGCAGCACGACCAGCGGCTGGCCCTCGGAGTTCTCGGTGGTGAAGCGCAGCTCGTCGTAGGGATCGGTCTGGCCGGCGCCCACGCCGAGCGCGTAGAGCATCGCGTCGCGGGAATCCCAGCTGACGGTGGACGGGCCGACCTCGCGGCCGATGGCGGACATGTCGAGGGGCATTGGGGCTCTCCAGTGAGAAGGCGGTGCCGCTGCGGGCGGCGGCGCGCGTTACGATCGGGGACTGCATCTTGCGATCCCGACCATGAACCCCGCCACGTCGCTCACCGCCTTTCGAAATCCCAACTGCTACAGCCCCGAGCACGAGCTCTTTCGCCAGACCGTGCGCCAGTTCGCGGTCCGCGAGATCGCACCCCACGCCACCGCCTGGGACGAGGCCGGCGGCTTTCCCCGCGAGCTCTACCAGCGCGCCGCGGCCGCCGGCCTGCTGGGTCTGGGCTACCCCGAGGCCTACGGCGGCACGCCCTGCGACGTGTTCCACCGCATCGTGCTGGCCGAGGAGCTCGCCTGGGGCGGCAGCGGCGGGGTGAGCGCCTCGCTGATGTCGCACACCATCGGCTCGCCGCCCATCCTGAATGCCGGCAGCCAGGCCATGAAGGAGCGCGTGCTGCCGGCGGTGCTGGCCGGCGAGAAGATCTCGGCGCTGGCCATCACCGAACCCTCGGGCGGCTCCGACGTGGCCGCGCTGCGAACCACCGCGGTGCTCGACGGCGATCACTTCGTGGTGAACGGCGAGAAGACCTTCATCACCTCGGGCATGCGCGCCGACTACTACACCGTGGCGGTGCGCACCAATCCGGCCGACCGCAGCGCGGCGGGCGTGTCGCTGCTGCTCATCGAGCGCGACACGCCCGGCTTCAGTCGCACGGCCCTGGACAAGATGGGCTGGTGGGCCTCCGACACCGCGCAGCTGCGCTTCGAGAACTGCCGGGTGCCGGCCGCCAATCTCATCGGCGAGCTCAACCGGGGCTTTCCCATCGTGATGCGCAACTTCAACGGCGAGCGGCTCTGGATGGCCGCCGGCGCGCTGGGCTTCGCGCAGGTCTGCCTGAACGACGCCATCGACTGGGCCCGCCAGCGCCACACCTTCGGCGAGCCGCTCTCGCAGCGGCAGGTGATCCGCCACAAGCTGGTCGACATGGCGATCCGCATCGAGACCACCCGCACCTTCATGGAAGACCTCGCCTGGCGCGTGGAGCATGGCGGCGGCGACCCGAAGGTGCTGGTCGCGCAGCTCTCCATGCTCAAGGTGCAGGCGATGCAGAGCCTGCAGTTCTGCGCCGACCAGGCGGTGCAGATCCTGGGCGGCATGGGCTACATGCGCGGCACCCGCGTCGAGCGCATCTACCGCGAGGTGAAGGTCAACATGATCGGCGGCGGCTCCGAGGAGATCATGAAGGATCTCGCCGCCCGCCAGCTCGGCTTCTGAACCGGACTCCGCCATGAACGCATCGCCCCCGACGTCGGCCGCCCACGGCGCCCGCGGCGCCATCCCCGGCGTCACGCCCGACGGCCATCCCGGCCATCGCCTGCAGCGCGAGCCCTGGTACCGGCCGCTGCGCGACGAGGTCGCGGTCTTCGAGGCCGCCTACGCGGCGCGCCTGCCGGTGCTGCTCAAGGGCCCCACCGGCTGCGGCAAGACCCGCTTCGTCGAGCACATGGCCTGGCGCCTGTACCGGCAGGCCGAGAGCGCGCGGCGTGCGCTCGACACGCCGCTCATCACGGTGGCCTGCCACGAGGACCTGACCGCCACCGACCTGGTGGGCCGCTACCTGCTGTCGGGCGACAGCACGGTCTGGATGGACGGGCCGCTCACCCGCGCGGTGCGCAGCGGCGCGCTGTGCTACCTGGACGAGGTGGTCGAGGCGCGCAAGGACACCACCGTGGTGGTGCACTCGCTCACCGATCACCGGCGCATCCTGCCCATCGAGAAGACCGGCGAGCAGCTCGACGCGCACCCCGACTTCCTGCTGATCATCTCCTACAACCCGGGCTATCAGAGCGTGCTCAAGGACCTCAAGCCCTCCACCCGCCAGCGCTTCGTGAGCCTGGAGTTCGACTACCCGCCGGTCGAGCTCGAGGCCGAGATCATCGCGCACGAGAGCGGGGTCGATGCCGACACCGCGCTGCGTCTGGCCACCATCGGCCAGAAGGTGCGGCACCTGCGCGAGCACGGCTTCGAGGAAGGCGTGAGCACGCGCCTGCTGATCTACACCGGCCAGCTGGTGGCCGGCGGCATCACGCCGCGCCGGGCCTGTGACGCGGCCATCGCGCGCGCGGTCACCGACGACGCGCAGGTGCAGCAGGCGGTGGCCGACATCGTCGACGTGATCCTGCCGTGAGCACCCCGGGGGTCGCGCTGGTCGACGCGCAGCGCGTGCTCTCGCTGTTCACGCAGGGGCTGGCGGGCCGCTACCTGCACCTGCGGCCGGTGGAGGCGCTCACCGGCGAGTTCCGTCCCGAGACCGCCACCACCGACGGCAGCGCCATCTACCTGCCCGGCGAGGTGGCGCTCTTCCAGGAACGCGCGCACAACCTGGGCGTCTACCGCATCTCGGTGCTGCACCAGCTCGGCTTCTACGAGAACGGCACCTTCGGCTTCACGCTGGCACGCGCCCGCGCGCTGCACCCCGGCCTGCCGCCCGAGCATGGCCTGACGGCACCGCATCCCAGCGAGCTCGAGCGCTTCTTCGCACTGTGGCCGGTGCCCGCGCAGGCGCGACGCCTGTTCATGCTGCTGGAAGACATGCGCGTCGATCGGGCGATCGGCCAGCGCTACCCGGGCGCGCGGCACGACCTGGCGCGGGTGCTCGCGCGCGCTCTCGCCGACCGCCCGCCCATGCCCGACGGCGCGCAGGCGCCGGCGGCCGCGCTGGCCGAGTCGCTGCTGCGCTACACGCTGGGCGCGCCGGCGCCGGCGCTGATCGCCGACGACCGCACCGGCCGGCTGGCCGCGCTGCTCGCCGCCGCGGCCCCGGCCGGCGCGCCCGGCGCCAGCGTGTACGACAGCGCCGCCGCCACCGCCGCCTGCCTGCGGGTGCTGGGCGTGGCCTCGCGCGCCGAACGGGCCGCCGCCGCTGACGACGACATCGACACGCCGGCCGCCGAGGGCCCGCCGCGCAAGGGCAGCGGAGGGGGCGACGACGCCAGCGACGAGGGCGATACCCTGCCCGACCCCGACGCCTTCTTCGAGGGCGACGCAGTGGATTTCCGCGGCGACGTGCGGCCCGAGCTCGTGCAGCGTCAGCTGCGTGGCGGCCACACCGGCCTGCTGCCCGATGCGCAGGCGCCCGACACCGCCGTCGACGCCGACGCGCCCCCCGAGACCCCCGCGCAGGCCGAACGCCGCCGGCAGTCCGACGAGTCGGCGCTGCGGCGCGCCTTCGGGCTGTCCAAGGACGCCACCCGCAGCTGGCTCTACGACGAGTGGGACTACCACCGCCAGGGCTACCTCAAGGGCTGGTGCCGGCTGCATGAATACCGCCTGCGCGGCGACGATGCCAGCCTGCCCGAGCAGCTGCGTCGCCGCCACGGGCCGCTGCTCAGCGAGGTGCAGCGGCAGTTCCGGCATATCCGCCCTGATGCCTTCGTGCGCGTGCGCCGGGTGAGCGACGGCGAGGAGATCGAGCTCGACGGCCTGATCGAGGCGGCGGTCGACCGGCGCGCCGGACACGCCACCGACGAGCATGTCTATCGCCGGCGCGATCGCGCGCTGCGCGAGGTCTCGGCGGCGTTTCTGCTCGACATGAGCGCCTCCACCGACTTCCCGGTGCCCGACCCCGACGCGCCGCCGCCCCCGCCCGAGCCACCGCCACCGCCTGATGGCGAGTATGTGTGGGGCAACTGGAGCGCGCGCGATCCGCTGCTGCCCGATCCGCCCAAGCGGCGCGTGATCGACGTGGCGCGCGAGTCGCTCGCGCTGATGGCGCAGGCCCTCGAGACCCTGGGCGATCGCTACGCCATCTGGGGCTTCTCCGGCTACGGTCGCGACGACGTGGAGTTCCACGTGGCCAAGGACTTCGAGGACCGGCTGCGCGCGCCGCAATGGGCGGCGCTGGCGGCGATGCAGCCGCGCCGCTCCACCCGCATGGGCCCGGCGATCCGCCATGCGGTGGCGCGGCTGCGCGGGCAGCCCACGCGCCTGAAGCTGCTGGTGATGATCTCCGATGGCTATCCCCAGGACCGCGACTACGGCCCCGACCGCGACGACGACGAGTACGGCATCCAGGACACCGCGCAGGCGCTGCGCGAGGCGCAGCAGGCCGGTGTGCTCAGCTTCTGCATCACGGTGGACCCCGCCGGCCACGACTACCTGCGCCGCATGTGCCCGGACGATCGCTACCTGGTGATCGACGAGGTGGCGGCGCTGCCGCGCGAACTCGCCAAGGTCTACCGAGCACTGACGCCATGAGCCTGCCCACCGCCCACGATCTGCTCGCCCGCCTCGACCGCGGCGAGACCACCGCTCTCGCCCTGTGCGAGGCCGCCATCACCGCCATCGAGGCCGGCGACGGCGCGATCAACGCGGTGGTGGTGCGCGACTTCGACCGCGCCCGCGAGCAGGCGCGGGCGGCCGACGCAGCCCGGGCGCGGGGCGAGCGCCGGCCCTTGCTCGGCCTGCCGATCACGGTGAAAGAGGCCTTCGATGTCGCCGGGCTGGCCACCACCTGGGGCATCAGCGCCTTCGCCGATCACCGCGCCCGGCATGACGCGGTGGCGGTGGCACGGCTCAAGGCCGCCGGCGCGGTGCTGCTGGGCAAGACCAACGTGGCCACCGCGCTGGCCGACTGGCAAAGCGTCAACCCGCTGTTCGGGCGCACCCGCCATCCGCTCGACCCCGCCCGCACGCCGGGCGGCTCCTCGGGCGGCTCGGCCGCCGCGCTGGCGGCCGGCTTCGTCGCGCTCGAACTCGGCTCCGACATCGGCGGCTCCATCCGGGTGCCCTCGGCCTTCTGCGGGCTCTACGGACACAAGCCCAGCCTCGGGGTGATCCCCAGCCGGGGCCACGCGTTTCCGGGCAGCCACGACCGCCCCAACCTGTTCAACGTGGTCGGGCCCATGGCCCGCGACGCCGACGATCTGGCGCTCGCCTTCGGGCTGCTGGCAGGCGCCGACGCGCCGCACGCCACCGGCTGGCAGCTCGCGCTGCCGGCGCCCCGCCAGGAGGGCCTCTCGGGGCTGCGGGTGCTGGTGCTCGAGCGCCATCCCGGCTGCGCCACCGATGCCGTCATTCGCGCCGGGGTGGCGCGCGTGGCCGACGCGCTTGCCGAGGCCGGCGCCCAGGTGCTGCATCGGCATGCGCAGCTGCCCGACCTCCTCGCCGGACAGGCCACCTACGAGACCCTCCTCATGGCGATCACCAGTCGGGGCATGCCCGACGCCCAGGCGCTGTCGGCGGCGCAGTGGCTCGACGGTCTCGATGCCCGCGACCATGCGCGCGCGCAGTGGCAGCAGCTCTTCGAAGCAGTGGATCTGGTGGTGGCGCCCGCCTTCGGCTGCGCGGCCTTCGCGCACGTGACCGATCGCGACTGGTCGGCGCGCCGGCTGCCCATCGACGGCCGACCTGCCCGCTACGACGAGCAGCTGGCCTGGCCGAGCGTGGCCACCTTTGCCGGGCTGCCGGCCACCGTGGTGCCGGCCGGCCGGACACCCGAGGGCTTGCCGGTGGGCGTGCAGCTCATCGGTCCCTTCCTGGAGGACCGCACACCACTGCAGGTGGCCCGGCTGCTGGCGCAGGCCGGCGCGGGCACGGCGCCGCGCGGCTGAGCGCCCATGCGCGGCCGGGCTACTCCGGCTGATTCTGCAGCTTGAGGATGCGCTCGATGCGGTCCTCGACGGTGGCGTCGCTGCCGCCCTTCCACTGCAGCACCTGCAGCACCACGCCGTTGGCATCGCGCGGCCTGAGCACCACCTCGCTGCGGTTGCTGAACTCGTCGCGCAGCGGGATGCGATAGCCGTTGGCCTCGACCTGCTCGACGAAGCCGGCGAGGTCATCGACCTCCAGGCCGAGGTGATGCAGCCCCTCGCCATGCTTGTCGATGTGCTGGTTGATGAAGCCGTCGGGTTCCAGCGACTGCACCAGCGAGAGCACGTTCTCGCCGATCTGCATGTAGGCTACCTTCACCATGCCGGCCTTCTCGCGCAGCACCTCGGTGCGGATGTGCCGGGCGTTGAGCAGCTTGCGGTACTGCTCGGTGGCCTGATCGCAGTCGCGCACCGCGATGGCCACGTGGTCGATTCGTCGGATGCTGGCCATGCCGATCTCCCTGTGTGCCTGAAGTCCCCGGAGTGTAGCCCGCCATGTTCACCCAGCCCGCCGACTTCCGTGCCGAATCCGATGCCCTGCACGCACTGCTCGCGGCGCTGCCAGACAGCGCATTCGCCCGCCGCACCCGCTTCAAGCAATGGACCATCGACGAGGTGCTCACGCACCTGCATCACTGGAACCACGCGGTCATGCTCTCGCTGAGCGACGAGCCCGCCTTCGTCGCCTTCATGGCCGACCTGCAGGCGCGACGCCGGCTCACCCCCATGCGCGCGCTCGAGCGCGCCTGGACCGGCGGGCTGAGCGGCCAGGCGCTGCTGTCGGCCTGGCATGCGCTGTGCGGGCAGGTGGCCGAGCGGTTCCAGGCCGATGACCCGAAGCGACGCGTGAAGTGGGGCGGGCCCGACATGAGCGTGCGCTCGAGCATCACCGCGCGCCTGATGGAGACCTGGGCCCACGGTCAGGCGGTCTACGATCAGCTTGGCGTGACGCGGGTGGATACCGACCGCATCCACAACATCGCGGTGCTGGGCATCAACACCTTCGGCTGGACCTTCTCGGTGCACCGGCAGACCCCGCCGGCCGAGGCACCGCAGGTGCGGCTCACCGCGCCCTCCGGCGCGATCTGGTGCTGGCACGAGCAAAGCACCAGCGGCCTCATCGAGGGCAGCGCCACCGAGTTCTGCCAGGTGGTCACGCAGGTGCGCAACGTCGCCGATACCGGCCTCGCGGTGTCGGGCGAGGCCGCGCAGCGCTGGATGGCCATCGCGCAGTGCTTTGCCGGCGGCCCGGAGCAGCCGCCCGCGCCCGGCACCCGGTTCCGGGAACCGGCGGCCGCCTGAGCGGCCACGCCCGCGCATCCGCGATACTCGGGGCCTGCCGCCCCGGGGCGTGCGCCGCGGCCCGGTCGCCCCCCATCGTCACTCCATCCCCCAGAGGACCATCCCCATGGACCTGAGCTATTCCACCGAAGAACTCGCCTTTCGCGACGAGGTGCGCGACTGGCTGGCCGGCAACCTGCCCGCCGATATCCGCGAGAAGGTGGTGGGCTACCGCCACCTCTCCAAGGAAGACTTCACCCGCTGGCACAAGATCCTGGCCGCCAAGGGCTGGGCCGTGCCGCACTGGCCGGTGGAGTGGGGCGGCACCGGCTGGGACGTGACCCGGCGCTACATCTTCGACGAGGAATTCGGCCTGGCCGGCGCGCCGGTGCTGCCCAGCTTCGGCCCGAACATGTGCGCCGCGGTGCTGCAGCGCTTCGGCACCGAGGCGCAGAAGGCCCACTACCTGCCGCGCATCCGCAATGGCGATGACTTCTGGGTGCAGGGCTATTCCGAGCCGGGCTCGGGCTCCGACCTCGCCTCGCTCAAGACCCGCGCCGAGCGCCAGGGCGACCACTACCTGGTCAACGGCCAGAAGATCTGGACCACCCTGGGCCACTACGGCGACTGGATCTTCTGCCTGGTGCGCACCGACCCCTCGGCGGCCAAGCGCCAGGAGGGCATCAGCTTCCTGCTCATCGACATGAAGACCCCGGGCATCACGGTGCGCCCGCTCATCCTCATGGACGGCGGCCACGAGGTGAACGAGGTGTTCTTCGAGAACGTGAAGGTGCCGCTCGGCAATCTCGTGCACGAGGAGAACAAGGGCTGGACCGTGGCCAAGTACCTGCTCGGGCACGAGCGCATGGGCTCGGCCCGGGTCGGCGCCTCGCGCCGCGAACTCGGCGCGCTGCGCGCGCTGGCCTCGCGCGAACTCAAGAACGGCCGCCCGCTGATCGAGGACCCGCGCTTTCGCGACCGGCTCTCGCGCGTGGAGATCGAGCTGATGTCGCTCGAGCTCACCGCCATGCGCTTCCTCGACCGCATGCGCCGCAGCGGCCAGCCGCCGGGGGCCGATGTCTCCATGCTCAAGATCCGCGGCACCGAGGTGCAGCAGGCGATCACCGAACTCATGATGCAGGCCGCCGGCCCCGAGGCCCAGCCCTTCGTGGCGGTGGACGGCGGCGAGGTCGACCCGCTGCACTCGCGCCTTGCCCCGCGCTACTTCAACTTCCGCAAGGCGAGCATCTACGCCGGCTCCAACGAGATCCAGCGCAACATCATCGCCAAGGCCACCCTGGGCCTGTGAGCCGCACGGAGATACCTTCATGAACTTCGACTACACCGAAGAGCAGCAGCAGCTCGCCGACTCCCTGCGCCGCTACCTCGCCAACGAATACGCCTTCGACCGCCGCAAGGCGATCATCGCCTCGCCCGAGGGGGTGAGCGACACCGCCTGGGCGGCCTTCGCCGAACTGGGCCTCACCGCCATCACGCTGCCGGAGTCCGACGGCGGCTTCGGTGGCGGCGCCGTCGACCTGATGGCCCCCATGGAGGCCTGCGGCGAGGCGCTGGTGGTGGAGCCCCTGATCGAGACCATCGGCCTGGGCGCCCGTCTGGTGGCGCGCGCCGGCAGCCCCGCCCAGCGCGAGCGGCTGCTGCGCGGCGTGGCCGAGGGCAGCGTGCGCCTGGCCTTCGCCAGCCTGGAGCCGGGCCGGCGCTACCAGCTCGACCCGCAGACCACCACCGCGCGGGTCGATAACGGCGCCTGGCTGCTCGAGGGCGAAAAGACCGTGGTCATCGGCGCGCCCTCGGCGCACTGCCTGATCGTCTCGGCGCGCACCGCCGCCGGCGTCAGCCTGTTCCTGGTGCCTGCGGGCACGGCCGGCCTGAGCCTGTCGCCGTGCCGCACCGTCGACGGCCAGCGCGCCGCCGACGTGCGCCTGAGCGGCGTGCGCCTGCCAGCCGACGCCCTGCTCGGCGCCGATGGCGCCGCCCTGCCGCACATCGAGGAGGCGGTGGACTTCGCCACCGCGCTGCTGTGCGCCGACGCGGTGGGCGCGATGAAGCAGGCCACCGACGCCACCCTCGAATACACCCGCAACCGCAAGCAGTTCGGCGTGCCGATCTCGTCCTTCCAGGTGCTGCAGCACCGCATGGTCGAGATGTACATCGGCTGCGAGCAGGCCCGGTCCATGGCCATCCTGGCCGCGGCACGGGTCGACAGCGCCAGCGACGCCACCGAGCGCAAGCGGGCCGTCTCCATGGCCAAGGTGAAAATCGCCGACGCGGCCCGCCAGATCAGCCAGGAATCGGTGCAGCTGCACGGCGGCATGGGCATGACCGAGGAGATGAAGGTGTCGCACACCTTCCGGCGTCTGACCATGATCGCACAGCGCTTCGGTGATGCAGACCACCACCTGGAGCGCTACGCGGCGCTCGGCTGAGCGCCGCCGCCCGCTACCAGGTATCCACCCAGGCGCGGCGCTTGCCGGTGCGCGGCTGCTTCGGCGGCAGCGCCTTCAGGCCGGCCATGATCCAGCGCCGGGTCTCGGCCGGGTCGATCACGTCGTCGAGCTCGAAGAGCGAGGCGGCGCTGAGCGCCTTGCCCTGCTCGTACATGCCGGCCACCCGCTTGTCGTAGGCGGCCTTGCGCTCCACCGGGTCTTCGATGGCGGCGAGCTCGTTGCGGTAGCCCAGCTTGACCGCGCCCTCCAGGCCCATGCCGCCGAACTCGCCGGTGGGCCAGGACACCGCGAAGAAGGGCGCATGGAAGCCGCCGCCGGCCATGCCCTGCGCGCCCAGGCCGTAGCCCTTGCGCAGCACCACGGTGAACACCGGGATCTCGAGATTGGCGCCAATCACGAAGGGTCGGCAGCAGTGGCGCACCAGCGCGGTCTTCTCGTAGTCGGGCCCCACCATGTTGCCGGGGGTGTCGCACAGCGACAGCAGCGGGATCTCGAAGGCATCGCACAGCTGCATGAAGCGCGCCGCCTTGTCGGCGGCCTCGCTGTCGATCGCGCCGCCGAGGTGGGCGGGGTTGTTGGCGATCAGGCCCATCGGCCGGCCCTCGATGCGCAGGAAGGCGGTGATCATCGAGGGCCCGAAGCGCGGCCGCAGCTCGAGCATGCTGTCGGTGTCGGCCAGCAGCCGGATCACGGTGCGCACGTCATAGACACGCAGCCGGCTCTCGGGGATCACCGCGCGCAGCTCACGCTGGTCGGCGCAGGACCAGTCGGTCACCGCGCCCTGGAAGTAGGACAGGTACTGGCGCGCCACGCGCACCGCCTCGGCCTCGTCCTTGACGGCGATGTCGACCACGCCGTTGCGGGTCTGCACGTCGATCGGGCCGACCTCCTCGGGCCGGTACACGCCCAGGCCGCCGCCCTCGATCATGGCCGGGCCGCCCATGCCGATGGTGGCGTTCTCGGTGGCGATCACCACGTCGCAGCAGCCGAGCAGCACCGCGTTGCCGGCGAAGCAGCGCCCCGAGGCGATGCCCACCAGCGGCACCAGGCCGCTGAGGCGCCCGAAGCGCTGGAAGGCCTCGGTGATCAGGTTGGCCGCGAAGACCTGGTCGGTGTCGCCGGGGCGTCCGCCGCCGCCCTCGGCAAAGAGCACCAGCGGCAGGCGCCACTGATGCGCGATCTCGAACATCCGGTCCTTCTTGGCGTGGTTCTTCTTGCCCTGCGTGCCGGCGAGCACGGTGTAGTCGTAGCTCATGGCCACGCAGCGCGACTCGGTCTCGGGGAACAGCGCGCCGTTGACATGGCCCAGGCCCATCACCATGCCGTCGGCGGGCGTGGTGCGGATCAGCTCGTCCATGGGCATGCGCAACCGGCGCGCGGCGATCACCAGCGAGCCGTACTCGGTGAAGCTGCCCGGATCGCACAGGTCCTCGATGTTCTCGCGCGCGGTGCGCTGGCCGGTCTTGCGCCGGCGCGCCACGGCGTCGGGCCGCGCGGCGTCGCGGGTGAGGGCCTGGCGGGCGAGCACCTCGGCCAGGTCGGGCCGGATGTGGTCGAGGTCGACCGCCGCCTCGGCCTGGCGGGCCTGTCCGGCCGCCGCCACCGGCTCCAGGAAGAGCAGCGGCTGGCCCTCGAGCAGCGGATCGCCCGGGCCGGCCAGCAGCTCGCGCACGATGCCGCCGCTGACGGCCTCGATCACATGCTCCATCTTCATCGACTCCATCACCAGCAGCGGCTGGCCGGCGAGCACGGTGTCGCCCACCGCCACCGACACGCTGACCACCGTGCCCTGGATCGGCGCGGGCAGGGCCACGCAGCCCTCGGGCGCGTCGCCGGCGTCGCGGCCGGCGTGCGACACCAGCTCGGCGGTCAAGGACTCGGCCGAAGGCGCGGCCTGCGCGTCTTCGCGACCGTGGCGCAGCACCGCCAGCGGATCGCTGCGATCGACCTGGGCGCCGGCCCGGCGCGCGCCTGACGCAGCCCGCGCGCCGCCGTCGTGGAAGAGCTTCTGGTGGACCGAATCGGCCGCGCTCAGCACCGCGGCATGACGCTCGATGAAGCGGGTGTCGATCGCCCCCTCGAGGAAGGCCGGCAGGCGCAGCAGGTTCTGCAGCATGGGCAGGTTGGTGGCCACGCCCTCCAGGCGGAACTCGCACAGCGCCCGGTAGGCGCGCGCCGCCACCTCCGGCAGACCGCCGGCCCGGGCGTGCACCACCAGCTTGGCCAGCAGCGAGTCGTAGCGCGGGCTGGTGCGGTAACCGGCGTAGCCGAAGGTGTCCACGCGCACGCCGGGGCCCAGCGGCGGCTCGAACACCGAGAGCGTGCCGCCCGCCGGCTTGACCGTGCCCTGCGCGGTGAGCGTCTCCATGTTGATGCGCAGCTGCATGGCCAGGCCCAGCGGCGCGGGCGACTGCCCGGGCGCGAGGCCCAGCTCCACCAGGCTGGCGCCGGCGGCCAGCCGCAGCTGGGTCTGCACCAGGTCGACCCCGGTGACCTCCTCGGTGACGGTGTGCTCGACCTGCAGCCGCGGGTTGGCCTCGATGAAGGCGAAGCCGGCCTGCGCGCGGCCGGCGGCATCGACCAGGAACTCGAAGGTGCCCACGTTGCGGTAGGCGACATCGGCGGCCATGGCGAGCGCCGCGCTCAGCAGCCGCTCGCGCAGCGCCGCGTCGAGCCCCGGCGCGGGCGCGATCTCGACCACCTTCTGGCGCTCGCGCTGCAGGCTGCACTCGCGCTCCCAGAGGTGGGTGACGGCGCCCGATCCGTCGCCGAGCACCTGCACCTCGATGTGCCGCGCCGATTCGAACAGCCGCTCGACATAGACCTCGGCATTGCCGAACGAGGCCAGGGCCTCGGAGCGGCAGCGCTCCCAGGCCGCCGGCATCTCGGCGGCCGAGCGCACGATGCGCATGCCGCGCCCTCCGCCGCCGGCAACCGCCTTGACCATCACGGCGGCCTCGCCGCCCGGCCCGCCCTGCTGGCTCTCGAAGAAGGCCTGCGCCTGCGCGAGGCTGGTGGGGCCGGCGGTGCCCGGCATCACCGGCACACCCAGGCGCGCGGCCAGGGCCCGTGCCTTGGCCTTGTCGCCGAACAGGTCGAGGGTCTGCGGCGAGGGCCCCACGAACACCAGCCCGGCCTGCGCGCAGCGCTCGGCGAAGGCCGCGTTCTCGCTCAGGAAGCCGTAACCGGGGTGCACGGCATCGCAGCCGGTGGCCAGCGCCGCGGCGATCACCGCCTCGATGTCGAGGTAGGCCGGCACGCCGGTGCCCGGCAGGGCGTGGGTCTCATCGGCCTTGCGGGCGTGCAGCGAGGCGCCATCGTCCTGGGCGTGGATGGCCACGGTGCGGATGCCCAGGCCGGCGGCGGCACGGGCGATGCGGATGGCGATCTCGCCGCGGTTGGCGATCAGCAGCTTGTTCAGGCTCATGGCGGGCGGGCGGCCGGCAGGCCGCGCAGGGCGAAAGTGGATGACGGGTGCGGCGCTGCGGGTCAGCCCCGCTTCATGGTGGGATCGAGGGCGATGCGCACCGACTCGCCCAGCGCGTTGAAGCTGAGCGCGGTGAGCAGGATGGCGATGCCCGGGGCGTACATCTGCTCGGGCGCGATCTCCATGTACTGGTAGGCGCGGGCCAGCATCGCGCCCCAGCTCGGCGTGGGCGGCTGCACCCCCAGGCCCAGGAAGCTCAGGCTGGCCTCGGCCAGCAGGGCCACCGCCAGCAGCAGCGTCACCTGCACGATCACGGGCTGCACCGCATTGGGCAGGATATGGCGGGCCAGCAGCCGCGGCAGGCTGGCGCCGAACACCCGCGCCGCATCGACATAGAGCTCCTGCTTGACGATGAGCGTCTGGGCGCGCGCCAGCCGCGCGAGCTGCGGCGAGAACACGATGCCCACCGCGATCATGCTGTTGGTGAGACCGATGCCCAGCGCGCCGGTGACCGCGATCGCCAGCACGATCGCCGGAAACGACAGCAGCGTGTCGATCAGCCGGCCGATGATGTCGTCGACCCAGCCGCCCAGAAAACCGGCAAGCAGGCCCACCGGCAGGCCGATCAGCAGGCCCACCGACACCGCCAGGAAGCTCGCGTAGAGCGTGGCCGGCGCGCCATGGATGAGTCGGCTGAAGACATCGCGACCCAGGTCATCGGTGCCCAGCAGGTGCGCCGCGCTGGGCGCGAGCAGGGTGTTGTTCACGTCCTGCTGGGTGGGCGGATAGGGCGCGATCTGGCTGGCGAACACCGCCACCACCAGCAGCGCGAGCAGGAACGACAGGCTGAGCGCGGCGCGCAGGTCGCGGCGCAGCCAGCGCGCGAACCGCGTGAGCCGCCCGGCCGGGCCGGGGGTGTCGGGCCGATCTGCCGGGCCGCTGGCCGGCGCGGCGCCCGGGGCGTGCGGCGCGCTCATCGCCGGCCCACCCGCGGATCGACCACCGTGTAGAGCAGGTCGATCACCAGATTGAGCGTGATCACGATCAGCACCATGGCCAGCACCACCCCCTGGATCACCGGAAAGTCCTTCTGGATGGCCGAGGCCACCACCATGCTGCCCACCCCTGGAATGGCGAATACCGCCTCGATGACCACCGTGGCGCCAAGCAGCCGGTTGAACATCAGGCCGATCACGGTGAGCAGGTTGACGCTGACGTTCTTGAGCCCGTGCCGCCACAGGATGGCCGAGGGCGGCAGGCCCTTGGCGTGCAGGGTGCGCACGAACTGCGAGGACAGCACCTCGACCAGCGAGCCGCGCAGCTGGCGGGCCACCTCGGCCACGCCGCCGGCCGCCAGCGCGAACGCCGGCAGCGTGGCGGCCTTGAGCGAGGCGACCGGATCCTTGGCGAAGGCGACCGCGCCGGTGGCCGGGAACCAGCCGAGGTTCAGCGCGAACACCGACACCAGCAGCATGGCCAGCCAGAAGTTGGGCAGCGCCACGCCCAGCGAGGCCAGGCTGGTGACGAAGGCGTCGATGCGGCTGTTGGGGCGCAGCGCGGCCAGGATGCCCATCGGCACGCCGATCAGCAAGGACACCGACAGCGCCATCAGCACGATCTGCAGCGTGGTGGGAAAGCGCGTGAGGATCGAGCGCAGCACCGGCTCGCCCGAGAGCATCGACTTGCCGAGATCACCCTGCACCGCGCCCCACAGCCACTGGCCGTACTGCACCAGCAGCGGCCGGTCCAGGCCGTAGAGCCGGCGCAGCTCGGCGATGCGCGCCTCGCTCGCGCTCTCGCCGGCCAGCGTGACCGCGATGTCGCCGGGCACCAGCTGCATCAGCCCGAACACGATGAAGGTGGCGAGCACGATCACCGGCACGAACTGCAGCAGACGCCAGCCGATCAGCTTCCAGCGGTCACGGGCGAGCATGGCTCAGCGGCTCCGGGGGAATGCGGCAGGGGCTCGCGCCCGGGCCCTACTCGGAGAGCCAGACATTCTCGAACTTCGGCTTGCCCAGCAGGTTGGGCTTGTAGCCCTGCACCTTGCGCGCCGCGGCATCGAGCTCGAGCTGGAAGCACAGCGGCGCCACCAGCGAGAGGTCGCTGATGATCTTCATGATCCGGCCAAGCTCGCGCTTGCGCACCTCCTGGTCGGTGGAGGCGCGGCTCGCCAGCAGCGCCGCCGACAGCTCGAAGGAGGGCTCGGCCTTGCCGGCGTTGAAGTAGGCGTTCTTGGCGTACATGAGCGAGAAGGTGAGCGAGGGGTCTGGCCGCCCGGTCCAGGCCGACAGCAGGCCGTCGCCCTCCTGGCGGAAGAAGCGCGCGCTCATGTCGGCGATGGTGCCGTTGTTGAACTTGACCCGGATGCCGGCCTTGCGCAGCTGCTCCATGAACACCTCCTGGCGCTGCACCGAGCGCTGGTCGGTGTAGCCCAGGAAGGTCAGGTCGATCCCGTCCTTGTGGCCGGCCTCGGCCAGCAGCTTGCGGGCCGCGTCGATGTCATGCGGCCAGGCGTTGACCAGCGACTTGTCGTAGGCCCAGTGGGCGCTGGGCAGCTGGGTCCAGGCCACCTCGGCCAGACCGCCCATGGTGGCCTTGACGAAGGCCTCGCGGTCGATGGCATGGTTGATCGCGCGGCGCACCTTGACATCGTTGAGCGGGGCGCGGCCGTAGTTCATGTAGAGCTGGATGCAGTACAGCGTGGGCCCGCTGTTGGACTGCAGCTTGCTGCGGTCGACCACCGCGCGCTGCTGCGGCGACAGGAAGTAGACATAGTCGTTCTGGCCCGCCACCACCGAACGCAGCCCGGTGTTGACCTCGATGATGATCTGCATCTCGATGCCGTCCAGATACGGCATGCCCGGTTTCCAGTACTTGTCGTTGCGGGTGACGGAGACCTTCTCGCCGTCGGCCCAGTTCACCAGGCGCCATGGGCCGGTACCCACCGGCTTGCGGTCGTGGTCATTGCCCAGCGCCTGCACCGCCCTGGGCGAGGCCATCATGCCGGCGCGGTCCGACAGGATGAGCGGCAGCGCGGCGTCGGGCTGGTTCAGCCGCAGGGTGACCACATGGCTGCTGGTGACCTCCACCGCATCGACGGTGGCGAGGTCGGCCTTGATGTTGGAGCGCTGCCCGGTGCGGGCGCGATCGAGGTTGAACTTGACCGCGGCGGCATCGAAGGGCGTGCCGTCGTGGAAGACCACGCCCTTGCGCAGGGTCAGCACCATGGTGCGCGGATCGGTGAAGCTCCACGACTCCGCCAGGCCCGGCTTGGCACGCAGGGTCTCGTACTCCCACTCGATCAGGGTGTCGAAGATCGTGTACAGGAAGACATGGTCGGTGCCGGCGCCGCCGGTGGCGGGATCCAGGCTGGAAGGGTTGGCGGGCGCGGCCACCTTGAGCACCCCGCCGCGGCGCGGAGCGCCCTGGGCCAGGGCCACGGCCGACGGGCCGGCGGTGAAGGCGCCGGTGATCAGGCCGATCATCTCGCGGCGGGTCACGCGCACGGGCTGCTCGGCACTCTCGTCGGCGGGCGGGAAGGACATCGGGTTCATCAGCACTCTCCGTCAGGGGCTGGCCACGGGGCCGGATACGAAATGACAGGCCACCCAGTGGCCGGGGGACACCTCGCGCCACGCGGGCTCGCGCGCGGCGCATTCGGGCGCGGCCTTCGGACAGCGGGTGCGAAACCGGCAGCCGGAAGGCGGATCGATCGGACTGGGAATCTCGCCGACCAGGATCTGTTTCTCGGTGGTGCGCATGGCCGCGGGCAGCGGCACCGGCTCCGAGGACAGCAGCGCCTGGGTGTAGGGATGGCGCGGCGCGTCGGCGAGCGCCTGGGCCTCGGCCAGCTCGACGAAGCGCCCCAGGTACATCACCGCGATGCGGTCGCTGACATGCGACACCACGCCCAGGTCATGGGTGATGAAGACGTAGGTCAGGCCGAACTCGCGCTGCAGGTCGGCGAACAGGTTGAGCACATCGGCCTGGATCGAGACATCGAGCGCGGCCACCACCTCGTCGCAGACGATCAGCTTGGGGCGCAGCATGAGCACGCGGGCGATGTTCACCCGCTGCTTCTGGCCGCCGGAGAGCTCGTGCGGATAGCGCTCGGCATACTCGGCGCCCAGGCCCACCCGCTCGAGCGCGGCGCGGGCGCGCGCCCGGCGCTCGGCCAGCGGCACACCACCGGCGATGTCGAGCGGCTCGCGCACCGAGTCGCCGATGGTCATGCGCGGGTTGAGGGCGGCGTTGGGATCCTGGAACACCACCTGGTAGTCGCGACGCAGACGGCGCAGGGCTGCCGCGCCGAGCTGGTGCGGATCGGTGCCGCCCAGTCGCAGCCCGCCCGCGGTGGGCTTGAGCAGCATCACCAGCGCGCGCCCCAGGGTTGACTTGCCCGAGCCGGATTCACCGATCACCCCGAAGGTCTCGCCGGCGCGCACCGCGAAGCTCACGCCATCGACCGCCTTCACGCTTTCGCCCCCCTTGCCGGTGGCGAAGTGCACCTTGAGGTCCTCGACCGTGATCAGCGGCTCGGACGGCGGCCGATCGGCGCCGATCATGCGAGCGCTCCGGGCAGGGCCAGTTCGGCCTGGCGGATGCAGCGGGTGCGGCGGCCCGAGTCGTCGACGGGCTGCAGGGCCTGCGGCTGCCCGCAGTCCGGCCCGGCATGGGCGCAGCGCGGCTGGAAGCGGCAGCCGACGGGCATGGCGGTGAGCGCGGGCACCCGGCCCGGCACCGAGGGCAGCACCGACTTGCGCGGGCTCAGGCGCGGGATGGAGCGCAGCAGCCCGGAGGTGTAGGGATGGCGCGGGCGCACCAGCGCGTCATCGACGCGCGCGTCCTCGACCACCTCGCCGGCATACATGGTGAGCAGGCGGTCGCAGGTCTCGGCGACCACGCCGAGGTCGTGGGTGATGAACAGCAGCGCGGTGCCGGATCGCCGGCTGAGATCGACCAGCAGCCGGATGATCTGCGCCTGGATGGTCACGTCGAGCGCGGTGGTGGGCTCGTCGGCGATCAGCAGCCGCGGCTCGCAGGCCAGCGCGATGGCGATCATCGCGCGCTGGCGCATGCCGCCGGAGAGCTGGTGCGGGTACTCGTCGACCCGGCGCTGCGGCAGCGGAATGCCCACCGCGTCCAGCGCCTGGATGGCCTGCTCGCGGGCCTGCCGGCGGCTGAAGCCGCGATGGGTGCGCAGACTCTCGGCGATCTGCTCGCCCACCGTGAACACCGGATCGAGCGCGCTCATGGGCTCCTGGAAGATCATGCCGATGCGCGCGCCGCGGATCGCGCGCATCTCGCGCGGCGAGAGCGTGAGCAGGTCGCGGCCCTCGAAGACGATGCGCCCGGTGACCCGGCTGGAGCGCGCCGGCAGCAGGCCCAGGATGGACAGCCCGGTGACGGTCTTGCCGCAGCCGCTCTCGCCCACGATGCCCACCCGCTCGCCGGGCTGCAGGCTGAAGTCGATGCCGCGGGTGGCCTGCACCTCGCCCTGCGGGCCGCGGAAGGCGATGGACAGATCGCGCACCGCGAGCAGCGGCGCCGCAGCGGCGACAGCGGTATCGGCGGTGTTCATGGGCGCGGGGCGGCCGGGCCTCAGGCGGCGCGCGCGTTGCGCTTGCGCTGCGCCGGCGGCAGCGGCATCTCGCCGATCACGCCGGCCTCGGTGAGCCGCGCGAGATCGGCCTCGGTCAGGCCGAGCACCCCGGTGAGCACCTCGCGGTTGAACTGGCCCATGGTGGGCGCCGGCCAGCGCACCGGCGGCGGCACGCCAGCCTGCCGATAGGGCGGGCTCACCAGCGGATGCAGGCCCACCACCGCGCGCTCGACCCGGCGGATGACGCCGCGGGCCACCAGGTGGGGGTCGGTGTAGAGCGCCACCGGGGGCAGCACCTCGCCGGCGGCCACGCCGACCTGCTGCAGCGCGCGCATGGCCTCGCCGGCCGGCCGGGCCGCGCACCAGGCGGCCAGGGCCCGGTCGATGCGATCGGCCTGCGCGCGCCGGCCGGCAGCCTCGGCGAGCGCCGGATCGGCGGCCATGTCCGACGCGCCGATGGCGGCGCACAGCGCGCGCCAGGCCGCGTCGTCGGTGACCGCCACCAGCAGCCAGGCGTCAGGCCCCTGGCAACGGTAGATGCCCTGCGGCGCGTGGTCGGGATGGCGGTTGCCGGCGCGAGGCGCCACCCGGCCGTTGGCCGACTGCTCCACCACCCAGGGCGCCACGAAGGGCAACATGCACTCGACCTGGGCGAGGTCCACATGCTGGCCCTCGCCGGTGAGTTCACGGTGGCGCAGCGCGACCAGCAGCGCGCAGGCGGCATTCAGGCCGCCCACCGCATCGCCGTGGGCGATGTGGTTCATCACCGGCGGATCATCGGCGCGCCCCGACACCGAGGGCAGGCCGCTGCCCTGCTCGAGCGTGGAGCCGTAGGCCCGGCAGTCTGACCAGCTGCCGCTCGCGCCGTAGGCGGCCATCGAGACCATGACCAGGCGCGGGTTCACCTGCCGCAGGTCGGCATAGCCCAGGCCGAGCTTGGGCAGCACCTGGCTGGAGTAGTTCTCGACCACCGCGTCGGCATCACGCACCAGCTCGCGCAGCAGCGCCGCGCCCTCGGGATGGGTGAGGTCGAGGGTGATGCCGCGCTTGTTGCGGTTCATGGCGAGAAAGCGCGGCAGCTTCTCGTAGGTGCGCGCCTCGAACTCGGTCTGGCTCTGGCTGGTGCCGCGCCACCAGTCGGGATAGCCGCAGGCCTCGACCTTGATCACGTCGGCGCCCAGGTCGGCCATGTGCCGGGTGCACAGCGGCCCGGCCCAGCCCATGGACAGGTCGATGATGCGCAGGCCCGAGAGCGGACCGTGGTCGGCGCCAGGGCGGCGCCCCGGCCCGGTGAACACCGGCACGGCCGGCGCGCCTTGCCAGAGCAGGGCGGGATCGCTGCTGCCCGGCGCCGGCACCTCGCCACCCGACGCCGGCGGGGTGAGGGTGAGGTGCAGTGGCGAGCGCGGCGCCTCGAGCTCGCGGCCGGCCACCCGCAGCCGGGCGATCGCGCCCCGCTCGCGAAAGGGCGGGACCGTCAGCACGCCGGCCATGTCGGGCACCACCGCGAAGGGCAGCTTCTCTTCCAGGCCGCGCGCGAACCAGTGCTCGGCGCTGCGGGCAGCCAGCGCGGCCTCGATCCGCGGCTCGAGCGTGTCGGCAAAGCGCAGCCGGTCGGGGCCCATGTGGTAGTCGGGGTGATGCGCGAGGTCATCGAGCCCGAGCAGATGGCAGAACGCGAACCACTGCAGCGGCGTGACCACCGTGATGCCGAGCCAGCCCTCGCTGCACCGGTAGACACCCATGGGGTAGGTGGGCGTGAAGCGGTTGATGCCCAGCCGCGGCTGGCCGCGACCGGCAGGCTCGGCCTCGCAGCCCTGGTACTCCGAGAGCGCCACCACGGCCTCGAGCACGCTCACCTCCCAGGCGCCGCCGCCCGCGCGGTCGCGCCCCGGCAGGCTGGCCGCCAGCGCGATGAACGCCGACAGCGCCGCCACCACCGACGACTGGTGATCAGGCAGCACCAGCGGCGGCCCCTCGGCGGGCCCGATCAGCTGCACCTGACCGCCCAGCGCGCGGCATACCGAGTCGGTGCCGCGCCAGCCGGCGTAGGGGCCGCTGCGGCCGAACCAGCTCAGGTCGGCCAGCGCCAGACCGGGGCGCGCCCGGCGCAGGGCCTCGTGATCGATGCCGGCCGCGGCCCGCTCGGCCGGATCGAGGCTGTCGATGATCACGTCGGCGGCGGCCAGCAGTCGCGCGAGCGAGGACCGGTCGGCCGCGACCTGGGGCGAGAGCACCACCGAGCGCTTGCCGAAGTTCATGGCCGCGAAAGCGGCGCCGGCCATCTCGGGGGCGAGGCCCTGGATGCGCGGCGAGGCGAGCCGGGCGGGGTCGCCGCCCGGCGGCTCGACCTTGACCACCTCGGCGCCGAAGTCGGCGAACAGACGGGCGCACAGCGCGCCGGCCGGCAGGGTGCCGATCTCGAGCACCCGCAGACCGGACATCGGGGGACGCGGGGGCGCGGCACTCATGCGCGGCCCCGGGCAAGAGCGGTCAGGCGCGACGCGCAGGCAAGGGCGGGCAATGCGGTCACGAGCGTGTCTCCCCGGGGAAGGATCCGCGCGTCTGCGCGATCCTCGGCCAGCCGGCGATCGGCGCGACACGCTGTCTTTGTGTGCCGATCGAGGAGACCACGCGCCGGAATCGGCTGTCAACGCGCCCGCCGGCGCGCCGTTCCGAGGCGTGGCCCGCCACCGCGGCGGGCGATCCGCTTATGGCCGCGCGCGCACCGCGGGCCGGCGCCCGCCGAAGGGATAGGACGGATCGTGATAGCCCGGCGTGGAGGCGTGCCCCGGGGTGACCAGCGCATCGACCGCCTGCTCGTCAGCGTCGGTCCAGTCGACGTCCTCGGCGCCGAAGTAGTCGAGCCACTGCGCCAGGGTGCGCGGGCCGGCGATCACCGAGCTCACCAGCGGGTTGGCCAGCACCCAGGCCACGGCGAAGCGCGCCAGCGGCATGCCGCGGCCGGCGGCGTGCACCGCCAGGTGCTGCGCCACGCGCAGCGACTCCTCGCGCCACTCGGTCTCCATCATGCGGCGATCGCCCCGACCGGCGCGCGTGTCCTGCGCCGGCGGCTGGCCGGGCAGGTACTTGCCGGTGAGCACGCCGCGGGCCACCGGGCTGTAGGGCACCACGCCCAGCCGGTAGTGCGCGCAGGCCGGCAGCAGTTCGACCTCGGGCATGCGGTTGAGCAGGTTGTAGTAGGGCTGGCACACCGCCGGCCGCGGCATGCCGATCTGGTCGGCCAGCCGCACCGCCTCGGCGATCCGCCAGCCGCGGAAGTTGGACAGCGCCCAGCTGCGGATGTGGCCGGCGCGGATCAGGTCATCGAGACCGCGCAGGGCCTCCTCGAGGTTGTCGTCCTCGAAGTCGCGATGCAGGTAGTAGACGTCGATGTGGTCGGTGCCCAGCCGGCGCAGGCTGTCCTGGCAGGCGCGCATCAGCCACTTGCGCGACCAGCGCCCGGCATTGGGGTCGGACGACATCCGGTTGCCGACCTTGGTGGCCAGCACCCAGCGATGCCGATCGGCCGCGATCAGCCGGCCAGTGATCTCCTCGGAGACGCCGCGGCTGTAGACATCGGCGGTGTCGATGAAGTTGATGCCGCGATCACGGGCGACGGCCACGATCTCGGCGCTGGCGGCTTCGTCGGCCTGATCGCCGAACATCATGGTGCCCAGGCAGAGCACCGAGACATCGAGGTTGGTGGCGCCGAGTCGGCGGTATTTCATGGCGGGCTCCGGGTCGGTCAAACCCGCGATGGTAGGCCCGTCGGCGCGCGCCGCCTACACCCGGTGATCGCGCATGCGCTCGGCCAGACGCTTGCGGGCCCGGTGCAGCCGCACCCAGCAGTTGGCCTCGCTGATCTCCAGCCGCCGGCAGACCTCCTCGGTGGACAGGCCCTCGATCACCTGCATCACGAACACCTCGCGCAGGGTGGGCGGCAGGGCATCGATCTCGCGCGCCAGTCGGGCGCGCATGCGCCGGCGGGACACCTCGATCAGCGGGTCCTGGGCCTCGGCCTGTGCCAGGGCCTCGAGCCCGCCGGGCAGACCCTCGGCCGGAGCCTCGTCGGTGGCATCCTCGTCGGTGGTCTGCCGCACGTAGCGCGACTCGCGGCGGAACACGTCCTGGATCTTGTGGTTGAGGATGCCGATCAGCCAGGTGCGCAGCGCGGAACGGCCCTGGAAGCCCTCGCGGCTGGCCAGCGCCGCGGCGAGCGCGTCCTGGACCGCGTCCTCGGCGAGGTCCTCGTCGCGAATGCGCCGGCGGGCAAAGCGCAGCATCGCGCCGCGGTGGGTGGCGAGCTCCAGCGCCGCCGCCGCGGAAGCCCGGGCCGAGGCCGCGATGCCGGTGGGGTCGGAAAACAGGGACGGTGAAAGGGTGGCAGCACTCATGGGGACGAAGCCTCCGTTGAATGGGGCGATCAATGCAGCCAGTCTGCCCACCCGATCTGTCAGCCAGATCACCCGAAGATCACGATTCGATAACGAATGCGCCGGCCGGCCGCGACCTCGCGCCTCACGCCCCGCTTTCGCCCGATGCCGGCTGGGACTATCCTGCCGCCTCGCCCCTGCCGAGCAGCCTCATCGACACCGCGCCCATGACCCGCCGCATCCTCGTCATCGAAGACCAGCGCGACATCGCCGAGCTGATCGCGCTGCACCTGCGCGATCTCGGCCATGAGGTCGAGTGCCTGCACGACGGTGCGCAGGGCCTGGAGGCGGCCCGCGGCGGGCACCACGACCTGATCGTGCTCGACGGCATGCTGCCCGGGCGCGACGGGCTCGACGTGCTGCGCGCCCTGCGCCTCGATCGCATCGACACCCCGGTGCTCATGCTCACCGCCCGGTCCGGCGAGATCGACCGGGTGCTGGGCCTGGAGCTGGGCGCCGACGATTACCTCACCAAGCCCTTCTCCATCCCCGAGCTGCAGGCGCGGGTCAAGGCCATCCTGCGCCGCATCGAACGCCGGCCAGCGCCGGCGGCCAACCCCGACGAGCGGCTGGAATTCGGCGAACTGAGCATCGACACCGCGAGCCGCGAGGTTCGGCTGCGCGGCCGGCCGGTGGCCCTCACCGCACGCGAATTCGACCTGCTGCTGCATTTCGCGCGCAACCCGGGGCGCGCCTTCACCCGCTTGCAGCTGCTCGACGCGGTCTGGGGCACCACCTTCGAGGGCTACGAGCACAACGTCAACACCCACATCAACCGGCTGCGCGGCAAGATCGAGGCCGATCCGGCCGATCCGCGCTACGTGCTCACGGTGCGCGGGGTCGGTTACCGCTTCACCGATCCGCGCTCGGCGGGCCCGCGGTGAAATCGCTGCGCTTCCGGGTGCTGGCGCTGGTGGCGGCCTTCGGGCTGCTCACCGCGGTGCTGCTGGCCGGCATCCTCTTCACCTCGGTGCGCGGCTACTACATGGACCTCACGTCCGACAAGTCGGCGCGCTTCATCGAGCGGGTGCTCGAGATGCACCCCGATCTCTGGTCCACCTACGAGAAGGACCCCTCGGCGTTCTCCAATCAGCTGCGCGAGTACGTGCTGTATTCGCCCAACACCGGGCTGTACCTGCTCGATGCCAAGGGCGACATCCTGGCAAGCGCGGGCGACCCCGGTTCGCGGCCCGGAAACCACCCGGTCGACCTCGCCCCGGTGCGCGCGGCCTTCGAGACCGGCTCCGACGAGCCGGTGATCGCCCACGACCCCGACGAACCCCGCCGGCGCTGCCTGGTGGCGGCCCGGCCGGTGATGCGCGGCGGCCAGGTCATGGGCTGGCTCTACGTGGCCGCCCGCTCCACCGATCTGGCCTCGCACACCCCGGAGCTGCTGCGCAGCTATGCGGTGCGCACCGCGGTCACGGTGGCCCTGATGACGCTGTCGCTCGGCGTGCTGCTCACGCTGGCCATGATGGCCCTGCTCACCCGCCCGCTGATCCAGCTCACCCGGGTGGTGGAGGGCGTGCGCGACGCCGACTTTGCCGCCGGGGTCGAAAAGCTGCTGCTGCCCAATTGCGGCCGCGACGACGAAGTCGGCCGGCTCTCGCGCACCTTCCGCGAGACCTTCGATCGCCTCAATCTCGAGGCCTCGCGAGCGCGCGAGACCGACGCGCGGCGTCGCGAGATGGTGGCCAGCGTGTCCCACGACCTGCGCACGCCGCTCACCGCGCTCATCGGCCTGCTCGACACCGTGCGGCTGAAGGGCGGCACCATGAGCGCGGCCGAGCAGGCCGACTACCTGGCGCGGGCCTCGCACAACGCCCAGCACCTCAAGCGCCTGACCGATGCCCTGAACGAGCTGTCGCGCCTGGAAAGCCCCGAGTTCCGCACCGACCCCGAACCGATCGCCATCGGCGAACTGGCCGACGACGTGGTGCAGCGTTTCATGGCGCGCGCCCGCGAGGCCGGTCTGAGCCTGGCGCTCGACTACCCCGACGGGCTGCCGCTCACCGCGGTGGACGCCGGCCTGATCGAGCGCGCGCTGGCCAACCTCATCGACAACGCGCTGAGAGTCACGCCCACCGGCGGCCAGGTGCGGGTGCGGGTGATCCGCGAGGCCAGCGGCCTGCGACTGGAGGTCTCCGACACCGGGCCGGGCGTGGCCGAGGAAGACCAGCCGCGGGTCTTCGACCGCTTCTACCAGACCGCCCGGCACCGCGACCTGCGCGGCAGCGCCGGGCTGGGCCTGGCGATCGTCAAGCGCGTGGCGGAGCTGCACGGCGGCCACGCCGGCCTGCGCAGCCGGCCCGGCGAGGGCGCCACCTTCTTCATCGCGCTGCCGGCGGCGGGCTGAACCGGCGCTGCGCCGCCAGCAGCACGGCGCCCACGATCATGAGCGCGGCACTGCCCAGGGCGAGGCTGATCAGCGAGCCCCACAGCAGCGGCACCAGCAGAGCCGCGGCCAGGCTGTTGGCCAGGCTCTGCACGAAGCCGTGGCAGGACGAGACCATGCCGCGCCGCTCCGGGGAGAGATCGCTCAGCATCACCTGCAGCGGCGGGGTGGCAATCGCCAGCCCGAAGGTGTAGGCGCACAGCGGCAGCGCCGCCCAGGGCAGCGCGCCAGGCAGCAGCCAGCTCGCCAGCAGGTTGGCCAGCACCGCCGCCGCCATCAGGGCCTGACCAAGCCGGATGCTGACATCGGGCGCGAAGCGGTCGGCCAGGCGCGAGGCCAGCATGGCGCCCGCCATGGTGCCGATCGTGAAAGGCAGGAACAGCCAGTAGAACTGCGTGGTCTGCAGCCCGAGCAGGGTGATCAGGAAGGCCGGCGCGGCCATCACGTACAGGAAGAAGCCCTGGAAGCTGGTGCACATCGCCAGCGACAGCCGCCAGAACTGGCTCTGCCGGAACACCGAGACGTAGCCGCGCGCGAGCGAGGCCGGGCGCAGGCTCTGGCGGCGCTCGGGCGGCAGGGTCTCGGGCAGCAGCAGCAGCACCGCGAGCCACAGCGCCGAGGCCATCAGCACCAGGAACCAGAACACCGCGCGCCAGCCGAGCCAGGCCTGCAGCGCTCCGCCGATCATCGGCGCGATCGCCGGCGCGAGCGCGAACACCATGGTCGACTGGGCCATCAGGCGGTGCGCGTCGGCACCGTGGGCCAGATCGCGGATGACCGCCCGGCTGATCGCCAGACCGGCACCGCCCACCAGACCCTGCACTGCCCGCCAGAACCACAGCGCCTCGATGCTGCCGGCCAGGGCCGCGCCCACGCTGGCCGCCGCGAACACCGCGTAGGAGAACAGCAGCACCCGCCGCCGGCCCAGGGCATCGGACACCGAGCCATGCCACAGGATGGCCATCGCGAAGGCGAACAGGTAGGCCGACAGGGTCTGCTGGACCTGCACCGGCGAGGCACCGAGGTCGCGGCCGATGGCCGGCAGGGAGGGCAGGTAGGTATCGATGGCGAAGGGTCCGATGGACCCGAGCGCGGCGAGCAGCACCACGAAGCCGCGCGAGGCACGAAACCGCGGCGGATCGGGCGCTGCGGTGACATCGGGGGCAGGGCTCACCCCGACACTCTACCGCGCCGGGCGATGACGGCCGGCAGGGCCGGCGCGGCCTATATAATCGAGGGTTTCCATCCTCTCGGCGCCCGCCCAGGCCCACGCCCATGACCAAGCCCATGACCCAGCCCGACAGGCGCATCGACAAGGTGGTTCTCGCCTATTCGGGCGGCCTGGACACCTCGGTGATCCTGAAGTGGCTCCAGGACGAGTACCACTGCGAGGTGATCACCTTCACCGCCGACATCGGCCAGGGCGAGGAGCTCGAGCCGGCGCGCCAGAAGGCCGAGAAGTTCGGCGTGAAGAAGATCTACATCGAAGACCTGCGCGAGGAGTTCGTGCGCGACTTCGTCTTTCCGATGTTCCGCGCCAACACCCTCTACGAGGGCGAGTACCTGCTGGGCACCTCGATCGCGCGGCCGCTGATCGCCAAGCGGCTGGTGGAGATCGCCCGCGCCGAGCGCGCCGACGCGATCTCGCACGGGGCCACCGGCAAGGGCAACGACCAGGTGCGCTTCGAGCTCGGCGCCTACGCCCTCATGCCCAATGTGCGCATCATCGCGCCCTGGCGCGAGTGGGACCTCCTCTCGCGCGACAAGCTGCTGGCCTATGCCGATGCCAACGGCATCCCGGTCGACTACAAGAAGCGCAAGGGCGAGGCCCCGTTCTCCATGGACGCCAACCTGCTGCACATCTCCTACGAGGGCGGCGTGCTCGAGGATCCGGCCCGCGAACCGCCGGCCAAGGGCATGTGGCGGCTCACCGTGCCGGTTGAAAAGGCGCCCGGCAAGCCCGAGGACGTCGAGCTCGAATTCCGTCGCGGCGATCTGGTGGCCATCAACGGCAAGGCCATGCGGGCGCACGAACTGCTCGCCGAGCTCAACCGGCTCGGCGGCCGTCACGGCGTGGGCCGCCTGGACCTCGTCGAGAACCGCTACGTGGGCATGAAGTCGCGCGGCTGCTACGAGACCCCGGGCGGCACCGTGCTCTGGAAGGCGCATCGCGCCATCGAGTCGCTGACGCTCGATCGCGAGGTGGCGCACCTGAAGGACGACCTCATGCCGCGCTACGCCAGCCTGGTCTACAACGGCTACTGGTGGTCGCCCGAGCGGCGCGCGCTGCAGGTGCTGATCGATCACACCCAGCAGAACGTCAATGGCTTCGTCACGGTGCGGCTCTACAAGGGCAACGTGACGGTGGTGGGTCGGCGCTCCGAAGACTCGCTCTTCGATGCCCGCATCTCCACCTTCGACGATGACGGCGGCGCCTACAACCAGGCCGACGCCGGCGGCTTCATCAAGCTCAACGCGCTGCGCATGCGCATCGCCGCGAACAAGGCCGCCTCGCGCCCGCGCGTCACGCGCGCGCCCAAGGCAGCCGCGGCACCGGCGGTGGCGGCTGCGCCGGCACCGGCCGCGGCCAAGCCGGCGCGCCGGCGCAAGGCCGGCGCCTGAGCGCGGGCCGGGCGAGCGCCCCCGCCCGATGGCCCTGCTCACCGTCCAGGGCGCCGAGCTCGCCTTCGGCCACCACGCCCTGCTCGCCGGTGTCGATCTGGCCATCGAGCCGGGCGAGCGTATCGGCCTGATCGGCCGCAACGGCACCGGCAAGTCCTCGCTGCTCAAGGCCATCGCCGGCGAGCTGCGGCTCGATGCCGGCGAGGTCCGCCACAGCGGTGGCGTGCGGGTGGTCTTCCTGGCGCAGGAGCCGGCCTTCGAGCCTGGCCTGAGCGTGTCGCAGGCGGTGGCGGGCGCGCTCGCCGGCGACCTCGACGAGCACGAGGCCTGGCAGGGCGAGCACCGCGTGCAGGCCACGCTGACGCGTTTCGGGCTCGACGGCGCGGCCGCGGTCGACACGCTCTCGGGCGGTCAGCGCAAGCGGGTGGCGCTTGCCCAGGCCATGGTGCGCGAGCCCGACCTGCTGCTGCTCGACGAGCCCACCAACCACCTCGACATCGACGCGATCGTCTGGCTGGAAGGCGTGCTGCGCACCACCCGCGCCGCGGTACTCATGATCACCCATGACCGACGCTTCCTCGACGCGGTGGTCACGCGCATCGTCGAGCTCGACCGCGGCATCCTGCGCAGCTACCCGGGCGACTTCGCCACCTACCTGCGGCGCAAGGCCGACGAGCTCTCGGCCGAGGCGCTGGAGCGCGCGCGCTTCGACAAGCTGCTCTCGCAGGAAGAGGTCTGGATCCGCAAGGGCGTGGAAGCCCGCCGCACCCGCAACGAGGGGCGGGTGCGACGGCTGCAGGCGCTGCGCGCGCAGCGCGAGGCCCGTCGCGAGCGCATCGGCCGGGCCCGGCTCGAGGTCGACGCCGGCGAGAAGTCCGGCAAGCTGGTGGCCGAGCTGATCGACGCCAGCGTGCGTTTCGCCGGGCGCGCGGTGCTCCACGGGGTGAACTGCCTCATCCAGCGCGGCGACCGGGTGGGCATCGTCGGCCCGAACGGCGCAGGCAAGACCACCCTGCTGCGCACCCTGCTCGGCCAGCAGCGCCCCGACGAGGGCCGGGTGCGGCTCGGCACCCAGATCCAGCTCGCCTATTTCGACCAGCTGCGCGAGCAGCTCGAGCCCGAGGCCACGGTGGTCGACACCATCTCGCCGGGCTCCGAGTGGGTGGAAATCGCCGGCCAGCGCATCCATGCGATGAGCTACCTCGAGCGCTTCCTGTTCGAGCCGGCGCGCGCCCGCTCGCCGGTGCGCACCCTGTCGGGCGGCGAGCGCAATCGCCTGCTGCTGGCCCGGCTGTTCGCCCGGCCGGCCAACCTGCTCGTGCTCGACGAACCCACCAACGACCTCGACATCGACACGCTCGAGCTGCTCGAGGAACTGCTGGTCGAGTACCCGGGCACGCTGCTGCTGGTCAGCCATGACCGCGCCTTCCTCGACGCGGTGGTCACGCAGACCCTGGCCAGCGAGGGGCAGGGTCGCTGGCAGGAATATGCCGGCGGCTGGAGCGACGTGGAGGCGGCCCGCCAGCGGCAGACGGCCGCCCGGTCGGCCGGCGCCGGGCGGGCGGGTGCACCCGGGGATGAGCGCGCCCGCCCGCCCGGTGCGGCCAGCCCGGCCCCCGCATCGACCGCCGCGACCGCGACCGCGGCCGCAGACACCACGCCTGCCGCCCGCCGCGATCCGGCGCGGGCCAAGCTCAGCTACCGCGAGCAGCGTGAACTCGAGGCGCTGCCCGACCGGATCGCCGCCCTGGAGGCCGAGCAGCAGCAGCTCGCCGCGCGTCTGGCCGACCCCGCCACCTACCGCAGCGGCGAGAGCGAGGCAGCCAGCCTGCGGATCATGAACGAGCGGGTCTGCGCGATCGAAACCGAGCTGATGGCCTGCCTGGAGCGCTGGGAGGCGCTCGAGTCCCGGCGCGCCTGATCGGGCTGCCCCACGCCCACGGACCACCGCGCCGTCTCCAGAAGCCACCGGATCGGCATGCGCGCCAGGGGCGCAGGGTTAAGATGACGGGGATGTCGTCACCCGCCGTCGACCCGTTCGCCATCCACCGCACCCGTCTGGATGAGCCGGCCCACCGCGAGGCCCTGCTGCGCCTGCTCGACGAGTACGCCAGCGGGCCCACCGGCCGCGGCTACCCGCTCGACCCGCAGGCCCGCGCGGCGCTGCCCGATCTGCTGGCGGCCCGGCCGCACTTCCTGGGCTGGCTGGCATTCGTCGGCGCCGAGCCGGCCGGCCTGATCAACTGCTTCGAGGGCGTGTCCACCTTCCGGGCCAAGCCGCTGCTCAACATCCATGACATCGCGGTGAGCCCGCGCTTCCAGCGCCGCGGCATCGCACGGGCACTGCTGGCGGCAGCGCAGACCGAGGCCCAGGCGCGCGGCTGCTGCAAGCTGACCCTCGAGGTACTGGAGGGCAACACCGGCGCGCTGCGCGCCTACCAGCAGGCCGGATTCCACGGCTATGCGCTCGACCCGGCCCTCGGCCGCGCGGTGTTTCTCGAGAAACCGCTGGGCTGAGCACGCCCGGCCGCCCCGAAAGGAAAACCATGCCTTCATTCGACGTCGTGTCCGAGGCCAGTCTGGTGGAGGTGCGCAACGCGCTCGACCAGGCCAACAAGGAGATCGCCAACCGCTTCGACTTCAAGGGGTCCGACGCCCGCATCGAGCAGAAGGAACGCGAACTCACCGCCTACGCCGATGACGATTTCAAGCTCGGCCAGGTGCGTGATGTGCTGCTGGCCAAGTTCGCCAAGCGGGGAGTCGACGTGCGATTCCTGGAGAACGGCGATCCGCAGAAGATCTCCGGCGACAAGCTCAAGCAACCGATCACCATCCGCCACGGCGTGAGCGGCGACCTCGCCAAGCGGATCGTCCGGCTGATCAAGGACAGCAAGCTGAAGGTGCAGGCAAGCATCCAGGGCGATACCGTGCGGGTCACGGGGGCCAAGCGCGATGACCTGCAGGCCGCGATCGCGCTGCTGCGCAAGGAGATCACCGATGTACCGCTGGGCTACGAGAACTTCCGGGACTGAACCCTACACGACAGGAGTCACCGCATGAACACGCGATCGGAGCTTGCGCGCCGGCGGCTGCTGGGCGCCGGCCTGGGGCTGATCGGCGCCGCCGCCGGACTGCCACGTCGGGCAGGCGCCCAGGAAGCGGGGGTGTACCGGTTCTCGCCGGTCAACCAGTACGGCATCGAGCTCACCGCCCGCTACTGGAACCCGATCATCGAGCACGTATCGGCCCGCAGCGGGGTGAAGCTGCAGCTCAAGATCGGGCGCACCTCGGCCGACACCACTGCCTACGTGCTGGCCAACGAGGTGGAGTTCCTGTTCACCAATCACATGTTCAGCCCCGAGCGCGAGCAGATGGGCTGGCGGGTGTTCGGCCGCCGGCAGACGCCGCCCATCCACAGCCAGATCGTGGTGCTGGCATCGTCCCCCATCCAGCGCCTGGAGGAGCTCGAGGGTCAGCAAGTGGCCTTCCCCGGGCCCGAGGCCACGGTCGCCTACAAGTTCTCCTATGCGCAGCTGCTCAAGCGCAACATCAACGTGCAGGTGGTCTTCGGCGGCAACATGGACGGCGCCTTCGCGCAACTGCTCAGCGGCAAGGTGAAGGCCGCCGGCACCCACACCCAGCTCGCCGAGGGCTGGTCGCGTCGCGAGAACCAGGCCCTGCGCGCGCTGTGGCAGTCGGAGCCGCTGCATGACCTGGCGCTGATGGCCGCGCGCAAGGTGCCCGACAAGGACCTGCAGGCGGTGGCGAAGGCCTTCCTCGACATGAAGACCGACCCCGCCGGTCAGCGGGTGCTGGCGCAGGCCTCGGAGCTGGTCAAGCTGCCGGCAGGCACCCACTTCGTGGCCTCCAACGGCTCGGAGTACGGCGCCTACCGCGCCTTCTACCAGTCGGCGCCGCCCAGCCTGCGCTGAACGGCGAAGCCCGTCATGCGCTCCCTGCTCGGTCACCTCGAACGGCTGTTGCCCGGTTCGCTGGTCAACCGGGTGTTCGCGCTGTACGGCGCGAGCCTGCTCATCCTGCTGGGTGGCGGCCTCGCCCTCTTCATGCGCCACCAGTTCACGCACCAGGTGGAAAACACCCAGCAGGCCTCGGTGATGCTGGTCGAGGTGGTGGCTCAGGCCGTGCAGGACAGCGTGGTGATCGGCGACTACGACACCGTGCGCAAGATCCTCGACAAGGCCGTCCAGGAGTCGGTCTTCGAGTCGGCCTCGTTCATCGAGCGCGGAGGGGGACGCATCCAGACGACCAGCCGGGCCCCCACCCGCGGCACGCCGCCAGCGGCGCTGGTCAACTGGGTGGAACGGCAGCTCTACGACGTCAATCGCGCTGTGACGGTCGGCGGCAAGGACTACGGTGTGCTGCGCTTGCAGTTCGACGCCCGCTCGGTGGCCGGCGATCTCTGGAACCTGTCGGTGCTGGCGCTGGCCATGGGCCTGGCGGCGCTCGCCATCGGCCTGACACTGGTGCGCATCCTGGTGAGCCGCTGGCTGGGCGGGCTGGGCCGGCTGCGCGACTTCGAGCAGGCACTGGCCTCGGGTAGCGCGCAGACCAGCGCCCCGGTGGAAGTGGGCGCGCCGGTGGAGATCCGCCAGGTGGTGGAACTCTTCAACCGCACCGCCAGCCTGATGCGCGAGCGCGAGGCGAGCCGGCGGGCGCTGGACAGCCAGAAATTCGCGCTCGACCAGCACGCCATCGTCAGCATCACCGACCCCGATGGCGCGATCACCTACGCCAACGACCGCTTCTGCCAGATCAGCGGGTACGCGCGCGAGGAGCTGATCGGCAACAACCACCGCATCATCGGTTCGCGCGAGCACCCGCCGGCGTTCTTCGAGAACCTCTGGCAGACCATCGCACAGGGTCAGGTGTGGCGGGGCGAGATCTGCAACCGCGCGCGCGACGGCCGGCTCTACTGGGTCGATGCCACCATCGTTCCCCTGCTCGGCGAGACCGGCCGGCCCGAGCAGTACATCGCCATCCGCACCGACATCTCCGACCGCAAGGCGATCGAGGCCTCGCTGCGCGCCGCCAAGGAAGTGGCCGAGCGCAGCGATCAGGCCAAGAGCGAGTTCGTGGCCAACATGAGCCACGAGATCCGTACCCCGCTCAACGCGGTACTGGGCATGCTGACCCTGCTGCGCAACACACCGCTCACCCAGCGCCAGCTCGACTACGCCGGCAAGGCTGACAGCTCGGCGCGCTCGCTGCTGGGCCTGCTCAACGACATCCTGGACTTTTCCAAGGCCGAGGCCGGCATGATGCGCCTCGACCCCAAGCCCTTCCGGCTCGACCGGCTGCTGCGCGATCTCTCGGTGATCCTGTCGGCGAGCATCGGCGACAAGGACGTCGAGGTGCTCTTCGACATCGACCCGGCGCTGCCGCGAGGCCTGCTCGGCGACGACATGCGCCTGCAGCAGGTGCTCATCAACCTCGGCGGCAATGCCGTGAAGTTCACCGAGCATGGCGAGGTGCGGCTGTCGGTGAAGGTGCTCGAGAACAACGGGCACGATGCGCTGCTGGAATTCGCCATGAGCGATACCGGCATCGGCATCGCGCCCGAGCATCAGGCGCAGATCTTCCGCGGCTTCTCTCAGGCCGAGGCCTCCACCACCCGGCGCTATGGCGGCACCGGCCTGGGCCTGGCCATCTCGGAGCGCCTGCTCTCGCTGATGGGCAGCGGCATCGCGCTCGAGAGCGCCCTGGGCCAGGGGAGCACCTTCCGGTTCCGGCTGCGCCTGCCGGTGGTCGACTGCACCGCGCCCGATCCGCGCGCGCTGCTCGATCCGGCGCTGACGCGACTGCGCGTGCTGGTGGTCGATGACAACTCGGCCGCGCGGGAGGTGCTGGCCACCATGATCGGCACGCTCGGCTGGCAGGTCGATCTGGCTGACGGCGGCGAGGAGGCGCTGGCCCTGGCCGAAGCCTCGTCAGCGGAGGGCAGGCCCTACGACGCGATCTTCGTCGACTGGATGATGCCGGGCATGGACGGCTGGGAGACCAGCCAGCGGCTGCGCCGATCCACCACGCTGCCCGAGGCCTGCCTGGTCATGATGGTCACCGCGCATGCCCGCGAACTGCTCGCCCGGCGAGATCCGGCACAGCAGGCCCTGATCGGCGGGTTCCTGGTCAAGCCGGTGACCGCCTCCATGCTTTTCGACGCGGTGGCCGATGCCCGCGGCCGGCAGTTCGAAGAGGCCACGTCGGCCGAGGCGGGGAGTCGGCGCGGCCGGGTACGGCGTCTCGATGGCCTGCGGGTGCTGCTGGTCGAGGACAACCCGAACAACCAGCAGGTGGCGCGCGAGCTCTTGCGCCTGGAAGGCGCCCTGGTCGAGGTCGCCGGCAACGGTCGCCTGGGCGTGGCCGCGGTGGCTGCGGCCGACCCGCCCTTCGACGCGGTGCTGATGGACCTGCAGATGCCCGAGATGGACGGGCTGAGCGCCACCGCCGAGATTCGCGGCCGGCTGGGCATGCACGATCTGCCGATCATCGCCATGACCGCCAACGCCGCCGACAGCGATCGCCAGGCCTGTCTGGCCGCCGGCATGAATGACCACGTGGGCAAGCCCTTCGAACTGGCCGCCCTGGTGGGCGCACTGCTGCGCCACGCGCGCCCCGGTCTGGCGCCGCCGATGGCCCCGGCCGGCATGCCGAAAGACGCGGCCGCGGGCGTCGTGGACAGCCTGCCAGCCGCGCTGGTCGCCGACGCCGCCCGGCACGGCATCGACCTGCCGGCTGCCCTGGCGCGCATCGAGGGCGAGACCGCCATCTACCTGCGCATGCTGCACGGCTTCGCCGCCGACCTGCCGGCGATGACCAGCCGGCTGCAGACCGTTGCCGCCACCGCCGATCTCGGCGTCATGATGCGCGAGATGCACACCCTGCGCGGCCTGGCCGCGATGCTCGGGGCCTCGCGGCTGGCCGAGATGGCCGGCCGAATCGAGACGGCGCTCAGGACGGACGCGACCGCGCCGGCGCCCGATGCGGTCGCCGAACTGATGGCCGCCGCTGAGCAGGCCCGCGCCGGTCTGGTGCTGATCGAATCCTCGCTGGGCGAGCCCGTGGCGCTGGTGGGCTCGCGCGACGCCAGCGGTATCCGCCAGGCTCTGAACGAACTGATCGAACTGCTCGGGCATGCCGACATGCGGGCCATCGATGTGTTCGAGTCGCTCAGGCCGGCCCTGGGCGCGCAGGTGCAGGCCGGCAGCCTCAAGACACTGGACGAGGCCATGGCCGTGCTGGATTTCGACCTCGCGCTCACCGCCTGTCGCAGCCTGCTGGGGTCGCTGTCCTCATGACCGAATCGGCGCCTCAGCCTGCCTCCGGACACGGCGCTGCCGAGACACAGCGCGGGCTGCGACGCAGCTGCGTGCTGGTGGTCGACGACCAGCCCATCAACATCCGCATGCTCTATCAGGCCCTGTCCGACGAGCACCGGGTGCTGCAGGCCACCAGCGGCGAGCGGGCCCTGAACCTGTGTCGCGAGGAGAGCCCTGACCTCGTTCTGCTCGACGTGGTCATGCCCGGCATCGACGGGCTGGAAGTCTGCCGGCGCCTCAAGGCCGATCCGCAGACCCGGGCCATCCCGGTGATCTTCGTCACCGCGCACCACGACCCTGCCGACGAGACCCGCGGCCTGGACGCCGGGGCGGTCGACTTCATCGCCAAGCCGATCAGTCCGGCGGTGGTGCGCAGCCGGGTGCGCACGCACCTCGCGCTCGCGCGCTCCAACGCGGTGCTGGCCGCCACGCTCGAGGCCACCGCCGATGGCATCCTGGTCACCGACACCATCGGCCGGGTGCTCGCTGCCAATCACCTGCTCTCGCGGATGTGGGCGATGCCCGCGCCGGCCGAAGGCGATGACGCGGCTCCGATCATCGACAGCATGAACAGCCGGCTGCGCCAGGCCCGGCTGTCCACCGACGAGCCCCCGCCCTACCATGGCCAGTCCACCTTCACGCTCGAACTGAGCGACGGCCGCATCTTCGAATGCCACCGCTCGGTGCTCGAGGCCGGAGGCCGCGGCAGCGGCCAGGTGTTCAGCTTCCGGGACGTCACCGCGCGCCGGCTGGCCGAGCGCAGCCTGGCCGAGCTCAACGCCAGCCTGGAGTCGCGAATCCTGGAGCGCACCCGCGAGCTGGAGCTTGCCCGGCGGCAGGCCGACGCGGCCAACCTGGCCAAGAGCGAGTTCCTGTCGAACATGAGCCACGAGATCCGCACGCCGATGAACAGCATCATCGGCCTGACCTATCTCGCCCAGCGTGCCGATCCCAACCCCCGCCTGCGCGACTACCTCGAGAAGATCGGCCAGTCGGGCCAGCACCTGCTGGGCATCATCAGCGACATCCTCGACTTCTCCAAGCTGGAGGCCGGCAAGCTGGAGATCGACCTCACCGACTTCACGATCGCCTCGCTCATGGCCTCGGTGGCCAGCCAGCTCGGCGACGGCGCCGACCGCAAGGGCCTGATGCTGGTGTTCGAGACCGACCCCGAACTGGCGCGGCCGATGCGCGGCGATCCGCTGCGCCTGGGTCAGGTGCTGCTCAATTTCGCCGGCAACGCGATCAAGTTCTCCGATCGTGGCCGGGTGGTGGTGCGCGCGCGCTGCCTGCGCCGCGACGATCAGGGCGCGCAGGTCCGGTTCGAGGTCAGCGACAACGGCATCGGCATGAGCGAGGCGCAGGTCGACACGCTGTTCCAGCCCTTTCATCAGGTCGACGCGTCGACCACGCGCCGCTATGGCGGCACCGGCCTGGGCCTGGCGATCTGCCGACAGCTGGCCGATCTGATGGGCGGCGAGGTCGGTGTGGAGAGCCAGCTCGGCGAGGGCAGCAGCTTCTGGTTGACCCTGAGGCTGAGCTGGGGTGACCGGCTCGAAGAGGGCGGCCGGGAAGAATCCGACCTCGAGGCGGCAGCCCGCTCCTGGGCGGCCGCGCCGAGCGCCGAGCAGCGCGCGCGCATCCACGGTCGGCGGGTGCTCGTGGTCGATGACAACCAGTTCAACCAGCAGGTGGCCACCGAACTGCTGCAGCAGATCGGCGCGCACGTGACCGTGGCCGCCGACGGCGAGGAGGCGGTCGCGCGGTTGCGCGAGGAGACCTTCGACTGCGTGCTGATGGACATGCAGATGCCGGTCATGGACGGGCTCGAGGCCACCCGGGCGATCCGCCACCTGCCGGCAGTGTCGGGCGTGCCGATCATCGCCATGACCGCCAATGCCCGCCAGGAGGACCGGCAGCGCTGCCTGGAGGCGGGGATGAACGACTTCCTCACCAAGCCGGTGCTCGCCCAGCGGCTGTACGCCATGGTCTCGAAGTGGCTGCCGGAGGTTCCGGCAACGCACGAGGCCTCCGAGCCCGCCGGCCAGCCCGAGGGCATCGCCGAGAACGAGGACCAGGTGGCGCAGGCGGCGCCGTCGACGAGCCCGGAGGCGGACGCAGACGCGGCCCTGGCCCCCGGCGATCCGAGCGGCGATCCTGAAGTGATCGATCTCGCGGTGCTGACCGCGACCCTGGGCGGGCGCATGGAGGTGGTCAGGCGCGCCGCCACCATGTTCACCGACTCGATGCGCCAGACGCTGACCGAACTCGACGCCGCCATCGCCCGCCAGGATCTCGCCGCCGTCGGGGCGCTGGGGCATCGCACCAAGTCGGCCGCCGCCGCGGTCGGCGCGATGGGCCTGGCGCGGCTGAGCCGACAGCTGGAGCAGTTTCGCCACGGCGGCGAGGTGGCCGCGGCGGCCGCCCTCGTCGCGCAGATTCACGACCTGCAGGTCCGCATCGACCAGCGGATCGCGCGCTTCCTGAGCTGAGGCGGGGCATCCCCGGCGCGACCGGCTCGGGGACGGCGCGGGTGCGCCCCTACTGCATGGTGGAGGGGCCGCTCACCGGCACGATCGGCACCGCGCGAACCGGCAGCGCCTCGTCCAGGCTTTCGCGCCACAGGCCCTCGATCACCTCGGCCGAGCCCGGACGGGCGAAGAGCAGGCCCTGCATGCGGCCACAACCGTGTTCCAGCAACAGACGGCGCTGCCGCTCGGTCTCGACCCCGACCGCGGTGACCGCGATCCCGAAGCGACCGGCCAGATCGATCAGGGCGCAGGCGGTGGCCGCCCCGCGTGGATGACGGTCGATGTCGGCGATGAAGGCGCGGTCGATGGTCATGGCGTCGATCGGGTACTCGCGCAGACAGGCCAGCGATGTGTGACCGGTGCCGAAGCCGTCGATCGACAGCCGCACGCCGAGCGCTTTGAGCGCACGCATCACCCGCAGCACGTCGGCGATGTCGGCCGCGAGCGCCGGCTCGGCGATCTCCAGCTCCAGCAGCTCCGGCGCCAGCCCGGTCTCGGCGAGCAACGCCGCCACCGCGGCGACGAAGCCCTCGTCGCGGAACTGCACCATCGACACATTGACCGACACCGGCACCGCCGGCAGGCCAGCCAGCTGCCAGGCACGGTTCTGCCGGCAGGCCTCGCGGATCGCCCAGTGGCCGATCGGCACGATCAGTCGGGACTGCTCGGCCACGTCGATGAAGCTGCCCGGCCGGGTGAGACCCTGACCGGGCTGTCGCCAGCGCAGCAGCGCCTCGAGGCCCACCACGCAGCGGGTAGCGGCATCCAGCCGCGGCTGGAAATGCAGCGTGAAACCCTCGCCGCTCACCGCATCGCGCAGGTTCCCCTCCAGGGCGAGGCGGTCGGCGGCCAGATCGTTGATCGGCTTGCTGAAGAATCGCACCGCCCCCGGCTCGCGGCCGGCGCGCTCGAGCGCGGCATCCGCGCAGCGCAACAGGCCGGCGGCCTGCGCATCGTCCCAGGGATACAGCGCGATTCCGGTGCGCGGGCGCGCGCTCACCCGGCTGCCGTCGATCGTGAGGGGCGCCGACAGAAGCTCGTCGATGCGCACCGCCACCCGGATCGCGTCCTGCGGTTCGGCGATGCTGCCGAGCATGACGGCGAAGCGCCCGACGGTGTCGCGCTCGCCGTCGGCAGGGTGGATCGGTGCCAGGCTGACCGCTGCCAGATCCTCGGCGCGCAGCGCCCGGCCGATGCGCAGGGACACCGCGCGCAGCAGGCGTCCGGCGAAGTCCTCGACCCCGCGGGCCTGCGCCGGCGTCAGCGGTTCATCGAGCATGACCTCGATCGACATCACCGCCAGCAGCGCCCGCTCGCGGGCGGCACGGCGCAGGGCATGACCGACCTGGTCCCGGAACTGCAGCCGGTTGGCCTCACCGGTCAGGCCGTCGTAGCAGATCAGACGCCCACCGGCGAGGCCCTCCTGATCGGGCGGCAGGCAGGGGGTGACCACCACGCAGACGTCCCAGCTCAGGCTGGTGACATGGACCAGCGCATCGATGACCACCCGGATCCAGCCGGCCGACGCCACCGCGCAGCGCAGGCTCAGGACGACCGGATCACAGCCCGGGCGCACCAGCTCGCAGGCCTGCTCGATCGCTTCCTGGTCGGTCCGCTCGAACCCCTGCCAGAGCCGGGCTCGCGCCTGCATGGAATCACCACCGGCGATGCCGAGCAGTTCGAGCGCGCGCGAGGAGACCCGGGCAATCGCGTCGCCGGGCGACCAGCACACGAATCCAGGCAGATCGGCCAGCAACCCGGGAACCGGCGCCAGCCCGGTGAGGGCGGCGATGACGCCAGCGCTGTCTGACGGCTCGGCCGGTGCGACGCTCGCGGCCTCGTGGGGATCGTTCATGGGCAACCCTGCGGCAGGAGGGGAAGGCAGCGCCGGCGATCCGGCCCGAAGGCCGCGATTGCCAGGATGCAACCCCGCCAGCATGCCCGGCCGAGGCGGTCGGCGTTGCGCAGAAGTTCCGCGCGGCGCCCCGTCTATTCGGCGCTTTCGACCGGCCGGCGCCCGCGCTCAGACCGGGGCCGACTCGATCCGCGCATACGCGGAGTGGTTGTGGATGGACTCGAAGTTCTCGGCCTCGGCCACGAAGCCGATCACCGCGGGGTGGTCGCGCAGCCGCCCGGCGACATCGCGCACCAGGTCCTCGACGAACTTGGGATTGTCGTAGGCGCGCTCGGTGATGAACTTCTCGTCGACCCGCTTGAGCAGCCCGTAGATCTCGCTGGAGGCCTCCTCCTCGGCGATGCGGATCAGCGCCTCGGGAGACATCGGCTCGCGGGTGCGCACCGACAGCGTGATGTGGGAGCGCTGGTTGTGGGCGCCGTAGTCGGAGATGGTCTTGGAGCAGGGGCACAGGCTCTTGACCGGCGCCACCACCGTGAGGGTGGCCGCTGGCGAGGCGGCGTCGCCGTCGACCACCACCCGGACCTGGTAGTCGAGCAGGCTCTGCACGCCCGAGACCGGCGCGGTCTTGCGCACGAACAGGGCAAAGCTCATCTCGATGCAGCCACGACCGGCCTCGAGCAGGCCGAGCATGCGCCGATGCAGCGCGACCACCGCGGCAACATCGAGCGCCGGCGCGTCGGGCTGGGCGATCTCCTCGAGCAGCCCGATGAAGCGCGACATGTGGGTGCCCTTCTGGTCCTCGGGCAGAGACACGTAGAGGGCGAATTCACCCACCGAGGGCTGTACGCCGCCATCGGCGGTACGCCAGCGCAGGGGATAGCGCACGCCCTTGACTCCCACCCGCTGAATCGCAAGGCGGCGCTCGTCGAGGCTGCCCTGGACATCGGGCATGGGGCCGTTCAGGGGGGCGCCCGATTCGCGTGTGTTCATGAAGACTCCGGAATGTTGGGGATCAGGCCACGCCGGCCACGGCCGAGGCCGGCGCGACGGCGGCCGCGCAAAGATCCGGGAAGCGCTCGCGCGCGGAGCGCTCGATGCCGGCGGCATCGAGCCCCTCGAGGCGCAGCAG